>NZ_CP071407.1:0-300000 GCF_022647325.1 Pantoea deleyi
ATGGCAGATAAAGACAACGAAAACAAAGCGTTACTAGAACCTTTTCTGTCAGTGACCAAAAACAGTGGTGAAGTTATCCAGCTTCATCCTAACAAGAATAATACCGTTCAGCCGGTGGCCTTAATGCGTCTGGGACTGTTCGTGCCAACGCTGAAATCGACGGCACGCGGTAAATCCGGTGCGATGGCCTCGACGGATGCCACCAAAGAGCTGAAGAACCTGACGCTGGTAAAAGCCGAGGGCTACGAAAAGATTACCATCACCGGCGCGCGGCTGGATATGGATAACGATTTCAAAACCTGGGCGGGCATCATTCAGTCTTTCTCGCGCTATCCCA
The DNA here is from genome assembly GCF_022647325.1 of Pantoea deleyi. Lineage (NCBI taxonomy): Bacteria > Pseudomonadati > Pseudomonadota > Gammaproteobacteria > Enterobacterales > Erwiniaceae > Pantoea > Pantoea deleyi. The sequence continues at coordinate 338 of NZ_CP071407.1, forward strand.
CCAAAGGCGACACGGTGACGCTGCCGTTTATCGACTTTGTGAAGATGTGTGGTATTCCCTCTGCTAACTCTTCCGCAGCGCTGCGTAAGCGTCTGGATGCCTCTCTGCGCCGGATTGCGACCAATACCCTCTCCTTTGAAGGCAATGGCAAGGCGTATCATACCCACCTCGTGCAGTCTGCTTATTACGATCGTGAAAAAGATATCGTGCGTATTCAGGCCGATCCCAAGCTGTTTGAGCTCTACAATTTCGATCACAAGGTGCTGCTTCAGCTTCGCGCGATATCCCGTCTTAAGCGCAAAGAGTCTGCACAGGCGCTCTACACCTTCCTGGAGAGCCTGCCGACCAACCCTGCACCCATCTCGCTGGCCCGTCTGCGGATGCGCCTGAATCTCGGCTCCAAGACCACGACGCAGAACCATGTGGTGCGCCGCGCCATGGAGCAGCTTAAAGAGATTGGCTATCTGGATTACTCGGAAGTAAAGCGCGGGCGTTCTGTCTTCTTCATCATCCACAGCCGGACGCCTAAGCTCGATGGCATCGGGAATCTGGAAAGCATTGAGTCGCTGGATGACATTGAGTTTGATGACTGACTCCGCACATTCACTGTAATCAGTCAGACCCGTGGCAGTGTCACGTTCGCTACCACCGCTGCAGTGGGATCGGCGTCTTATCATTCACTGTAATCAGCTACATTCACTGTAATCAGCACCGTTCACTGTAATCAGTACGCAACGGCTCACGGGCAGTCCAGCCTTCAATCCCCTTTTCTTTGCCTGCGGTGGCATAAGCCTTTAAAGGTAAGTGTGTGCTTACATACATTCTCTGTCTGGCAGGTGACAACGCCACTGCTGATTACAGTGAATGCCCGCACGCTCGCTGAGAGCGAGGGCTTACTGATTACAGTGAACGTTACTGAATACAGTGAAGGGTGGCGGCCCGCCCTGCCGTTCAGGCTGGCAACACAGGCTCAGCCTGCATAAAGGCCTGCTCATTATGATCTGCGGCGTGACACTGTTACTGATTACAGTGAATCATCGCGGACAGATCACCTCCCTTAACTCGTCCTGTGCAGGCTTACTGATTACAGTGAACGTCAGCTGCTGGTGTGATTCTGTGTGCCCGACAGATGCCTGACCGGGAACCGCTGCTGATTGCAGTGAATGCTTACTGATTACAGTGAATGCTGGCGAGCGGAGGAGTGAACGCGTCGTCCTGTTTACTGATTACAGTGAATACCAGATCTAAAGCCCGCAGCGTAAAGCCTGTTTACCGCCATACAGCCAGAACAGCGTCTCGTTTAGCCCTTCCCGTTCATTCTGGTTGGTTAATGGCAGCATCTGCACGCACCCCTTCGTGCCATCAGGCTGCGCGGTTATCACCTTATGCTCGCAGCGACGCTCGCCGACCTCTTCAGCCACCTGCCTCACTGCTGATTACAGTGAATGTTTGCGGGCTGGCTCTGTTTTTCTTCTGACTATAGTCAACGTTTCGCTGCTTGGCGGTTACTGATTACAGTGAATATAGGGTGGTGGATTGTTTTGTGATAAAGGTCACAGTTAATTTTGAATAATTTCTGTTCTTCACCGCCGGTTTTTTGATCATCCAGAGGATATTGCGCAACGCTTTACTGATTACAGTGAACGTCGGGCAGACACATCGCTGCCGGGCATGACGGAAGCAGTGCTGATTACAGTGAACGTCAGGCAGACGATCCCAGGCAGCGGACTACTGATTACAGTGAATGTCTGAAGCGATACGTCCGCCCTCTTCCGCAGACAGGCAGGGCAAACAGGGTGACCCGCCCTTTCAGGGCGTCAGGCGACGATTACTGATTACAGTGAACGTTTACTGCTTTCTGAACGCTTTTTACTCATCTGCCCGTCCGGTGCCTCCTGCATCCGTCAATAAGCCTTCCATAACTGATTACAGTGAACGTTCTGCTGATTACAGTGAATCTTTTCAGGCCGGAAGCGCGGTCATTCTGGCAGGACAGTTACAATAATGTGATGTAGCTCACCAGAACCCGTGCAGTTGCATACAATCGCAGATTACGTTGAGAAGATAATTTATTGCCTCATGTGCAGGATTTATGTATAAAGTCGTAAATCCTACATGTTTGGAGCAACGATGGCTAACGATGACAAGCAGGTGATGAAGGTTGCGCAGCGTTCAGAACGCATGCTGCTGAGCCTCACCGAACAAATCCAGGCGCAGAAGCAGGAGTTGCACGAAAACACCTATTATCAGGTCTATGCCAAAGCGGCACTGGCGAAGTTGCCAAAACTGACCCGGGCCAGTGTGGATTATGCTGTCAACGAGATGGAAGAGAGCGGTTATCAGTTCGATAAACGTGCGGCGGGTTCTTCCGTTAAATATGCCATGTCGATTCAGAACATTATCGATATCTACCATCATCGTGGCGTGCCGAAGTACCGGGATCGTCACGATGAGGCCTACACCCTGTTTGTTGGCAACCTGAAGGGCGGGGTCTCTAAAACGGTCTCCACCGTTTCTCTGGCGCATGCGCTGCGCGCCCACCCTCACCTCTTATATGAAGATCTGCGGATTCTGGTCATCGACCTCGATCCACAATCCTCTGCAACGATGTTTCTGAATCATGAGCGCTCCGTCGGGCTGGTGGAAGCGACCGCCGCGCAGGCGATGCTGCAGAACGTGTCGCGTGATGAGCTGATCAGCGAATTTATTGTGCCGTCGATCATTCCGGGAGTCGATGTGCTGCCGGCGTCGATCGATGACGCCTTTATCGCCTCACGCTGGGACGAGCTGTGCGCGGAACACCTGCCCGAACAAAATGTGCATGCCGTGCTGTATGACAACGTCATTGCCAAACTGAAGAAAGATTATGACTTTATCTTTATCGACAGCGGGCCGCACCTGGATGCGTTTCTGAAAAATGCGATTGCGGCATCCGATCTGCTGATGACGCCTGTTCCTCCCGCTCAGGTTGATTTCCACTCGACGCTGAAATACCTGACGCGCCTGCCGGAGCTGATTGCGATTATTGAAGATTCCGGGGCAACCTGCCGTCTGCAGGGCAACATCGGCTTTATGTCCAAGCTTTCCAACAAAGCCGATCACAAACTTTGCCATAGTCTGGCAAAAGAGATTTTTGGGGGCGACATGCTCGATGCCGCCCTTCCCCGCCTCGATGGCTTCGAACGCTGCGGGGAATCATTTGATACGGTCATCTCCGCCAATCCGTCGACCTACGTCGGCAGCAGCGAAGCGCTGAAAAATGCGCGCTCAGCCGCTGAGGATTTTGCAAAAGCCGTGTTCGATCGTATCGAATTTATTCGCCTGAACTGAGGTTTGTATGAGCGCAAAGAGAATTACGATTGGCAGAACCTTCAGCCAGACTCCCCTGGAAAATGAGGCGCCTGACAGCCAGTATAATCAGACTTTCGTACTGGCCACGGGCAAGCGCGCCCTGTTTCGCTTTGAACGTATTGCCGCTGCTGAGGTTGAGAGTAAAACGTTTGTCACGATGGAAACCAACGGACGCGATCAGGCTGGCCTGACGCCCGATTCACTGCGTGACATCATCCGCACGATCAAGCTGCAGCAGTTCTTCCCGGCCATTGGCGTGATGCGTGACGAGCGTATCGAGATCCTCGACGGCTCACGCCGCCGTGCGGCCGCGCTGCACTGCAAAACCGGCCTTGACGTGCTGGTCACGGATGCCGCCATTACTGCGGATGAAGCGCGCAGGCTGGCGCAGGATATTCAGACGGCGCGTGAACATAATCTGCGTGAAGTGGGGATGCGCCTGCTGACGCTGAAAGATGGCGGCCTGTCGCAGAAAGAGATTGCTGAGAATCAGGGACTCTCCCAGGCGAAAGTTACCCGTGCCCTGCAGGCGGCCAGCGTGCCAGCCGACCTGATCACACTTTTTCCGAATCATGCCGAGCTGACTTATCCTGACTACAAGGCACTGTTACAGGCCACGGACAGGTTAAGCGAATCCGGACAAAGCATCGACACGTTAATCAATGCTATTTCGCGGGAAATTGATGTTGTCCGTGCCCGTGAAGGCCTGGCTGAGGATGAGCTGAAGAATCACATCCTGCGTCTGATCCGTCAGGGCAGCCAGACGCTGGTGAAGGAGCCGGAGAAAGATAAAACCCAGGCGACAACGCTCTGGTCGTTTGCGGACAAAGATCGCTTCGCCCGTAAAAAGGTGCGTGGCCGGATGTTCAGTTATGAGTTTAACCGTCAGTCGAAAGAGCTGCAGGAAGAGCTGGATAAAGTGATCGCAGAGACGCTGAAAAAGTATCTGAACCGGTAACGGTCCCTTCCAGAAGAAACCGGTGCGCTGGACCGGTTTTTTTTTGCCTGCTCATCACTGTTTCATCCGGGATGCAGCCAATTTCAGGCTGAAATCGCCACGCTTTATCACGGTAGTTCAAGGTTAATTAATTGATATTATTATTCTTTTTTAATTATTACCAGCCTGAAATCGCCAGGCTTTTGTGAAATTTCAGGTGAGGTCAGATTCTGCTCCGTACCTTTGCGCAATTAATCACAGCCCATGATGAGTCTGCGCTAAGAGATTGGCTGGCAGGCAGCTGTGTCCTGAGCACAGGCTGGCTCATCACGATATTGCAAGAGAAGAATTTCCGGCACTGATTCATTTGTGACCAACCTTATTCCCCCCAGTGCCCTGAACACCTGACTGCCCCCGGATGCACACGCATCCCCCGATCAACCCGTTTACAGCGGAACCCTCCGCCAGCCTAAATTCATCCTTAACCTTTTGTTTATATTGCATTTTACAGAGAAATTTCAGGCTGAAATCGCCAGAAAAGCTGGCGGAAAGGTCCAGCCTGTTATCGGTCAGCCTGAAAAAGAACGTCGAAAAAGGGAGTGTGACAGGTTGACAGCTAACACCTGATTCCGGCACGAAAAAAGATACCCAGAAAATATCCCTCAGTTATCCACAGAAAAAGTGGATAACTTTTTCTGTGCAGTAAAATTATTTTTTCATGGACAGTGAAAGACGTTCATGCTGACTGAACACAACAACGACTTCTGGGGTAAAACTCTCTTCAGTGTTGACCCGCGCCGCGCTCATTCAGCGGCTGTGCAGCGTCACGGGATTAGCCTGAATCTCACAGGATGGTTGAAGCGCCTGCCAGACGCCTGCGATGGTCAGATAAGCGTGCTGTTTACAGTGAATCGGCACCGGCCGGTGCTTCTGGATCCTGCATCCGCCCGTCTGCCCCGTTTTCAGGGATTGTGGCGTGGCAAACAGAGAGAAAGGCGTGGCCCACTGCAATCAGTAAAACTGACGATATTCTGTGAAGCAGCCAGGCGGAAAACCGGGCCGGTGGCCCGGTTAAGTTCCCTTCAGCCTTCCAGCCAGGCGGTGATCTGCTTCACCACCGCCTCGGTTGAGAGGCCATAGCGGTCATGCAGCGTGGGTAACGCGCCAGCAGCCAGGAAGGCATCCGGCAGCGCAATCTGTCTGAAGCGTGGCGTCACGCCCTGCCGCATTAACAGCCCTGCGATCGCTTCGCCCAGCCCGCCGGTGACTGAATGGTTCTCAGCAGTGATCACCAGCTGATTGTGGTGCAGCGCCTCCCCGGCTTCACGCAGGATCGTCTCTTCATCCAGCGGCTTGATCACGGGCGAATGTACGACGCCAACCTCAATGCCCCGGCTCTCCAGCACCTCAGCCGCCTCCAGGGCGCGCATGGTCATCAGGCCACTGCTGATGATGACGGCATGTTTACCGCTGCGCAGACGCTGAGCTTTTCCGTGCTGATAGCGGTACGCATACTTATCCAGCACCAGCGGCACCTTGCCGCGCAGCAGCCGCAGATACACCGGACCCCGATGGTCGGCAATAGCCGGAACGACCTGACTGATTTCAAGCGCATCGCAGGGATCGATGATGGTCAGGTTAGGCATTCCCCTGAAGATGGCGAGATCGTCGGTAGCCTGATGACTCGGCCCATAGCCGGTCGTCAGGCCGGGCAGCGCGCAGGCAATCCTGACATTCAGGTTCTCTTCGGCGATCGCCATGCAGATAAAGTCATAGGCGCGACGGGACGCAAATACGGCATAGGTGGTGACAAAGGGCATGAATCCTTCACGCGCCATGCCCGCCGCGGCGCTCATCAGTAACTGCTCCGCCATGCCCATCTGATAAAAGCGCGCAGGAAAGGCATCTGCAAACAGATGCAAATCGGTGTATTTGCTCAGATCCGCCGTCAGGCCGACTATATCAGGACGCTGCTGCGCCAGCGAAACCAGAGCATGACCAAAGGGGGCAGACACCGTCGGCTGGCCTTCTGCGGCGATAGACGCAATCATGGCCGAGGTGGTCAGCCGTTTTTTCTGTGGTTGTAGGTTCATCTCAGACTCCCTGTTCCAGTGCGGTCAGTGCTTTGTCCCACTCATCGGCGTCGACGCGGATAAAGTGGGTCTTTTCACGGCTTTCCAGAAACGGTACGCCCTTGCCCATCCGGGTGTCGCAGATAATGACGCGCGGCTGCGGCCCCACCCGGTTACGTGCGGCGTCAAACGCGGCCTGCAGTGCAGGAATATCGTTGCCGTCGACCCGCTGAACAAACCAGCCAAACGCCTGCCAGCGCTCCACGATCGGCTCAAAAGCCAGAATCTCACTGCTGTGGCCGTCAGCCTGCTGATTATTGACATCGACGATGGCGATCAGGTTATCGAGCTGCCAGTGTGACGCGGACATCACGGCTTCCCAGGTTGAACCTTCATTCAGTTCGCCATCTGAAAGCAGGTTATAGACCCGGGCCGTTGAGCCTTTCTGCTTCAGCCCCAGACAGGCGCCTACGGCAATGCCCAGCCCGTGGCCCAGCGAGCCGCCGGTGATCTCCATACCGGGGGTGTAAGCCGCCATGCCCGACATCGGCAACCGGCTCTCATCGGTGCCGTAGGTTTCCCGCTCCTCTTCGGGAATGACGCCTGCTTCCAGCAGAGCGGCATAGAGCGCGATTGCGTAGTGGCCGATCGAGAGATAAAAGCGGTCACGCCCTTCCCATTCAGGTTCACCGGGCCGGTAGTTCAGGGCATGAAAATAGCTGACCGCGAGGAGGTCGGCTGCGCCTAATGCCTGCCCGATATAGCCCTGGCCCTGCACCTGCCCCATCAGTAAGGCATGGCGACGGATGCGTGTGGCGCGTTGCTGTAAGGAGAGCGTGTCGGCTCTGTATTGAGGGTCTGTCATGTGGCCTCCTGATTAACGATTAACATCCGCCGCCCGGATGCGCAGCACGCAGAGCGCACCACCCAGCAGGACTGCAGCAATAAAGTACATGCCGGATGAGGGGGTGCCGGTTGCCGTGGTGATGGCACCGATCAGCCACGGCGAGAAAAAGCCGGCGAGATTGGCAAAGCAGTTCACCGCGGCGATGCCCGCGGCCGCAGAGACGCCGCCCAGCAGATTGGTCGGCAGCATCCAGAACAGTGATGAGGCGGAAAGGATGCCTGCCGCAGCGAGACAGAGGCAGAGCAGGGAGAAAGCGGTGCTGTGACTCAGCAGCGTCGCCAGCGTCAGACCCGTCAGACCGGCCACCATCGGCACGATGAGATGCCAGCGGCGTTCACGGCAGCGGTCACCGCTGCGTCCGGCGAGCAGCATCACGACGATGGCACAGAGGTAGGGCAGACTGGTCAGCAGACCGATATGCAGCGGCTCGCTCACGCCTGAGTTTCTCACCAGCGTCGGCAGCCAGAACGTCAGGGCATACTGACCCATCACGACACAGAAGTAGATCAGCGCCAGCAGCCACAGACGACGGTCGGCGACAAATGCCCGCAACGTGCCGTGGCAGGCCTTCTGCTGATTATCCTCATCCAGGTCGGCACGCACCCGGCGCTTCTCGTCGTCGTCCAGCCACTCCGCCTGCTCGACCCGATCCCTGAGCACCAGCAGCACCACACAGCCCATCACGATGGTCGGTATGGCTTCCAGCAAAAACATCCACTGCCAGCCCGCCCAGCCGTGGAAGCCGGCAAAGGTGGCCATGATCCAGCCGGAAAGAGGGCCGCCCAGCATCCCGGAAAGCGGAATGGCCACAAACCAGAGCACCGTCATACGTGCGCGACGGTGCGCGGGAAACCAGTAGGTGAGGTAGAGCAGCAGGCCGGGCGCCAGACCAGCTTCCGCCACGCCCAGCAGAAAACGCAGCAGGTAGAACTGCCAGGCGGTCTCCACAAAGGCGAAGAGCGCCGAGATGAGGCCCCAGCTAATCATGATGCGGGCAATCCAGCGGCGCGCGCCGACCCGGTGCAGGATCAGGTTGCTGGGTACCTCAAAGAAGAAGTAGCCGATAAAAAAGATGCCAGCACCCAGCCCGTAAACCGTTTCGCTCAGCGACAGATCGTCCATCATCTGCAGCTTCGCAAAACCCACATTGACGCGGTCAAGATAAGCACAGAGATAACAGAGCATCAGCCAGGGCATCAGCCGCCAGGCAATTTTGCGATAGGTGATATCGCGCGCAGCCGCGGCTGCGCTCAGATTAAGCGTGGTCATGATGTTCACTCCCGAAGGGCGCCCGCCGGACGGGCGGGCAGGGAAGGGCGTTGCTTAGTGGATCAGCATGCCGCCATTTACATCCAGCGTGATGCCGGTGAGATAGCCGGAGAGATCGCTGGCAAGAAACAGCGCCGCGCTGGCGACGTCGCTGGCCGTGCCCAGGCGGCCGAGCGGTATACCGTCGATGATGGCGTGACGACGCTCATCCTGAAGCAATCCGCCCGTAATGTCCGTCTGGATGAGACCGGGCGTCAGGGCGTTGATGCGGATCTGGTCCGGACCAAACTCGCGCGCCATCGCTTTAGTCAGGCCGAGTACGCCCGCTTTCGCTGCGCTGTAGTGCGGGCCACCGAAAATTCCGCCGCCGCGCTGAGCCGATACCGACGAGAGACAGATGATGCTGCCGCTTTGCTGCTGCTGCATGGTCGGGATCACCGCCTGGGACATCAGCAGCGTGCCGCGCAGATTGACGTCGAGGATCCGGTTGTAGTCGCTGAGGCCAATCTCCAGCGTCTTCACCGGCTGCGTGATGCCCGCGTTGTTGACCAGTACATCAATGCGCCCGTAATGCGCAAGGATCTGGTCGACGGCCCGGCGGATGGAGAGGGGATCGGTTACATCGGCCGCCAGGCCGAGATGTCCTTCGCCGCACGACAGGGCGCTGGCCTGCGCGGCCTCAGGATCTAAATCGAGCACCACGACGCGCGCGCCATGCTGAGCAAAACAGGCCGCCGTTGCCCGGCCAATACCGCGCTGAGAGGCGGCGCCGGTAATAATCGCAACTTTATTTTCAAGTAACATGGTCCACTCCAGAAGAATAATTATCAGTGGTTCGGTATCGCTACCGGCAGGGTCACGATCAGAATTGATAACGCGGCGAAAATTGGCAATGCAAAAAAATTCATTTGATGCTGAATGAATTTGTTGGTTTGATGCAGTTAACAGTTCTGCAACAGAGAAACGGGCACCTGTCACAAAATCGCGGCGCGGAGAGGCGGATGGAAAAGCAGTCTGATCACTTACCTTCAATTAAAGCGCTGCGGGTGTTTGAGCAGGTCGCCCATTTCGGTAATGTGGCGCGCGCGGCGGAGACACTCAGTATTACCCCTTCGGCGGCCAGCCATCAGCTGGCTAAACTGGAGCGGGAACTGGGCTGTATTCTGTTCAATCGCTCTGCCAGAGGGGTCACGCTGACGCTCTCGGGTGAGCATTATCTGCGGGAGATCGGTCCGATCCTGCTGGGGCTGGCGCAGGCGACGGCACGCATCAGTAATGAGAACGTCCGCAGCAATCTGCGGATACACTGCGCGCCCAGCTTCGGGCTGCTCTGGCTGTTGCCACGCATCCATAAGTTCCGGGAGAGCTATCCGGAGTTTCAGCTTACCCTCTCCTGTTCGTATGAAAATCTCTCCTTCAGCCGGGATAATATCGATCTGGCGATACGGCACGGCTTCCCGGACTGGAAGGCGTTTGAAATCAGAACAATCCGCCACGAGCGCATGTCGGTTCTGGCGTCACCGGCCTATCTGGCACAGCATCCGGTTCAGCAGGCGGCCGATCTGCGTCATCATGCGCTGATCTTATCGGAGTCGCCGCTGATACAGTGGCCGCAGTGGTTTGCTTCCCGGCAGCTGCCTCAACCGGATAAAGAGTGGCTGTTTCGCTTTGATCGCTCCTATATGAGCCTTGAAGCGGCCATGCTGGGCCACGGGCTGATTTTTGAGAGTGAACTGCTGGCGGAAGCGTATCTGCGCAGCGGGAAACTTGTCAGGGTATTCTCTGAACAGGAGAGCCTGCCCGTCAGCGCGCATCATCTGGTCTTTCCGCGCGGATTTGCCCGGTTTCCCCGCGTGGCTCATTTTCTTAACTGGATCCAGGATGAGCTGGAAGGGATGCCCTGAAATAACTTTCTTTCAGTCACTGTTTCGCCGGTTTATTTCTTCTTTTCCCTCTCCCGCTTATTAACTGCGTATTGCCCATGCCAGTTTAAAAATAGCGTCTACACTTCCTTACCCAATCGGTAAATATGTTTCATTTCTATTCCGTATGAAATTTAACCATGCGGATGTTTAACTTATTAATGGCAGGAATATTATGAGTGCAAATACACCAGATTCTGGTGATGCAGGCGATCACGCGCCTGCGGATACGGTACGCCAGCGTATTTTTTTAGTGGTGCTGGTAGCGACGATGGGGGCGCTGGCCTTTGGTTATGACACCGGGATCATTTCGGGCGCACTGCCCTATATGAACTCACCGCCGGATCAGGGCGGGCTGGGACTGAACGCCTTTACGGAAGGACTTGTCGCCTCTTCGCTGGTGTTCGGCGCCGCCATTGGCTCCTTCCTGAGTGGGTTCTTCTCTGACCGTTTTGGCCGCCGTATTACGCTGCGCAGCCTGGCGGTGATCTTTGTGCTGGGTTCACTGGGTACGGCGCTGGCACCCTCGGTTAACGTGATGGTGGCGATGCGCTTCCTGCTGGGTATCGCGGTGGGCGGTGGCTCGTCAACCGTGCCGGTGTTTATCGCTGAAATTGCCGGGCCGCGATTGCGCGCGCCGCTGGTCAGTCGCAACGAACTGATGATCGTCACCGGCCAGCTGGTGGCGTATGTCGCCAGTACGCTGCTGAGCTATCTGCTGCACGATGAGCACCTGTGGCGTTACATGCTGGCGATTGCGATGGTGCCGGGCCTGCTGCTGTTTATCGGCACCTTCTTCGTACCGGCGTCGCCGCACTGGCTGGTGGCGGAAGGACGTCTGCGCGAGGCGAAAAAAATCCTGAAGTATCTGCGTGAAACGCCACGCGAAGTCCGTCATGAGATGGCACAGATGAAGAAGCAGGCCAGGGCAGCCGAGCGCGGCCCGGATGCGAAAACCCTGATCCGCGAGAAATGGGTGATTCGTCTGATGATCATTGGTGTCGGTCTTGGCTTTGTCGCGCAGTTTACCGGGGTCAACGGCTTCATGTACTACACGCCCATTATCCTGAAGTCCACCGGACTGGGCACCAGCGCCTCGATCGCCGCCACCATCGGCAACGGCGTGGTCTCCGTGATGGCGACCTTTGTCGGCATCTGGGCCATCAGCCGCTTCCCGCGCCGCACGATGCTGATTACCGGTCTGTGTCTGGTGATCACCGCGCAGATCCTGCTGGGCGGCGTGCTGACCTTTATGAGTTCCAGCCTGATGCAGAGCTATCTGGCTCTGGCCTGTATTCTGCTGTTCCTGTTCTGCATGCAGATGTGTATTTCACCGGTCTACTGGCTGATGATGTCGGAGCTGTTCCCGATGCAGCTGCGCGGTGTGCTGACCGGCGGGGCCGTTTCGCTGCAGTGGATATTCAACGCCGTGGTCGCCTTTGGTTTCCCCCCGGTTATGGCCTATGCGGGCAGCACGACCTTCTTTATCTTCGCCGCCATCAATGTCGGTTCACTGATCTTCGTGATGGCGATGGTCCCTGAAACGCGGGGCAAGAGTCTGGAAGAGATCGAGACGCACATGAAAGAGAAGTTTGGTGAAAAGCCGAAAGAGGCTGAAGCCGTCTGACCCATCACCGGATTCAGCCCGACGCTGAATCCGGTTTTTTTTATCCGCTTTCTGCGACGTGCCTGTCTTCCTTCTCGCCTCATGCAAACTGTCAGCGTTCACTGTAAAGGGCAGGTGAGTGCGGGTGCAACGCTGGCGATTTCAGCCTGAAATCGCCAGAACCGGGCAGTGAAATTCTGGCCGGTTATCGCCGCGAACGCCCGTGAGCCGGGCATATCATCCGCTACAGACTGATCGTCATCCGTTTTCTTTCGCCAAAAGCCTGCTGGCAGAAACAGGCCACTGTCTGTGGGTGACAGACGTGACGGCATCACATCCTGGTGACCTCGCCTGTTGAAGGTTACAGAGCATTCAGCGTCGCCATCACCTCATCCGACAACGCCAGATTGCCGCTGGCCAGGTTCTCCCGCAGATGTTCGGGTGAGGAGGTGCCGGGGATGAGCAGGATATTGGGTGAGCGGCGCAGCAGCCACGCCAGCGCGACCTGCATCGGTGTGGCATCCAGCGAGGCCGCTACGTCATTCAGCTGCGCCAGCTTCAGCGGCGCAAAGCCGCCCAGCGGGAAAAAGGGCACCCAGGCAATGCCCTGCTGCGCCAGACTGTCCACCAGCTCATCATCCTGGCGGTGTGCGAGGTTATACATATTCTGCACGCAGGCAATCGGCGTCATCGCCTGGGCTTCAGCGATCTGGGTGGCCGTGACGTTACTCAGTCCAATGTGCCGGATGAGTCCGCGATCCTTTAAGGCCAGCAGCGCTTCCAGCTGCGGGGCAAGCGAGCCCTCTTTGGGTCTGGCCGGATGCAGCATACTGCGCAGATTCACCACTTCAATCACGTCCAGCCCCAGGTGACGCAGATTATCTTCCACGGCCTGCGTCAGCGCCTCCGGCTCCATCGCCGCATGCCAGCCCCCTTTGGCATCCCGCCGGGCGCCCACTTTGGTTACAATGCACAGGTCCTGCGGATAGGGATAGAGGCTCTTTTTGATTAACAGGTTCGTTTCGTGCGGGCCATAAAAATCGCTGGTGTCGATATGATTGACGCCTGCTTCAATCGCGTCGCGCAGAACCTGCATGGCACGGGCTTCATCTTTCACCGGCCCGAACACGCCCGGCCCGGCGAGCTGCATTGCGCCAAAACCGATACGGTTAACGTCACGATCGCCTAACTGAAAAGTCATGGTGCTGTCTGACATGAGAACCTCCTGCGTGGGTGTAAATCAAGTGTAATAGTGATTCAGCAGGGCAACTATCTGGTGGCGTCAGGAGAACAAAATAAAGCGGCATTCTTTGAGGAAAGAGTGTGCGGAAGAGGGCGGCATTCAGCCTGCGGGCCGATCCAGGATGACCGCGCAGGCCTTCGCCGATGTGCTGAAACCTGCGCTAGCGGTACCAGCTGAACCCCTGCGGTACCCGGGAAAAACCGGCGTGGCGCAGCGCATTAAACAGGGGTGAGTGCGACACCGGTTCACCCGCCACCGTTTCCAGCGTAAAGCTCGCGGGTTTTTCACGTTTCAGCGACGCACCCAGCGCGGCAACCGCGGCTTCCAGCCGTGTGACATCGTCACTGAACGTCAGTAACTCTTTGCCACCCGGCGTCAGGTAGAGCATCAGGGCACCGTCCGCGATGACCACCCGCGCGCCCTGACGGCGGACAGGCCGGGTTGCGCTGGCGTGTGGCGGCCAGCTGAGCATCGCGCCAAACGGATTCGCCGGATCAGAGGCCGCCAGCACGACCGCCTCCGCCGCGGCCCCGGAGTCTTCTGCCAGCTGCCGCAGCCGCTCAATGGTCTGATGATCGGCAAACTGCGCGCCGCCTGCTCCGGCGACAAACCGGCCGCGCAGCAGCCGCCCGGCATCTTCCATGCCGCGCAATACCGGCTGCAGGGCCGGAAAGCCGCCGGGGATCTGTTCTGAAACCACACAGCCGCGCGTGATGACGCCATAGCGGTCCAGCAGGTTCTCCGCCAGCGACAGGGCCAGCCGGGCAGGCGCAACCGCCTGTCGCACTATCCGTGACCAGCGTCCGGGCAGTGGGCTGACCATTGGCCGCCGTGCGGGCAGTGCGCCTGGCGTAAAGCGGTGGCCAAAACGGGTGCGCAGCGTCCGCGCCGGACGTGAACGTGTCACGCCTGGCGCGCTGAGGCGGCTGCGCACGGCAACCCAGCTGTCGGCGGTGACGCAGCCCTGCCACACCCCTTGCCACAGCGCGTCATTGATATCCGCCATTTCCGGCGCACTCTCTTCCATCTTTGCCATCAGCTCATGGACAAACCATGCGCCTCCCTGGCTTAGTGCGTCGGAAAGGGCCGGCTGTAACGGCGGCAGAGCAGGCGAGGCATCCTGCACCGGCAGCGTTTCTGCCGCGAACTCAGCGAGGTGAAAAGAGATCAGCCCATCATTCTGGCCCAGCGCTTTATGTCCGCACCAGATCACCTCGCCACGGGCTAACAGCGCGTCGAGCATCGCGGGCTGATAGTCGGCGATACGGGCCGGCAGGATCTGCGATTCCCACAGCGAGGCCGGAAGCGGCACGCCAGCGAGCTGCTCAATTACCCGCAGCAGCCCGCTGGCACCCTGGTGTTCTTCCCGCTGCAGATCATGTAAACCGTGCCGCTCCAGCAGCAGGCGAACCCATGCGGAAGGGGGGACCGGGCGGGTTGCCTCGCGAGCTGATTGCAGTGAACGTAAGCGCAGGCGTCTGAAGTTCTCCGCTGTGACCCACTCTGTTTCTGCGGCCTCTGTGCCCGCGCCAATATTCATCAGGCTGCCCTGTGAATGCAGGGCGCGCAGCCGCTCGTCTGCCACGGCAGTGCCCAGCCCGAAGTGGGTGGCGAGCTGTCGGGTTGTGAACAGTGCATGCGTGCGGGCGTAGCGGCTGATCAGATCGCCCAAAGGATCGGCCACCGATGCCAGAAAGGTTGCAGGCAGATCATCAGGCAGCACGCAGGCCAGCGCATCGCGCAGGCGGCCTGCATCTTCGATCACCGCCCAGCGGGCTTCGCCGGCGAGAGTGACCGGAATGATCCGGCGGGCCGCTGCGAACTGCATGATGGCTGGCGAGATCGCGTCAGGGTTGCCGGAAAAGCGGGCCGCGATGCCTGCCGCAGAGAGCGGGCCGAGGTCGCGCAGCAGATCGATGATGCCTTCGGTATGTGAGGCCTGATAGCGGGGATCGCAGCGTTGCAGTTCCTGTTCCGCCCGCTTAATGGCACCCGCGTTGAGCAGATCGCGTTCCGGTGTCTGGCCAAGCAGCTCACCCAGCAGGCTGCTGTCGAGCGTCAGCAGGGAGGCCTGCCGTTCCGCCTGCGGAGCATCGCTGGCGTAGATAAACTCCAAGACGTAACCAAATAAGAGCGGCGCGGCGAAGGGGGAGGGCTGAGCGGTCGTCACCTCAACCACGCTGACGCGATCCTCCGCCACCTGATTCATCAGCGCATGCAGCGCAGGCAGGTCATAGACATCCTGCAGACATTCGCGGGCGGTTTCGATCAGGATGGGGAAATCATCATACTGCTGCGCGACGGCCAGCAGATGACCGGCACGCAGTCGCTGCTGCCAGAGCGGCGACCGTTTGCCCGGATTGCGCCTCGGCAGCAGCAGCGCCCGTGAGGCGCACTCCCGGAAACGGGCGGCAAACAGCGCCGACTGGCCGACGCTCTCCGTCACCAGCCGCGAGAGCGTATCCGCGTCAAAGAGAAACAGGTCAGCCGCGGGCAAATCGTCTTCGCTGGCGGGAAAGTGGGCGACGATGCCGTCATCGCTGGCGGCGATGGCGGCATCGACACCCCAGCGTTGCCGGATGCGGGCGCCGATCGCCAGCGCCCAGGGGGCATTGACCCGTTTTCCCCACGGCGAATGCAGGATCACCCGCCAGTCGCCAGTTTCGTCCCGGCAGCGTTCAATCAGCAACGTCTGGTCGTCCGGCACGACGCCGGTGGCAGCGCGCTGTTCGGCGACCAGCGCCAGCAGATTACTGACCGCCTGACGATTCAGCCCCAGCGTGCTGAGTCGGGCTGTGGCCACCTCTGCTGTGTCCCGGTTCAGCATACGCAGAAATCTGCCGAGGCGGGCGCCCGAGTCGGCGCTGCGGCCCACCCCTTCACCGCGCCAGAACGGCAGGCGGGCGGGACGGCCCGGAGCAGGCACCACCACCACCTGATCATGGGTGATCTGCTGGATGCGCCACGACGTCGCGCCCAGGGTTACGATATCGTTGATCCGTGACTCATAAACCATCTCCTCATCCAGCTCGCCCACGCGTCTGGAGCCTGCCTGCTCTTCGCCTTCCGGCAGGATGACGCTGAATGTGCCCCGATCGGGGATGGTCCCGCCGCTGGTCACGGCCAGCTTCTGCGCGCCGGGGCGTGCTGTCAGCAGACCACGCTCGCGGTCCCACACCAGCTGCGGCCTGAGCTGAGCAAACGCATCTGAGGGAAATTTTCCAGCCAGCATGTCGAGCGTCGCGTTAAATAACCGGCGGGGCAGCGTGCGAAACGGGTCGGCCTGGCGCACCCGTGCAAACCAGCTGTCGGCCTGCAGGCTGTCCATGGCAACGGCCGCCAGCGTCTGCTGCGCCAGAATATCGAGCGGATTACGCGGCGGGGTCAGCGCCTCCAGCTGGCCGGTCTGCATCAGTTCGAGCGTGACGGCCGCATCCAGCAGATCGCGCCGGGTGCGCGGAAACAGGATCCCGGTCGATACGCCACCGACCTGATGCCCGGCCCGTCCCACCCGCTGTAGCGCGCTGGCGACCGACAGCGGCGCGCCAACCTGAATCACCAGATCCACCGGACCCATATCGATGCCCAGCTCCAGGCTTGAGGTCGCCACCACGCAGCGCACGCTACCCTGTTTAAGCGCGGCTTCAATCTCGCTTCGCTGCTCTCTGGACACGGATCCATGATGCGAGCGCGCGATGAGGGTGTCGTCCGCCTCGCAATCGCTGTCACTGTCGTCAGACGGACCGCGCCCGGCAAGATAGCGTGCGTTCAGCCGCGCCGTCAGTTTTTCCGCCAGCCCTCGCGAATTGACAAAGACGAGCGTGGCGCGATGCGCCATAACCTGCTGCAGAATGCGCGCCTCAATATGTGGCCAGATCGAACCGCCAGTCGCGGCGGATTTTGCGACCGGATCTTCGCTATCGGCGATGTCGGTCATATCGTCGACCGGCACCTCGATTGTCAGGTGCAATGTACGACTGGCGGCGGGATTGACAACCTGAACAGGCTGACAGCCGCCCAGAAAGGCCGCGACCCGTTCGACGGGCTGTACCGTGGCGGAGAGCCCGATGCGCTGGGCGGGCTGGGGCAGCAGTGCATCCAGCCGCTCCAGGCTCAGCGCCAGCTGCGATCCCCGTTTTGATCCCGCCACCGCATGCACCTCATCAACGATCACCGTCGTTACACCCTGCAGCGTGGTGCGGGCTTTTGAGGTCAGCATCAGAAACAGCGACTCCGGGGTGGTGATGAGAATATCGGGCGGGCGACGCAGCAGCCGGGCGCGCTCTGCGCCGGAGGTATCTCCGGAACGCATGCCAACATTCAGGGTGATGGCGGGCGCGTTCAGTGCCTCACGGCGGGCGCTGACCCCGGCCAGCGGCAGCGTCAGGTTACGCTGCACGTCAGCCGCCAGCGCCTTCACAGGCGAAATATAGAGAATGCGGGTGGTGTTTTCACGCGCGGGTGCGGGATCGTCCGTTCTGGCTCTGAACAGGGTGTCGATGGCGGTAAGAAAGGCCGCCAGCGTTTTCCCGGAACCGGTAGGGGCGATCACCAGTGCATGATCGCCGCGGGCGATGGCCTCCCAGGCCGCCAGCTGCACCGGCGTTGGGGCGGCGAACGCGGCAGAGAACCACTGCCGCGTGGCGGCTGAAAAACGGGCTAAGATCGCCTCTGACTGGGATGCTGGCATCATACTCATGGCATTGTGCGTCCACTGCGCCTGAAATCAATCCGTTGAGTGTATGTGAAAATTCCGCTTCAGGGGCGATGCCAGCGCCATCGGGTGCGCTACACGATGTCAGGAACCGGGCGCACCGGCGAATGCACGCCCTCTGACGGCCAGCAGCGACATCAGCGCCAGCACAATCAGCGTCATGCCGTAATACCAGGCGGTCTGGTTCAGCCCGATATGGGGCGCAGCGATGCCGGCGGCAATCGCGGGCAGGGCAAAGGCGAGGTAACTTTTTACTAAAAAGGCGGCAAACAGACCGGCGCGCTCATGTCCTTCGGCGAGCGGCAAAATGATTTTCAGCACGCTGGAGAAAATCGATCCAAACCCCTGACCCGCTATCGCCGTGCCGACATAGAGCCAGGCCACGCTGTGCAGTGAGAGGCCGGTCAGGGTAACCGTGACGCCGGTGATCAGCATCAGCGTCCCGATAACCAGTGCGCGTGCGGGTGGAAGCAGACGAAAGAGGAGCACCGCCGCCGTTGCGCTCAGCATCAGCGTGGCGACAACGGATCCGCCGATAAGTGGTGACGTCAGCCCCGTGGCACTGGCGACCATGCCGGGCATCAGGGAAAGATAGAAGCCGCCCAGCATCCAGGTGGCAATATTGACCGGCGTCACTTTCAGCAGAGGGCCCAGTGCGCGGCGCGGAATGCTGACCTGAGGACGCAGTGCGGCCAGAACGCCGGGCTGAGGCGCGATGGTTTCCGGTATCAGGGGTAAGAGCGCCATGGCCGCCAGCATCATCAGCAGTAAGAGCGCGTAGAGCGTGACGGTAGGAAAGGGGGCGAAGCTCACCAGAAATCCGCCTGCCAGCGTGCCCAGGGTCATCCCCAGGAATGCCGTAAAGGAGTTCAGCAGCGGCCCGCGGGTTTTGCTGGCGTCGATCAGGCTGGCACCAAAGGTTGGCAGGGCGATGCCGGTCGCAAACCCCTGCACCAGCCGGGCAGTTATCAGCGTCGCCGCCGAGCTGGCCAGCATGAATACCACCAGCGCAAGCGCATTGAGCGCCAGGGCCAGCAGCATCAGCGGTCGCCGCCCGGTGAAGTCCGACACTTTTCCTACCGTCAGCAGCGCGGCCAGCAGGGCAAAAGCGTAAGCGCCAAAGACCAGCGTCAGCATGGGCGGCGACAGATGGAACAGCGTGCGATAGAGCGGATAAAGCGGCGTGGGTGCGCTGCTGGTCGCTGAAATCAGTACTGCGCCGGTAAAGCTGAATAGCGTGGTGCGGGTGGCCGCCGCAGGCGTCAGGGCAGGGTTCATAAAGATCACCTTAATGCAAAATATTAGCTTTAAGATATACGGCGAACGGTGTCTTAATGCAATATCTTTGCTTTAACAAATCCTGCTGCGGCAATGAAGGTGTGCAGGAACGCTAAAATCCACAGAGGCTTTTATGGCAGAGCCTTACTCAGGAGGTGAGTGAAACAATCAGATCGCTTTCTGCACGCCAGAAGACCGGGTTATGTTTCGTGTTCCTGTGTGCTCATCAGATTGTTAATCAGAAGTAACCTGGCGAAGATGGCTGACAACTAACAGGAGACAGGAAAATGAAAATAGACGAGATTGACCATATTCATCTGTACGTTGAAAACATTGAGCTTGCCGAGCGGTGGTACCAGACCATCCTGGGCTTTTCTCGCGACGAGTCCCTTTTATTCTGGTTCGAGCAGGGCGGCCCGCTGGTGATTCGTAACCACGGGGCATCCCTCTCTCTTTTTCTCCGGCGATCGCAGCATCCGGGTCATACGGTGGCTTTCAGGGTCGCAGCCCGGTCATTCAGCGAACTGATTCCGGTCCTGAAGCAACATAATATTCCCTTCAGCGTCAGTGACCATGACGTCTCCATGTCCGTTTATTTCAGCGATCTCAGTGATAACAAAATTGAAGTCACCTCTTACGATTACCTGAATGCGAAGCAACGGCTAGAGAGCCTCGCGTAACGCCCTGTTTCGGTTATCTGATCCTCTCTGCCGGGCACTCAGGGCTTGCGGCGGAATGTCACCGTAGTGGCCCTCGGGTTTTCCGCAGGCCCTGAGATTGCCTGAACAGAAAAGGACTCAATACAGTGAATTTTTCAGCCTTTCCGGCAGCGCTTTGTCATAGGCATCCCCGTCGATCTCTGCAATCTGTTTCAGAATCGAACCGGTGCTCGGCAGGGCCTGGCGGGATATCTGTGTATCCGCATCCCATAATCCGGCGCGGATAATGGCGCGGCTGCACTGAAAGAAGACGCGCTCCACGCTGATGCGCAGTACGGTTCTGGGCTGCTGGTGGTTGACGGAAAACCGCTCCAGCAACGCCGGATCGGTGCTGATCGCCGCCGTGCCGTTCACCCGTAACGTCTCACCAATGCCGGGGATAAGAAACAGCAGCGCAACCCGGTTGTCATGCAGAATATTTCGCAGGCTGTCGATACGGTTATTTCCCCGTCTGTCAGGCAGCAGCAGCGTTTTCTCATCCTGAATGTCAATAAATCCAGCCGGATCGCCGCGCGGGGAGACATCCAGTCCGTCCGGCCCCGAGGTCGCCAGCGCCACAAAAGGCGAGGCTTCGATAAACGGACGATACGCGGGATGAATATAAGCGGTGACCTTCGCAATAGACGGGGGGGCGACGCTGCCATAGAGACTGTCGAGTTCGTCCGGTTCGGTGATGATGTTGCGCTGTTCAGCCATACATATCCTCTCTGCTGATGAATCCACGTTTCAGGCGCCGGCGATGAGAGACGAAACCTGGCGTCTGGCTTTAACAGAACATTAACATCAATGGCATCACTGCCGGAACTGTGGCACTGTGTTTTATAAACTTTGTTCAGCCTGAGCCTGGTAAAAACGCGGAAAACCAGCCGATTACCGGATGAACTGTTTTTCCGGTTGCCTGCTGCTGTCTTAACACCGCCGGGTGGCAGAACAGGTCGCTGACATAGCGTGAATTTCAGTACCCACAAGGAGCAGTCGATGTATTGGGAGTCAGAGCGTTTGCTTTACCGCTATACCCTTCGTGAAGACCTGGACGATCTCTTCAGAATCTATGGCGACCCTGAGACACACAGATTTAACCCGATGGGGCCGTGGCCTGACAGGTCACACGCGGTCCATTCTATGGAACTCAGATTACAGAGCTATAAGGATGACGGCTTCGGCGACTGGACCATTTTTGAGAAAGCACGCCCGGAGAAAATCATCGGTTTTGGGGGTGTTTTCAGAAGCCGGTTTGATGGTCATCCCACCAATAACCTCGGCTACCGGTTTGAACCGGACGCCTGGGGAAAAGGCTACGCGACCGAGCTATCGCAAAGAGCCATCCGTTACGGATTTGAAGAGGCCGGGCTGAGTATCATTACGGGTGTGGTGCGGGAAAATCATCTGGCGTCACGCCGGGTGCTGGAAAAAGCAGGCTTAA
Organism: Pantoea deleyi; assembly: GCF_022647325.1. Lineage (NCBI taxonomy): Bacteria > Pseudomonadati > Pseudomonadota > Gammaproteobacteria > Enterobacterales > Erwiniaceae > Pantoea > Pantoea deleyi. The sequence goes on from NZ_CP071407.1 coordinate 21,779, forward strand.
CCTTTCTGAAAAAGGTAAAGGATCTGAAAGACCTGCCGCCGAGCCTGATGTACACCCTGACCCGCCGTGACTGGCTGGCGGTGCAAAAGGGTGATGCGACGTCCGGCTGATCCCTTCCCACTTTACCTGAGATGCGGCTGAAGCCGCGCCCGACTTCGTTTAGCACACTTTACCGCCTGCTTAGCCTGAGATGCGGTACACTGCCGCTATCTGTTAATGCAACTTCGTTGCTTTAAAATGATTCGGATAGCGAAAGCAGGAGAAAGAGATGGCGAAGGAGATGATTCGTCAGGGTGGACGCAGCGCACGTATCCAGGCGGAGGTGCATGCGACGGTAAACCGGTTACTGGAAACGCACGATCGTTCTGCCATTACGGTGCCGATGATCGCAGATCAGGCCGGCGTTACGCCCTCCACGATTTATCGGCGCTGGGGCGATCTGACGCAGCTGCTGGCGGACGTGGCCCTGGCGCGGATGCGGCCAATCGCGGAACCGGAAGATACCGGTTCAATGACGGGCGACCTTAACGTTTTTATTCAGCAATATGTTGAGGAGATGTCGTCGAAGGTCGGCCGTGAACTGCTGGCTGATGTGATCGGCAGTCATGCAGAACAGGCCAGCCAGCGATGCTGCCACTTCACCTATCAGCATCTGGAAACGCTCAACAGCCGTGCGCTGGCACGCGGAGAGGCGGGATTTGACGTTAATCGTGCGGTCGATGCGGTCGTGGCACCCGTGATGTTCCATATTCTGTTCGGGGATCGCGAGCTTTCTGCGGAGTATTGCGCGTCGCTGATCCAGCGGGCTTTGTGACCCGCCGTCAGCGGGCCACAAAGGGCAGGGCGGCTTCTGCGATCAGATGCTGCAACAGCGCACGCGCCGGATCGTTTTCCTGATCGGCGCAGGCCAGCGCGATACCCAGGGTGCCGGGCGCGGGCAGCCGCCGGGATTCCACCCCGAGCGTCTCCGGCAACCCGGCGCGGGTGCGCAGCGTTATCCCCAGCCCGGCCTGCAGTGCGGCCCAGATCCCGCTCAGGCTGTGGCTGGTAAACACCACGCGCCACGGAATACCGGCCCGATCCAGTGCCTCCGTGGCGCGGGATCGCATCACGCAGGGTGCATCGAAAACCACCAGCGGCAGCGGCTCACCGCGCTGCAAAAAGCCCGCCAGATCAAAAGCCGGATGCTGTATCCAGGCTAACGGACAGTGTCCAATCAGTTGCGTGCCACGCTGCCGTTCAGACTGCCAGAGCAGCGCCAGGTCCAGTTCATGACGCGCCAGCGCCGTGAGCAGCGCCTGATTGCGGTCAACCCTGGCTGTCAGCATTACATCCGGATGCTGGCGGTTAAAAGCGCCGAGAATGGCGGGCATCAGGGCTTCGCCAAAATCCTCCTGCATGCCGATACGGATCTCCCCCTGTAATCCTTCGCCTTTTACCGCCCGCAGCGCCTCGTCGTTCAGCGTCAGCAGTCGTCGGGCATAGCTCATCAGCTGTTCTCCGCTGCGGGTCAGTTGCAGATGTCGCCCTTTTTTCATTACCAGTGGCGTACCGCATTGCTGCTCGAGTTTTTTGAGCTGCGCGCTGACGGCTGAAGCGGACCGGCAGAGATGCTGCGCGGCCAGGGCGAAGCTCCCCGCATCTATTCCCGCCACAAAACTGCGCAGCGCATCCATATCCAGAGATTCCGGTAACCTGTCCATTATCGTCCTGTAAAGGTGAAGGGTAGGTACTGATTAATTTGATTTTCAGGATGATCATCCCGGGAGACACTCTGTCTGACCCCTAAGGAGTGTGCAATGAAAACTTCACTGAACAGAGAAACACTGGCGCAGCAGGCACCAAAACTGGCAGAACTGACCCGTGAGGTGCTGTTTGACGATATCTGGCAGCGCGACCAGCTGTCAGCACGGGAGCGCAGCCTGCTGACGCTGGCAACCCTGACGGCGCTGGGACGGGTTGAGCAGCTCCCCTGGCATATCCGGTTTGCCCGGCAAAACGGACTGAGCCGGGATGAGCTGGTGGAAAGTTTCACGCATCTGGCGTTTTACGCGGGCTGGCCTGCTGCGGTTACCGCGCTGAACTATCTGGAGGACAACACATGCCCGTCACACGAATAACCCTGCTTCAGGGCTACAGCGATGCGGCGCTGCGTCAGCTCTCCGGGCTGCTTCAGCAGGCGCTGGTGGCGGAGTTCTCCGTCCCCCGGCAGGACTGCTTTCAGATCATTGAGATGCTGCCTGTCGCTCAGCGGGTATTCGATCGTCATTATCTGAGCGACGGCCGCAGCGATGATTTTGTGCTGTTTCAGATAACGGCAGGCAGGCCGCGATCCCGGCAGCAGAAGCAGCAGTTTTATCATGCGCTCTGCTCGGCGCTGCAGAGGGAGATGGGAATTGCGCCTGAGGATGTAATGATCGTTATCCAGTTTAACACCACCGAAGAGTGGAGCTTCAGCGGCGGCCGGATGCTGGCTCAGGAGGCGTTATGATTGTGATGCACTACCGTTTTACTCTGCCCGCCGACTACGATATGGGCATTATCGAACAACGGATCAGAGAGAATGGCGCCAGGCTGAATGGCTTTCCGGGGCTGATAGCCAAAGCGTATCTCTGTGCCCGCCGTGAGGAGGGGGGCTTAGGGGAAAACCGCTATGCGCCGATCTATTTCTGGCAGGAGGCACGAGCGATGCAGCGTTTCCTGCAGACGCCCGGCTTCGCCGCGCTGGTCCGCGATTTTGGCTGGCCGACTCCCGAATGCTGGCTGGCTTCTGAGGACCAGGCTCCGATACCGGATTTAGCCGAAGCCCGCTTTATGACGCTGGAGCGCTGGACGATCCCGCCTCATACGGTTCTTACCGCGCTGCCGGAAAGGTCCGGCTTGAGCGCCTGGGATGTGAGCCGCTGGCAGGGGATCACTCTCCGTGCCTCCTCTCAGCGGCCCGCGGGTGAGCAGGAGGTCTATCGCATCGGCTATCTGGCGCGCGGCGCGGCCGCGTCAGCATGGCTGCTCTGAGGCCCGTCATTCAGAGCGCGAATATGGCCTCAATCTCAATGCGCAGATCCGGCGAGAACAGCCCGCTGACCTGCACCAGCGAGCTGGCGGGCAGATGATCACCGTAATAGCGATAGAGGACCTGGCGCAGGGCATTTATTTCGGTGAACGAGGTCACGAATATCGTGACCTTCAGTAGTGCGGCGAGTGAGGTCTGCTCGGCCTCTGCAACAAGGCGGAGCTGGTCAAAAATGGCTTCCGCCTGCTCAGCTATCTCTCCCTGCTGCGCTGCCGTGCCAAACGCCGTCAGCCCGGAAACATAGAGTGTGCTGCCATGTTTCACTGCATGCACATAGGGCGCTTTGACGTCCCCCAGTTGCGGATAGTTTTTACGTTCTGGCTGGGTCATGGTGACTCCGTCATCATTGAAGTGAACAGCCTGCTCCCTGTGTCACGGATTAGCGATTCAGTCACTGCTGACAGGCAGAATTATCCTGCGTGAGTTCCTGCCACTGGCTGATCGGTCGCGGGTTAACAGCCCGTATGTGATTGCCGACGTCAAGGCATAGCCTTTACCCTCAACGCATTGTTGTAACAGGTTTACCCGGCAGTGATACATCAGCTGACAATAAAAAAATCGCTGAGTGTGGGCTAAAACTATGCAGCAACTAACGTTTGATAAAGTCACTAAACCGGGCCTGATTATGCACCAGCCAGACAGGCATAAATTCATGCGTGACTGGCCTGATCACCATTTTCCGGGGCCGGTTCCAGATATCAATATTCTGCTCAACACAGCGACGGATATGATCCGGATTGTTGAACTCCGGAAGATTATGTTCCGTATGGGAAATCGTCGCCATCTTCTCGCTGATGCGGGCGTCTGTCATGACCCATGAGAAGTGCCAGCCAGCATCCCGGACCGTACGGGTGCGAAGCTTAAGCAGCTTCCAGCGCCACCAGCTCTCCCTGATGGGCGTACCTTTGCGCTTCACGTTGCGCAGCAATTCCGGCTGCCCGAGGAAGAAGCGTTTCAGATTCTTCATGGTGGTCATCTTTGGCAGGCGGCACAGGCGCGCAGAGCCATCATCGTTGAGTACCTGAACATTGAATTTAAAGTTATAAAAATTCTGGTACAGCGTCGTGCAGAGATGGCGCGAGCTGAACTGTTTCAGGGCCTCCGGGCGGGGGATCTCGTCAACGTCCGAGACCATAATAATGTCGCTATCCTGGGCGAAGTCGAGGCCGCGCATAATAGCATTACGGGCAATTGTCTCGTTTTCCCAGGGATCGGTTTCGCCTGCTTTTACGACTGAACTGCCGGAGACAAACTCATGCTGATAAATGGTCGGTATGGCGTCATTAACGACATAAATAATCTTGTCACGAAAAGCCGAAAATTTCTGGATATCGAAATTCAGCCTGTCACGGCGCTTGCCGGTAAACGTGTAAAGGGACTCCACGATGACAAACCGGTCAACATGTTCATAAAGCGTATTCAGGCGCAGCTCTAATAGCATGTCTTCATCGTAATACAGGAAACAATCGTAAATCATCAGAGGGAATACCTTCCTGGCATATATTAATAAAGCAATTTGCCGGAATTGTACCGCATCTTTTTGCCAGGCTTTACAAATTCCTTACGATTTTCTTGCATATATAAAAAAAGGCCATGCAGGTCAAAATTATAGTCACGCGGAGATTCTTCGCATTTGCGAAAAGGATGCCGCAGGGGCTTTGAGGGCTGATTAAAAAGGGGAAAAGGGTCAATTTCGACTGAGTGCGTCCGGATGCTACAGCATCGCTCTTTATCGGGGCGGTGACGCGCCAGCAAGTGAAGCAGATGCTGCCAGCGGTGACAACGGTAAAGCTGACGGCTATTACCTGTAGCGGTATGAAGAAATTGTCTAATCACACCATCGAGGAAAAGAGGTAAGGATGCTGCGCGGCATAAAGAAAGTTCACTCGCAGGGGGATCAGATCAGAGCGTCACTCTCATTAACTGACTCATTAATCATGCAGCCATGCTCAGCGTTTTTTGCACAAACCTTTCAGCAACCATAAAAAACGCAGCAGACGTGATTACTGAAAGAATGAAACTGGCTACCAGTATGAAGTCGATGGCCGCTTCATCGCCATTGATATGAAAAGCAGCGGCCAAGGCATAAAAGAAACCGACGGGTACGACGATAGCTATCGCTTTGAAATTGCTATTGCGCAAAGAACAAACAGCAGGCCGGGTAAAATAATTCGCACCGTGAATATACCTTTATTGTGCCATAGGCTTTGAGCTGTCTAACGAAAGTGTTCAGCGTCGGATTGGATTGAAGTAATATTTCGCGCAGATAGTTGAGCGAAATCGGGTGCTGAAGAGCGATACAGCCTTCGCTCAGGCCTGATGGCGTAACCGGGGGAGGGCATAAATTGTCTCGTCTGACGCCCTGAACATCTATGGAGTCATCAATTTTCTTTTGTCCCGAAAAATTTCAGACGAAGTTGAGCGATCTGTTCCACAACTATCTTTCAATCGGCATTCTTTAAATGGCCGCAGTCGTCTACCTGTCTGTCGCTCATCCGGGAAAATCCGTCAGAATAGAGGTCAGGCCTGCCGGGCGAAAACAGGCAAAAAAACAGCCGGGCGACGGTTTCTGATGTTGCGCAAAATAATGCTGCCATGTGGATATCGTCTGTTGCTGCTCTGTAGCTAAGGGGCAACTCATGTGGTGCCCTGCTTTACATCATGTACAGGGCGCTTTGACGTCCCCCGGTTGCGGATAGTTTTTACGTTCTGGCTGGGTCATGGTGACTCCTTCATTATTGAAGTGAACAGCCTGCTCCCTGTCTCACGGATTAGCGATTCAGTAACTGCTGACAGGCAGAATTATCCTGCGTGGCGCGCTGCTGCTCATCCGGCGTGAGATCCTGCCAGTGACTGATGACGCGGCGACCCAGCGACGATTTATAATGAATTTTTTGCAGAGCGTAGTCGGAATTGCCGCCCTCGATCACATTGCGCATCTGCTCGTCAGCCGTCTGGCTATCCTGATGATCAATCGCGCAGAACACCGCCACGTAATACGCCTTATCTTCTTCGCTGTCATGGGGGATAAACCACCAGGCGGCGAGGGCGAGGATCAGCAGCAGAGGAAGGAGGATTTTGAGTTTAGCCATTTGAGTCACCGGTTATGTGCAGTTAAGTCAGCCGGGTATGGCCAGACGCAGGGCGCGTATCCTGCCACAGATTCTGCCTGCCGTTAACCCCGTTTAGCCGCTGTTGAGACAACGTTCAGGTTGATCGCCGCCAGTCCAGGCGGTGGTGCCCGTAGTAGCCTGTGAAGGGAACTCGCCCGGCGAACGGCCTGTTGCCTCTGTGGTGTGCTTCTGTGCAGTCAACGACAGCACCGGAAGAAACGCATTGCCGATGGATGGCAATCTGGCATGCTGAGAACTCAACCCCTGAACCCGGAGTCAGTTGTGAAAGTGATTGGTCTGTTAGGCGGCATGTCATGGGAATCCACCGCCCTCTATTACCGTATTCTGAATCAGCAGGTTAAACAGCAGCTGGGCGGGCTTCACTCGGCGGAGCTGGTGCTCTACAGCGTGGATTTTCAGCGTATCGAACAGCTTCAGGCTGCGGGCGAATGGCAGCAGGCGGGTGAGATCCTGGCGGAAGCAGCACGTAATCTGGAACGGGCTGGCGCGCAGTTTATCGTGCTCTGTACCAACACCATGCACAAAGTGGCCGGGCAAATCAGCGCCGCGACGGCGATCCCGCTGTTGCACATCGCCGACGCCACCGGACGGCGCATCCGGCAGGCCGGGGTGCGTAAAGCCGGGCTGCTGGCGACGCGCTTTACCATGGAACAGGATTTCTATCGCGGACGGCTGCGCGATCGGTTTGACCTTGAGATCATTACCCCGGATGAAGCCGATCGGACATTTGTCCATGAGGTGATTTATCACGAGCTCTGCCTGGGTGAGATCAATCCCGCGTCGCGTCTGCGCTACCGGGAGATCATGCAGAAGCTGGTGGCGCAGGGGGCCGAGGCCATTATTCTGGGCTGTACCGAAATTACCCTGCTGGTTGACGCCACGGATGCCAGCGTACCGCTGTTCGATACCACTCTGATTCACGCGGAAGACGCGGTGACGCAGGCTCTGGCGTAACGGACTCTTTCAGCCTGTCTGCGAGGAAAGTATGAAAATTGAAAATCTGCCGTTCGGCCTGACCCACTGGGATCAGGTTGAAGAGACAATCCATCCCGGCGACCAGGGGCAGGCGACCTGGCGGACGGTCATGTTTAACGCTATCCGGGTGCGGATGGTTGATTATTCCCCCGGCTATGTCGCCGATCACTGGTGCACCAAAGGGCATATCCTGCTCTGTATGGCGGGTGAACTGCACACGGACCTGGCCGATGGCCGTCAGTTTGTGCTGACGCCCGGCGTCAGTTATCAGGTGGCGGATGATGCCGAACCGCATCGCTCATCGACCACCACTGGCGCCACCCTCTTCGTGGTTGACTGAGGCCGGGATCGGCTCTGCCGCTGCGCTTATGTAAGTGAATTATCACGTCGTTGACACTTTTAAAAGTAAACTGAAACTGCTTTATAAAAATCAGCAAAATTAATGGCTTATTTCGTCAGAGTATTCTGGTTCTGACAGGAATTATCGCTATCAGGTTGTATGCTTGAAAGTTTGAAGGACGTTAAGCATTCATCTGATGTGGGGAAGCCTGTGCTGATAAAAAAGAAGAAAGTTCGTTCGCATACCGAAGATCGTCTGCTGGCGCTGGTGCTGGCCACCACGGCCGGTATTCTTAACGCGATGGCGCTGGGTGCCTTTGGATTTTTTCCATCGCACATGAGCGGCAATACGTCGCAGATTTCGGAGGAAGTGACCACCAGCGACCTGCATACCATGCTGTTTCTGATGGCGCTGATTGGGGCGTTCGTACTGGGCTGCACCGTTGCCCGGCTGGCGGTTGTGGTGGGGCACAAATACAAACTGCGCACCATTTTCTGTCTGATTATTCTGGCGGAAGGCGCGGCGCTGACGGCGGCGTCAGTGTTTGAACTGATGTTCTACCGGCCGAGCTTTAATGGTGAAGTGCTGGTGATGCTGGGCTTTTTAATGGGGATACATAATGCGACGTCGACGCAGCTCTCCAACGGCCGCGTCAGATCGACCCACATCACCGGTACACTGACCGATGCCGGTATTGCGCTGGGCTCCTGGATCTTTGCGCATACGTCTCACGCCGTGCACCTTGAAACCGACGACCGTCGCTTCTTCCAGAAGGTGCTGCACACGCATCTGACCACGGTGTTCTCATTCCTGAGCGGCTGTATTGCCGGGCTGCTGCTGTTTAAGGCGTATGGGTTTAACGCGATGGTGGGGCTGGGAATATTCCTGATGCTGGTGGCGCTGACGGCAATTGCCATTACCATACAGCGAACCCGCAAAATCCTGTACTGATGATATGGCCCGATGCCCGCGCACCGGGCCATTTTTTTACTGTCGGGTCCGGGTTGGCCGCACCACGATTTCGTTTACATCCACCTCCTCGGGCTGTTCGATGGCGTAGCGCACGGCGCGGCCAATGGCGTCCGGCTGCAGCGCGATGGCGCGATAGTGCTGCATCGCTTCGGCGGCGGCGGGATCGGTAATGGTTGATGCCAGCTCACTCTCAACCACGCCCGGATGCACACAGGTGATCCGCAGCTGGCTGTTCTCCTGACGCAGTCCGTCGGAAATCGCCCGCACCGCAAATTTGGTGGCACAGTAGACGGCTGCCGTCGGCGACACGGCGAGCGCACCTATAGAGGCGATATTGATGATGTGTCCGCACTGGCGGGCCAGCATGCCGGGCAGCACGGCCGCGACGCCATAGAGCACGCCCCTGATGTTCACGTCGATCATCTGATCCCACTCTTCAACCCGCAGCGACGCCATCGGCGAGAGCGGCATGATACCGGCATTGTTGATCATCACATCGACCCGGCCCCATTTCGCCTGTGCATAGTCTGCAAACTGAGCCACCTCTTCACGGCGCGTCACGTCTACCGCTTTGATTGCGACCTCCGCGCCGTTGAACCGCAGCTCGTCGGCCAGCGCCGCCAGGCGATCTTCCCGCCGTGCGCCCAGCAGCAGAATGGCTCCGGTTTTCGCCAGTTCACGCGCGATGCCTGCGCCGATGCCGCTGGATGCGCCGGTAATTAAAATCACTTTCTGAGACATAGTGGTTCTCCCGTTGAGTTGTCACTGGCAATCATACGGCGGCTGGATTATAAAGATAATCCACGCATTAGTTCCCACACTGGTAACTCAGGCTAACCAATGATGACCGATAAAAATGCCCTCGAGATTTTTGTGATAGTGGCGCAGACGCAGAATTTCCGGCTGGCGGCTGAGCAGCTGGGCGTCACCCGTCCGGCGATCAGCCAGAGTCTGCGGCGTCTGGAAGACCGGCTGAACATCACGCTGCTGCAGCGCACCACCCGCTCGGTTACGCTGACGGAGGCCGGGCAGCGGCTCTATGCCGACGTCGCGCCAGCGATTAGCCAGCTCAACCGCGCCGTAACGGATATCGCTGAACTGGCGGCCGAGCCGCGCGGTCAGCTGCGGCTGGCGATCTCCTCAATAGCGGAGCGGATGCTGGGCGGCGAGCTGCTGGCAGGTTTTATCACCGCCTATCCGCGCATTGAGCTGGACATCACCGTCACCGACGAGGAGTTTGATATTGTCGGGCAGGGCTATGACGCAGGGGTCAGGCTGGGGGAGGTGATCGCACAGGATATGATCGCCGTGCCGGTATCCCGGCCGCAGCGTCAGGTAGCGGTCGCGTCACCCGACTATCTGGCGCGGGCGGGGACGCCGCACCATCCCCAGGATCTGGTGCATCATCGCTGCATCGGCTGGCGAAAAGGGCCTGGGGTGGCGCCCTATCGCTGGGAGTTTGCTGAGCAGGGCCGGGAATTTGATGTCGCCGTCAATCCGCAGCTCACTACCAATGATATGGGGATCATGATCCGCACCGCCTGTGCGGGCGGCGGCATCAGCTTCGGTATGGAGGAGACGTTTCAGCCCTACATTGCGCGCGGTGAGCTGGTGACGTTGCTTGACGCATGGTTGCCCGCGTTTGACGGCTTCTACCTCTACTTTCCCAGCCGTAAAAACCTGGCACCCAAGATGCGCGCGCTAATCGATCACGTCAGGATCTCATCAGCGCCGGTCAGCGATGATAGTGCGCGTCGCTGACCGGCTCCAGCCACGTCACCGGTGAGCCATTCAGGGATTCAGCAATCGCGATATGGGTCATCGCGTTATCCGGCGTGGCGCCGTGCCAGTGCTTCACATTCTCCGGGATCCAGACGATATCGCCGCAGTTTATGACCTGAACCGCTTCTCCCTCACACTGGATCCAGCCCTGGCCGTGCGTGACGATCAGCGTCTGGCCGAGGGGATGGGTATGCCATGCCGTTCGCGCACCCGGTTCGAAGGTCACCGTCGCGCCGCCCACACGGGCAGGTTCGCTTGCCTGGAAGGGGGCATCAATCCGGACGCTGCCGGTAAAATAGTCGGCGGGGCCGGGACGGGAAGGCTGCGCACCGCTGGTGATAATTTTCATCATTCGCTCCTGTCGTTAAGGTTAATGCATAGTGTAATTGATGAGCCGGATCGCGATTAGCCCGCCTGTTCTGCAAGCGGCTATGAGCGCTGCTCATGAATGGCCCGATGAGTCAGGTCGTCATGTTGTAGCGGGTGATAATATTAATTTTAGAGTAGGGCGCGGGCGGAGCGGTCGCGGGCAGAAATCCATGAAATTCAAGCAGCGTCCGGAAGGCGTGCAGCGCATCGAGCTGTAAATTATGTTCGATCAGCGCATCGATTTTTCCCGCCTGGAGCAGCGCGCAGTTTTCCTTGTCGAGATCGTGTCCGATTACGGCGTTGATCTGGCGCTTCTGTTCTGCAAAGGCACGCAGGATGCCGGGATTACCGCCGCCAACCGTATAAACGGCATCCGCGTCCGGATGCTGCTGCAGGAACTGCGAAACCGACTGGTGCATCCGCGCATCGATCCCAAAGCCGCCCGCCACCACGCTGACCCGATGCTGAGGCGAAAATGTCTGCATTGCCCGCTGAAATCCCTGGATGCGTTCCTGCTCGCCAATAAAGTCTTGGCTGCCGGTAACCGCAACGATATGTGAACGACTGACCCGCAGCCAGCGGGACATCAGAAACGCCGCCACCTTACCGGCATCGAAGTTATCCATGCCGATATAGCGCAGACGCGCGCTGCCAGGCAAATCGCTCATCATGGTTACCACCGGCACACGCTGGCGGAGCAGGGCTTCAAGCGTGGGGTGAAGCTCGCCGGAGCAGGCCGCTTTCAGGATGATGCCGTGGCTGTGCAGGCCCTTTTTGTTCAGCAGTTGATTAATCGTCTCTGCCGTGAGGTTCGCGCCAAAATGAAAGCGAAGCTGGAGTCGGAAGGCCGCAAAGCTGGCGATCTGGCGGGTAAACGCCTCGCGGATCAGGGGCTGAAAACGGTCTGGGGTATGCATGATCACGTCAAAATAGAGGGTTCTTCCTCGGGCCAGCCCTGCTTTCTGCATCAGCTCCAGATCCGCTATCGCCTGCTGGATACGATGCTGGGTACGCGGATGAACATTACCACGCTGATGCAGCGCTCGATCGACCGTGGCCAGGCTCAGTCCTGACTGGGCGGCAATCTGTTTGTGGGTGAATCGGGCCATGCGCTGCTCACGACTGCGGAAGATAAATCCCGTTTTACCACAGTGCGGGCCATCTGTTGCTGAGGGACTGCGATCTTTGTTCATAACCGGGCAGGCCGCACACTCTGCTGTAAAGAGGACAGCGGGCTGATGTGGCAGGGGAGGGCAGTGGGGCGTCGGCGCACGTTAAATGGTGGCGGTTAACATTTATAAACAGAAAATTAATCTGGCAAGGATTCCGACACTCTTCTATTTATTAATCAGCGGCAGGTTATGCGGGCATAAATAACGTCAGAAAACAGCCTGTAATCGGTTAATTAATAACCTTTCTGCCGCTTCGCTTATATTTCAGCGGCGCTGGCTTTTTGGTTTTTAGCTTCTGCTGATGTTAGACTGGATATTCATACACCGTCGGGAGGTCGTGTGAAGTACGATAATGATAATGAAATCCGTGCGCTTGTCGGCGCGGTGGTCAGTGATTTGATCAAGGCGGGAGAGCCGGTTCATTTTCACGACATTACGGACGCGCTGTTTCGCCTGAGCGAAGAGACGCGCGACAGCAGGCTAAAAGCATTGTGCCAGGAAGCGATAAGCTTTTTCAGCCGCAAGATGCATTAAGGCCGGTGGCGTCAACGACAGGCGCCATCCTGAAGCTCCCCTCTCATCTCCCCTGCAGCCTTTTCTTTTCTGCGTTGATAATAAGTCGCAATAAACAGCGATCGGGCATCAGGGGCTTTATTCACCCGGCCGCCGCTTATATTTCAGCCAGGATATCAGCCGGCTTTCTGCTCATAAAATAACCGGTAAAACCGAACTTCTGTTTTATCACTGTCTGCGGAAGCGATATATCCGCAGAGATAAAATTGCTTTCGAATTTCATTCCCTCTGACAGGGTATGAGGCATAAATATCAGAACGTTATGTAAGAATTTTCTTAAGGAATCCGGGTTTTCGCAAGCCGGAATAAACGGGAGAAACCTGCGCCGTCAGAGACAGCGCAGGAAAGGGGATCAGATGCCGGTATCGTCAGGCGTACGTCCTACCACAATTTCCAGCGTTTTACGCAGCACATCCAGCCGGACCACATCTGACGTACATTCCAGCTCCGCAATCAGATAGAGAATAATGGCTTTATTGGTGACGCGGCCCTGATCGGCCACGATGTCACGGATCAGCGCGCCGAGCAGTTCGGTTTCCTGAGCCAGCAGATCACCTTCGCCACGAAAGTAGTCAATGATGGAAGAATCTGATGAAGAGTGTTGCATGATTTTTTCGTTCTCTGAAGAAAATTAGTCAGACGCAATGGTTAAGGTCAAAACGAGTGTAGATGCTGTTTTCGTTTTGCCCAGCCTGCATAAAAACATCTTCTGCTGCTTTGCCGCTTCGCTTATTGCCAGCCGCGCGCAACAGGTAAGCAATACCTTCAATCAGTGCTTTTTGGACCCCTCAGGCGGGCCATCACTGGTCATGCGATGGGCCGTCTTATCGCGTTCCGCACCGTCGTTCTGGACACGTTTACGCGCAGCAACCATGCCGTTCCGCACCTCGGTGATGGCTCTGCGGATGATCGACACTTTCGCGTCGCTTTCCGCATTCGCTGCCATCAGCTCGAGCTGCGCGATCAGGGCGTTACTGGACACCGGTTTGTCTGACTTCAGCAATGTAAGAACGGCTTCACCGATCATCACATCTGTCAGTTTCTCATCTTCACTTCTGTACATACTGGCTTCTCTGATTACGAATCAATGGCCATGCTGCGGGTCCGTATGCGTCATCGGGTGCGGTCGGGCGCACCGGATACGGGAAAGCAGTACTGGGCTTTTACTACGTTAAACCGTCCTGGACTGGCTGAAATCGGGCATCCTGAATCTGCTGCCGGAAAGGGGATTAATCTTCGCGGCGGAAAAGCATCGAAATTAATTCGTGCAGGTGCTGCTCTTCTTCCGGCGTTGACGCCTGTTCCAGGCGACGCAGAAGCTTACTGCAAATCGCTTTGCGGCTGAGGCTATTGCCTGCGCGCAGAATTTCTACCACAACAGAACCCAGCGTTTCCTGTTGAGAAGGGGAGCTGGCCTGATTGAAGTAACGGGCAATGTCGCTGAACGTTTCCGGGGATTGTCCGTTCTGACGCATGTTAATTTCCTCAGGTGATTTAAATCAATCGCACAGCAATGTACAAGTTATACATCACCAAATGCGTAAGTTATACGTTTTTACAAAAAAGTTGTACAAGATTTTGAGTTTTCAAAATTATTATTTTTGTGCAAAAAGTGCTAAACCTTGTAAAACAGGGTGTTGCGGGGGTGTTATCGCGAGGGGTAAATTGTACCAGAAAGTTGTATCGTTTCAATCCCGACCTGCTCCGACCCGCTGTACAGGTCGGAAGAAATCAGGCACTGAGGTCAGTGCCTGAAATAGATGTCATCAGCAGATTCAGAAACAGCAGGGTCTGTCGCGGTAGTTCCGGACAGCCAGTTTGCCGCGCCGGTACGGCGGGAACCAATTGTTTTAAATCCTGATAACCATTGACGCGCATCCTGCATCTGCTCAAGGCGGGACTCGTTGACCTCTGAGCCCGCCATGATCAGCAGCTCTTTAATCAGCAGTTCAACGTTCACTTCCTGACCGGCATTAAACAGGTTCATTGCGGCTTCGCCAATGATGACATTCGCTTTTTCGTCGCTGGAAAAAAACAAAATATCCTCCTGGGTGATTGCGGTAAGTAACTTTAACTCTAGCAAAAAAAATTACCAGATTTAATCAATTCAGCCTATCAATAAGATTATTTTAATTGTCTGGTTTACAGACTGAGCACCTTCTGACGCGCGGCGATCAGGTTTCTGGCGGGTAGCCGGGCGGACTGCTTTTCATCTGACGTAAGGCGGATGATGACACGCTCTGCCAGCGACAGTGCGCGGCAACCGTACCGCTCAGTCGAAATCCGTGCGATACAAACTTCGTGGGTTACAAACGCGAACTCACGCGATATCAACAGGATAATCCCATCATTGACAAAACTTCACATCCAGCCTCCCACGCTTAAGAAACTTCACATCCGGGCGCTGTCAAAAATTTATAGCCTGTGCTATAAAAATTAGCACGGGCTAATAATGTCTGATTTTTCATCATCTCTGGAGAGCGCCTCATGGTCCCGACAAAAAAGATCGGCGTGTTTTTAACCGGCGTGCTGCTGAGCGCGCTGATGACCACCAGCAGCTATGCAACAGAAAAACTTAAGGTCGTAACAACCTTCACCGTTATCGCGGACATGGTCAGTAACGTCGCGGGGGAGGCGGCAGAGGTCGTTTCCATTATCCGGCCGGGCGCGGAGATACATGACTATCAGCCCACACCGGGCGACATCAAACGGGCTCAGGGTGCGCGGTTAATCATGGCGAACGGGCTTAATCTGGAGCGCTGGTTTGAACGTTTCTATCAGCACCTCGACGGCGTGCCGGAAGTGGTAGTTTCGGCTGGCATTCAGCCAATCGGCATCGGCGAAGGCCCTTACAACGGAAAACCCAACCCTCACGCCTGGATGTCACCCGACAATGCGCTGATTTATGTCGATAACATCCGTGATGCCCTAATCCGGCATGATCCGGCCCATGCAGAAATCTATCGCCAGAATGCGGCGGCCTATAAACAGAGAATCACTGCGACGCTGGCGCCGCTTCGGCAGCAGATTGCCCGCCTCCCGGAGGATAAACGCTGGATAGTGACCAGCGAGGGCGCGTTTTCCTATCTGGCCCGTGATCTGGGCATGAAAGAGCTCTATCTCTGGCCGATTAATGCCGACCAGCAGGGTTCGCCGCAGCAGGTGAGAAAGGTCATTGATCAGGTCAGGAAGCAGGCGATCCCGGCGGTATTCAGTGAAAGCACCGTCTCAGACAAACCTGCCCGTCAGGTCGCGCGTGAAACCGGCGCACATTACGGCGGCGTGCTCTACGTCGATTCGCTGAGTGCGGCCGACGGCCCCGTACCGACCTATCTCGACCTCCTTCATGTCACCACCCGCACGCTGGTGCAGGGCATTACCGCAGGAGAAAAATCAGAATGAGTGACACTATCGTGGCTTCCGGCGTCACCGTGATTTATCGCAATGGCCATACCGCCCTGCGGGATGCCAGTTTCAGCATACCGGGCGGGTCGATTGCGGCGCTGGTGGGCGTGAACGGTTCCGGTAAATCGACGCTATTTAAGGCGCTGATGGGGTTTGTCCGGCTCGCCAGCGGCACCATCTCTGTTCTGGGGAGGCCGACCCGCGAGGCGCTGCGTCAGAGTCTGGTGGCTTATGTGCCGCAGTCGGAAGAGGTGGACTGGTCCTTTCCGGTGCTGGTGGATGATGTGGTCATGATGGGGCGCTACGGTCACATGGGCCTGCTGCGCCGTCCGACAGCGCACGACCAGCAGATTGTCAGTGAGGCGCTGGCGCGGGTTGATATGCTGGACTTCCGGCATCGCCAGATTGGCGAACTCTCTGGCGGGCAGAAGAAAAGGGTCTTTCTGGCGCGCGCCATCGCCCAGCAGGGCCGCGTGATCCTGCTGGACGAACCTTTTACCGGCGTGGATGTACAGACCGAGGCGCGGATCATCGCTCTGCTGGGCGAACTGCGCGATGAAGGTAAGACCCTGCTGGTTTCAACCCATAATCTGGATTCCGTCACTGCCTTCTGCGATTACACCGTGATGGTGAAAGGCACGGTTCTCGCCAGCGGCCCGACCCGGACCACCTTTACAGCGGCCAACCTTGAACGCGCCTTCGGCGGTGCGCTGCGTCATGCCGTGGTTGACGGGCCTGTGACTGACGCACAGCCTCTGTCCCGGCCTTCGCAGGCA
Organism: Pantoea deleyi; assembly: GCF_022647325.1. Lineage (NCBI taxonomy): Bacteria > Pseudomonadati > Pseudomonadota > Gammaproteobacteria > Enterobacterales > Erwiniaceae > Pantoea > Pantoea deleyi. The sequence continues at coordinate 38,350 of NZ_CP071407.1, forward strand.
GGGGAGGCCAGATGATGGCGTGGCTGCTGGAACCTTTCAGTTATCACTACATGCTCAACGCGATGTGGGTCTCTGCAATGGTTGGCGCGCTCTGCGCGTTTCTCTCCTGCTATCTGATGCTCAAAGGCTGGTCGCTGATAGGCGATGCGCTTTCACACTCGATAGTACCGGGCGTCGCAGGCGCTTACATGCTGGGTCTGCCGTTTGCGCTGGGCGCGTTTCTCTCCGGCGGCCTGGCGGCGGGCAGCATGCTGCTACTGAACCAGCGCACCCGCCTGAAGGAGGATGCAATTATCGGCCTGATCTTCTCCTCCTTCTTTGGTCTCGGCCTGTTTATGGTGTCGCTCAATCCGACGGCGGTGAACATTCAGACCATCGTGCTGGGCAATATTCTGGCGATCGACCCCGCTGACATTTTTCAGCTGGGCCTGATTGGGGGAGTGTCGGCCCTGATTCTGCTGTTTAAATGGAAAGATCTGATGGTCACCTTCTTTGACGAGAACCACGCGCGCGCCGTCGGGCTGCACCCCGAACGGCTGAAAATCCTGTTTTTTACGCTGCTGGCCGCGTCGACGGTGGCAGCTCTGCAGACCGTCGGGGCATTTCTGGTGATCTCTCTGGTGGTGACGCCGGGCGCTACGGCCTGGCTGCTCACCGACCGCTTTCCGCGTCTGCTGACGATCGCGGTGGCTATCGGCAGCGTCACCAGTTTTCTGGGTGCCTGGGCAAGCTACTACCTGGATGGCGCAACGGGCGGCATCATCGTGGTGGCGCAGACCTTGCTGTTCCTGCTGGCGTTTCTCTTTGCCCCGAAACAGGGTTTACTGGCTCAACGCCGTCGCAGTCGCTATCAGAGTGAGAAGGAGCTGGCTGATGTGGATCCTTGAACCTTTCCGGTTTGCTTTTATGAACAGCGCCCTGCTGACGGCGCTGATGGTGGCGATCCCCTGTGCCATCCTGTCAGTGTTTCTGGTGCTGAAAGGGTGGGCGCTGATGGGCGATGCCATGAGCCATGCGGTTTTCCCCGGCATTGTGCTCGCCTGGATGGCGGGCCTGCCGCTGGCGGCAGGCGCCTTTGTCGCGGGCGTGTTCTGCGCCGTTGCCAGTGGATTTTTGCAGGACAACAGCCGCATCAAACAGGATACGGTGCTGGGGATCGTCTTCTCAGGCATGTTTGCGGCGGGGCTGATCCTTTATATCGCGGTTAAACCTGACGTGCATCTCGATCATATCCTGTTTGGTAATATGCTCGGCATCACCGGCGCGGACATGCTCCAGACCGCGATCATCGCCGTAGTGATCGTGGCCGTGATGGCGCTGAAGTGGCGGGACTTTATGCTGTTCAGCTTCGATGCACAGCAGGCGCAGGTTTCGGGGTTACCCACACGCTGGCTGCATTATGGGCTGCTCTGCATGGTCTCGCTGACGATTGTGGCGACGCTGAAAGCGGTCGGGATTATCCTGTCGATCTCCCTGCTGATCGCACCGGGCGCGATTGCGGTGCTGCTTACCCGCCGGTTTTCCCAGGCGCTACTGGTGGCCGTCATCGTGTCCGTGCTGGTGTCACTGAGCGGAGTCTATCTCTCGTTCTTTATCGACAGCGCGCCCGCTCCAACCATCGTCGTACTGTTCGCGCTGGTGTTTGTCGTGGCGATGGTCATAGCCGGACGTCAGGCCCGGCAGGCTCAGCTTCAGATACGGGATGTCCGCCGATAGCTTTTTCAGCGTATCAGCCGCGATAGCGCACCGCTTCAAGCAGCAGCGCAAAAGCGCGGGTGTGCTGTCGGCGGCTGGGGTAATAGAGGAAGTAGCCCGGAAAGGGTTCACACCACTCCTGCAGCACCTGAACCAGACGGCCCTGTTTCAGATGTTCCGCCACGCTATCCTGCGGAACACAGGCGATCCCCATCCCGCTCAGCGCGGCGTCGATGCGCAACGGGAGATGGTTAAAGATTAATTGCCCCTGCGTTTTGACTCTGATGGGCTTGCCATCACGCATAAATTCCCAGCTGTAGAGTCCGCCCAGCGTCGGCAGACGCAGATTGATGCAGTTGTGATGCTGCAGTTCATATGGCGTCGCCGGTTTGCCATATTGCTTAAAATAGGCGTGAGTGGCGACCACGCACATAGTCCAGTCCGGCCCGATACGCACCGCGACCATATCCTTTTCAACCTGCTCACCCAGCCGCACGCCAGCGTCGAAGCGATCGCTGACGATATCGGTCAGGCTGTTATCCACGGAAAATTCGAGATTCACGTCGGGATAACGCTGCAGAAAGGGTTTCAGACGCGGCCAGAGTGTCGAAGTAAGCGCATGCTCACTTGAGGTGATCCGGATCGTGCCCGCGATCATATCCTGACGCTCAGTGACACTGACCAGCTCCGACTCGATTTCGCTGAACAGCGGGGCGAGCGTTCTGATCAGCTGTTCACCCGCTTCTGTCGGGGCGACGCTGCGGGTGGTGCGTGTCAGCAACCGGACGTTGAGGCGCGTTTCCAGCCCGCGAATGGCATGGCTGAGGGCAGACTGGGAGATGCCCAGCTTCGCCGCCGCCCGGGTAAAGCTGCGCGCTTCCGCCACGACGACCAGATAAATTAAATCGTTTACGTTTTCTTTCAGCATCGGTTGTGTGACCTGGAAAAGGGAAAAGCAGGGGATTGGGTCCCGGTACGGTGATATGCGTTGCTATAAGACCTGAAATCGTTGCCTGTCATTGCACTTTTTGCGGCATGATGACCACGCTAAGTGGATAAAGGATAAAGTCAGGCTGAACAGGCATACCTTAATATTCAATCACAAAAAACATACGAGTAAGTCTTGTTGATTAAGGGCAGGCTGGCAGGCGGCCTCATTCGTGAAGCAGAATAGCCGACGCGATTTCTCCTGATCCTACACTGTATGCCGGGAGGCATCTGTGCATCTGCAGAGCGGAGAGCAGGCAGTATACTCACCACGCTATAGTCTGTAGGCAGACAGCATTTCAGATTAACTAAGGACTGTTAAAACGATTCAGTCATTACAACACCAGATCCTTATCAAGAAATGGAATGGTTTGCCGAAATAGACAGCAGGTATTATTTCTGAAATAGAAAAGGGTCTTAATGACATGAAAAAACTTTTATTTCTGAAATAGAAAAGGGTCTTAATGACATGAAAAAACTTTTATTTCTGATTCCGCTAATTTTTACTGCGCCGGTAGAGGCTGCTGATGTCACGGTAGGCCAGGCCTGTAAGGCGGCTTCTGCTGCAATGTTTGGCCGCGATTATAAAATCATGCAGCTCGATAAAGTCGAATCAGGTATTGCCTATGTACATTACATTCGGCAGGATGATGACACCCGCTGGGCCATCAAATGCAAGCTTACAGGTGATCAGATTATGTGGGCATCTGACAATCCCGACAGCATTGGTCGCTGGCGGGATGATCCCGCAGACAGTACGGTAAGATATGCTGTTAAAGGTAAAAAAATTATTATTACCGAGCGCTACAGCGATGTTTCAGCACCACTAACGCTTATCCTCTGAATCAGCTGAAGTGACTCTAGCCTCCTCCCTGTCATAAAGATAACTCTTATCATCATTAAGTTGTGGGCGTTGGTGTCGTCTGCGCGTCGCTCATAGCATAAATCTAGCTGCCATAGTCTGCTTTGTGCCAGAAGCGGACTTTGGTTTTAGCTAAACGCTCTATTGATTTCCTGCCGGCAGCAAGCTTAAAAATCAGAAGCTGATCCGGTTTCCGTGTTCATCAATGACTTTTGCGCCGTCCTCTTTCGTAAATGCTCCCTGCTGCGGGTCAGGAAGAATCTCAAGAACAGCTTCCGAAGGGCGACAGAGTCTTGTGCCGAGCGGCGTCACAACCACTGGTCGGTTGATGAGGATGGGGTGAGCCAGCATCGCATTCAGCAGTTCATCATCGCTGAACCGGTCTTCTGCCAGCCCCAGATGCTCATACGGCTCTGTGTTTCTGCGCAGCAGGGCGCGTGCGCTGATACCCATACCGGCTATCAGCTTCTTCAACTCGTCGCGGGATGGTGGCGTCTCCAGATACAAAATCACTGCTGGCTCCACCCCGCTGTTACGGATAAGAGCCAGGGTATTGCGCGACGTCCCGCAGGCCGGGTTGTGGTAAATAGTAATGTCAGTCATAAACGGTACTCCTTTATGGTGCTGCGCAGACGCAGCCCCGGGGTTAAGGTTAAACAGACAGGCGCAGGGCCAGCGCCGCCAGCGTCACAAAAAGCACCGGCAGGGTCATCACAATGCCAACTCGGAAGTAATATCCCCAGCTGACGGTGATTTTTTTCTGCGCCAGTACGTGCAGCCACAGCAGGGTCGCCAGGCTGCCGATGGGGGTGATTTTCGGGCCGAGATCGCAGCCGATGATGTTGGCGTAAACCATCGCCTCCTTCGCCGCGCCCTGAGCCGTACTGCCATCGATGGACAGGGCACCGACCAGGACGGTAGGCATGTTGTTCATCACCGATGACAGAAAGGCCGTCAGAAAACCGGTACCGAGCGTGGCGCCCCAGACGCCGTGCTCGGCAAACCGGTTCAGCACGGCTGAGAGATAATCCGTCAGTCCTGCATTGCGCAGGCCATACACAACGAGATACATACCCAGCGAGAATATGACAATCTGCCAGGGCGCGCCTTTCAGCACTTTACGGGTGTTAATGACGTGCCCTTTCCGGGCAACAAGCCACAGAATAAATGCCGCCACCGCTGCCACCAGACTGACCGGAACGCCGAGCGGCTCCAGGGCAAAAAAACCGGCCAGCAGCAGGAGCAGAACCAGCCATCCGGCTTTAAAGGTTCGCATGTCCCGAATGGCTTCCCGTGGCACTTTGAGTTTCGCCATGTCATAAGTGACCGGGAGGTCTTTACGGAAAAAGAGGTGAAGCATAACCAGCGTGGCCGTCACGGACACGATATTGACCGGCACCATGACAGACGCATATTCGCTGAACCCCAGCTTAAAAAAGTCCGCCGTCACGATGTTGACTAAATTCGATACGATGAGCGGCAGGCTGGATGTGTCCGCGATAAAGCCCGCAGCCATTACAAACGCCAGCGTGGCGCCGGGGCTGAAGCCCAGCGCCAGCAGCATGGCAATGACAATAGGTGTCAGGATAAGTGCCGCCCCGTCATTGGCAAACAGGGCAGCTACTGCTGAACCCAGCAGAACAATAAACGTGAACAGCAGCCTGCCTTTACCGCCTCCCCAGCGGGAAACGTGCAGTGCTGCCCACTCAAAAAAGCCAGACTCATCAAGCAGCAGGCTGATGATAATAACCGCGATAAACGTGGCCGTGGCATTCCAGACAATCTGCCAGACGGCCGGAATATCACCGATATGTACCACGCCGGTCAGCAACGCCAGCGCGGCTCCGATAGCTGCACTCCAGCCAATGCTGAGTCCCTTTGGCTGCCAGATAACCAGCACCAGTGTCAGGACGAATATAGCGGCCGCCAGAAACATACTTTCTCCTATGGATATAAAACCAGTCAACGGAACTAAAAACAGCCCGAAAACAAGTATGAAAAATCATATATGTTAAGGTAAATTTTTAAAGACAGACAGGCTTGCCGTTGGTAGTCGCGTTTCTCATTTCAGCCTGCTGACTGAGTTGCAGAATGTCATCGCGCAGACACAGGTAAACCTGCTCAATCACAGCAGCAGCCCAGGCGGGCATGTGTGGTGACAACCGGTAATAAATCCACTTGCCGTCACGCCTGTCGATAAGCAGACCGGTATCTCTGAGTAATGCCAGATGCCGGGAAATTTTAGGCTGACTTTCTTTCAGCATTGACGTGAGTTCACAGACGCAAAGCTCTCCTTTTTCGCGCAACAGCAGCACCAGATTGAGTCGTGTTTCATCAGAGAGATTTTTGAAAAGCTGAAGAGGCTGAAACTGAGGCATGATGACTCCTGAGTCCGGAAGTGAAGACATTGTCACTGTCTTCAGTAATTGAGTCAATTACACATTCTTTAAATCAGATATGATTTCTAGCAATAGCTCATTTTTTTAACAATGTGCTTAGAGCTGCCTGTAAATGTAAACAGAATGATGTAACCATTCTTTGAGTACTTCACGTCCGCTTTTCGCTCATAAGGGACAACAATACTCAAATCTCCCACATTGCAGGAGATTTGAGTATGAACACGTCACCGTGGAATAAAGACCGTATCATAGGCCAAAAAAGACCACTTCAGATATCTCATATCTGGGGGATTCGAATCCGGCTTGAACTGGAAGGTGAAACGCGTGATTTAGCTCTGTTCAATATGGCCTTAGACAGTAAGCTACGAGGCTGCGATCTGGTGAGCCTCAAAGTATCTGATGTTGTATATGGTAGCTCGGTTTCAAGCAGAGCTACGGTATTGCAACAGAAAACCGGTAGCCCTGTACAGTTTGAGATAACCAAAGGGACAAGAGAAGCTGTTGCTGCATTGATAAAGCTTGGCAATTTGCTCAGTAAAGACTTCTTGTTTCGGTCTCGGATCGGAACTAACCGGCACATATCAACCCGACAATACAGCCGAATTTTTCATGAGTGGGTAGAAAAGCTTGGTCTCGAAGCTTCGCTTTACAGCACACATTCCATGAGAAGAACAAAACCTTACTTGATATACAAGAAAACCAAGAACCTCCGGGTGATCCTACTTCTGTTGGGCCATAAGAAACTGGAAAGCACAGTCCGTTATCTGGGCATCGAAGTCGATGATGCGTTAGAGATATCTGAATCGATTGAAGTCTAAGGTTGTCAGGGCCGCAACAGCAGCCCTGTGCCAGAAGCGGACGTCAGTGTCAGTTACCGGAAAAGGACATTCCGGCGTTTTAAGTAAGAGGCCAAAAGTTTGAGAAAGGCACACATGTCTTTAACTGAGACAATGGAAAGAGTCTTTTGAAAAACTTTCCCTTGTCGACCCAACCACATAAAGCCATGCCATTTTCACATTCGAGCACAACCATTGTATTTCTTCTTTTTCGACGCCGAACAATTGTGCCCACCTCCATCATCTTGATGCCTGTATGGAGGAGCCTTTCACATCTTCATTTCTGTTTAAGAGCACCGATCTGACAATAAATTCGTTACACCTTTGGAGTTCGTCAATTTCGGGCTGAATTTTCCCGTATACTCGCATACCTTCCAGCATCATAAAAATGCTTATTGCCATTGTTCGTGGGCTTTCATCGCACCGAAAAAGCTGCTGCGTCTGACCTCTGCATAGTATTTTTTCCAACTGATTGATTATTGAATTAAATTTATGATGAACCTTACTTTTTATCTCTGCATCACCCGGTATAAGTTCACTGGCCGCGGCAATCGTAAAACAACCTTTTTCTCCATCAGGAGAAGATGATAAAAGCGCTACAAATTTTAACGTTTCGCGCAATGCCTTTTCTGGAGATGACTCCTCATCGCGTTCTGCTGCTCTGGAAAAACCTTCATCCATGTATTGCTGTAAGGCCGCGAGATAGATTGTGCGTTTGTCAGGGTAAAGCTTGTAGATGCTGGCGCTTGCAAGACCAGAGGCTTTCATGAGGTCTGACATTGATGTTGCCCGATATCCTTTTTGCCAGAAGCATTCTAGCGCGGTATTGAGAAATGTTTCAGGGTCAAATTCCCGGGGTCTGCCAACAGAAGCTTTCATTTTATCCTCCAGAAGTGAGAATTAATTGTAGATCGTTCAATCTACAATTAAAAGCACCTTCTCAGATTTACCTGACAAACTTGTACAAGCTGAAAAGCTTGATGAGAAAACGTCTGCTCCTCGCTCATGGCGGACAATAAACTCCAATTTCTTTACTTTCAAAAAAACTGATTTCTAATAAAAATTCTCCTGCGTATAAAGCATAAAGGTAACTTTTCCGCTGTTGTATTCCTCAGGTATTTGACCGTGTTCGAGATAACTCAGCAGGATGTCTACCGACAGCTGCGCATGGCGAGCCGTGTTCTGATCCAGCGTAAGGGCCAGAGCGTTTCTGCTAAACAGTGCTTTCGTGGTGGAATACAATTCGTGAGTAATGAGTGTGCAGGCCTGCGTCAGACGATGCCTCGCCAGAGCCTCGCTGATTTCGGTATTACCCAGGCCGGTGTTGTAAAGTCCCACCACCTCAGCCGACCGCACCAGCTCTTTTTCGAGCAGTCTGCTAATGGTTATGCGGCTTTCCTGACCCGCCAGTACCTCCCGTAATGTCACGTCAGGAAAGCGCTTTTCAAGGACATCGCGAAAGCCCTGAATACGCTGCTGATGGGCGCGGTATTCACTGCGTCCACTCACCACAATCACATCGCCCTGTTGTCTGATCAGGTTGCCCATCATCAGCCCGGCTGTGCGGCCTGCCTGCAGCTGGTCAATGCCAACATGACACAGCCTGTGCGCGCCAGGCAGATCCGTGACGAGGGTCACCACCGGCACTCCGCGTTGTCTGCAGCACTGCAGTGCCTGATAAATAGCAGGATGTTCATGGGCAAAGATAATCAGGGCGTCACGTATCTTGCTGCGTTCTTCAATGAGTACAGCCAGTCTGTCCGGACAGGACTCCGGCACAAAAGTGCGGTGCAGCACTAAGCGGCGATAACCCAGAGCAGTCGCGATGGCGGAAAAATCGCTTGCAAGCTGTCTGAAAAAAAATGAGTCGTCGCCACTAAGTAATACCTCAATCTGCCAGGCATGACGGTGCTCTTCAGGCAGGATGCGCTTCAGGCCAGCCTCACGCGCGGCTTCGAGTACTTTCTGCACGGTCCCTGGAGAGACGCCGCCCCGCTCATTCATTACGCGGTCGACCGTCGCCAGGCTGACACCTGCCCGTTCTGCCAGCATTTCAAGAGTCATTGTCTTCATCAGATTTCCTGCTGAGGTATTTCCCTCAAAATATCTGTTTCTCAGGGTATGCCGACAGGCTAATTTGGCAACATCTTTATCGCTGAACTTTGACCTTCAGACAGATAATCCCCCTGGAGTACAACATTTTTTGCTCTGCCTTTACGTAACTTTGCAGGACACATGCGCAACATACTGCTCAAATGATGGTGAAAGACATTAAAACCTGACAGCTGTTTGTCCGCGCCAGAGTTGTTTAAAAAATCAGATCCACATGTAAACAATGCATCTTTTTTCAGGTAATACGCTGATGGAGCATCCGGCAGCTAATGAAGTTAACCATACGTGACTGTGCATACGGGTCAGGCCAGCGTCAAAGGGATGTAAAACGATGCTCGTTCAGCCAGGGCGTACACGGTGTGGTCAAAGTGCTGATATTCGCTATCAAAAAAATATTGAGATTATCCGGGTTGTGCCGAAGTCAGATAATCTCTGGATTAATCTGTGTAATAACTTTCGTTATCTGAACGCGGGTTCAGCTATCACAAAAAATGGGAAGATAACTTTATGAAAATTGCATTCGACGTAGATGTAATCAGGGATCTCGGTATTCCCGGCATGGTCAGGCAGGTTTCAGAATGGGGATACAAGTATATTGAGCAGTCTCCACATCCGGAAATAAACCCGTTCTATAAACATCCCCGTGCGGGTCACGAGATTATCGATAAGTACAAAAGAGCATTGAGGGAAACTGGCGTTGAAATATCATCATTCATCTGTGTTTACCGGTGGTCTGGTCCGGATGAACTGCGCAGACAGGCGGCCGTAAAAAACTGGAAACGCATGGTTGAAATAGCCGTTGAAATGGGAGTACAGGTCATAAATACAGAGTTAGCGGGCGATCCGAACCAAGCCGAAGTATGCGATGAGATGTTTTATCGTTCAATGGAAACCCTGCTTCCACTGTTTGAACGCGAAGGAATCCGTGTAGAAATTCAGGCTCATCCATGGGACTTTTGTGAAGAAAGTGATGAAACCGTCAACATCGTCAGATCATTCAGGAGTGATAACATCAAGTACGTCTACAGTGTGCCTCATACCTTTTTTTACGATAAAGGTAAAGGCGACGTACAGAATATGATACGCCATGCCGGACGGGATCTGTCTCACGTTTTAATTGCTGATACCATGAACCATACAAAACATTGCCGTTACATTGTAAATCCGCCGGGTGTGGATGCGACTATTCATCAGCATGTTGGCATTGGTGAGGGCGAGGTCAACTTTGACTCACTTTTTAATGCATTGCGCGAAGTTAAATTTGCTGAACAGTCTTTCAGGGTTGGAGGCGAACCTATTATCGCCGCTTCACTATTTGGTTATCCGGAAAAGATGAAGTATCAGGCCGTTGAAACCCGTGAGCGCATAGAACGCGAGTTGCTCTCACCGGAAAACTGAATCACCTGCCGGAATATGCAGAAACTTACTTGTCCCGGGTCTTCCGGATGCGGTCTTATTAGCCCGTCTGCGCGACCTGCCTGCAGCTGGTGAATGCCAGAATAATACAGTCACAGATCCGTGACGAGTGCGACCAGAGTAACGCTGTAGCGCCTGATAAACAGCGGGATGTTCATGGGCAAAGTCAAGAAGTGCGTCATGCGTTTTACTGCACTCTTCCATGCTCACAGCCTGTCTGTTCGGGAAAAGACGGCGCCTGGCTTATTCAGCACGCGGTCGGCCGCAGCGATGCTCACTCCTGCCCGCTCAGCCAGTATTTCAGGCGTAAATGTTTTCATTAGTGTTCCTGCTGAGGTAATTCCCTCAAAACTTACATTTCTCAGGGTATGACGGCAGGCTAATTTGGCAATGTCTTTATCGCTGAAATTTGAACTTCAGACAGGAAATCATCATGACGCAGAAAAAACGTTTTGCCCTGATCGGCTGTGGTTTTATCGGACAGGTACATGCTGCAAACCTTGCGACGCACCCGGGTGTTGAGCTTGCGATGCTGGCCGACCTGGACACGGCCCGTGCCGCCGCACTGGCCGGACAGATGAAGTGCGCGGCGGGCGAAGTCAGCGCCGCCGTTAACAGTGACAATATAGATGCAGTGCTGATAGCCAGCGCAACGCCGTCACATGCTGAACTACTTGAAGCGGCGGCAAGGGCAGGTAAGGCCGTCTATTGTGAAAAACCGATCGATTTGTCACTGGCAAGAGCGACCCGAGTTGCTGAAAACGTGCTGCCCCTGAAGACAAAAATAACGATCGGCTTCAATCGCCGTTTTGACAGCAGTCATCAGCAATTAAAGCGTCAGCTGGAACAGGGAACTTCCGGGCGTCCTGAGTTAATCCAGATGGTCTGCCGTGCGTCGGAACTTCCGCCGCTCAGTTACCTTAAATCTTCCGGCGGCCAGATGCGTGACCAGGCGATCCATTTTTTCGACCTGCTGCGCTGGCTGACAGCCGATGACGTTATTTCAGTGGGCGCTATGGGTGCCGCACTGGCAATGCCTGCCATCAGCGAGTTTGGCGATGTGGATACGTCGGTGCTGATTATGCAGATGCAGCAGGGCGCGTTTGCGCAGCTCGATAACACGCGTCGTACGGGCTATGGCTATGATGAAAGGATCAGTGTGATGGGAGAAAAAGGGCTGGCAGAGTCAGGTTCCCAGAGCCCGCAGGGGATGACGCTTTACCAGGGAAAAGCCATTGTAAAGCAGGGTCTTTATGCGGACTGGTTCAGCCGTGTCCAGGGCACGTACTATCAGCATCTTGACGCGTTTGTCCGCTCTCTGAACGGGGAGGATGTGGCTGATTTACCCGGACTGCTGGATGGGATTCAGGCGCAGGCGATCGCAGAAGCCGCGACGAAATCCCTGACAACCGGAATGTTCTGCCCGGTCGACAGGGTGTTCTGATAAATGTCCGGGGCCGGTCCTGTCAGGATATGGCCCCGGAAGCTACGGATACTCAGCCCTGGCTGCTGCAGATTTCAGCGCTCTTCGTTGAATACTATCCCGAGCTGTCCCCTCACCGTATCCATAGCTGTCAGAGTACTGAGTACGGCGGACAACGGGCGAACGGGCGAGTCGTTTAATGCCTGCCCCACGCACCATGAAAAATGCCGGATTTCATGACAGAGCTGCGCGTAACGGCTGGCGGTTTCTTCCCAGCACAGCGTGTGGCCACCCTGGCTTGAGGTCAGCACAAATCCGCCGGGTGCATAAAACTGTCCCGCCAGAACCAGAGTGGCATCGCGTCCCGCAATCACCGCACTTCCGGGCGTATTACTGAACAGGGTCGTGTTCAGCACCGAATGCATGCCACAGGCATGTTCGAATAGCATAGAAGCCTGCCCATTAACATTCCGTTCTGCCGGTTGTCCGCTGGACTGGATGCGGACCGGTGCACCTGCCACCATCACGCTCAGCGAAACCAGATAACTGCCTAAATCCAGCATCGGACCTCCGGCCAGATCGGCATTAAAGATGCGGTGATCCTGCGTAAAAAACTCGCCGTGATCGGCAATCAGGGTATGAAGATCACCCAATACCCCGTCGTTTAAAAGCTGACGCAGCACATCGTATTTTGGCGCGAAATCACACCACATGCCTTCCATACACAACAGGTCTTTCTGACGGGCCTTCGCCTGCAGGGCCTCCGCCTCCCTGACATTCAGCGCCAGAGGTTTCTCAATCAGCACATGTTTACCCGCATTCAGTGCTTTCATGCCATCCGGAAAATGATGGTTATGCGGTGTGGCGATGTAGATTGCGTCCAGATCCTTCATTGCCAGCATTTCATCTGTACTGCTGCAGGCCGCCGGAATTGCCCAGCGCTCGGCGAATGCCTGTGCTTTTACTTTGTTTCTTGCTGATACTGCAACCAGCTGCTGTCCGGTGTGCGCTTTCAGTGCGCGGGCAAAGTGTTCGGCGATCCAGCCGGGGCCGATAATTCCCCAGCGCAGTACGGGTATCGACTTTTCAGAGGGCAGTCGCGGGACGGGCAGGGATGAGGGAAACATAGTGATTCCTTTTAAGCATTGTTCTGGCGGTTGCCTGCAACTGCAACCCACTGACGGGATATAATGGACTGCTCGATGGCGGTCAGGATTTGCTGGTTCTGCAGGCCAAATGCAAAGTCCGGATAACAGTCGCTATCGCTGCAGATCCCCTGAACCAGGTCATGAACTTCGATGACTTTGACATCAAAATACCCGAGTCCGCCGCCGCCAAAATCGAATCCGAAGAAGCCGGAATAGGCCGGGATCTGGCTGCCTGCATACAGGGTCTTGAAGCCCCGATCGTGTCTGTCATCACTGAAGCGATAAACCTGCAGCTCATTGAAACGTTCGCCGTCCATATAAAGGGTGCCCTCGGTACCGGAAACCTCCCAGAACACACCGAAAATGCGACCGGCAGCCAGGCGTGAGGCTTCAATCACGCCGCTGGCCCCGCTTTCAAAGCTGACAAGACACTGTACCTGGTCGTCGTTTTCAACCTCACGCCATTCTGCCTGGTCATCAATCCGGCTGGCATAACCGGCGTCCACCTGAGGAACAGGGCGCTGCCGGAGGTAGGTCTGCGCGCTGGCCGTTACCTCGCTGATCTCACCCATGAGAAACTGCGCGACGGAAAGGGTGTGAGCCCCCAGGTCGCCCAGAGATCCGCTACCGCCCAGGCTTCTGGAGCAGCGCCATGACCAGGGCAGCTCCGGGTCATTGTAAAAACCCTGGTCAAAGGTGCCGCGAAAGCGGATTGGCGTACCGATATCGCCGCGCTCAATAATCTGTTTTGCCAGCAACGCTGCGGGCGTTTTGATGTTATTAAAGGCCACCATCGTTTTGACGCCGGCCTGCTCTGCTGCCAGCGTCATCTGCAGTGCCTCCTGCGAACTGACGGCCAGTGGTTTTTCACAGTACACGTGCTTGCCTGCTGCAATCGCTGCCAGCGCCATTTCAAAGTGCAGATGGTTGGGTGAGGTGATATCCACTACGTCAACCTGCGGATCGTTAATCAGATCACGCCAGTCCCCGTAGGCCTTATCAGCCCCGAAGCGCACCGCATTCTCGTCCGCTAAGGCCTGATTCTGATCGGCCAGTGCATAGAGACGAGGACGCTTCGGCAGGTCCGGATAAATCATTGCTGCGCGGCGGTAGGCATCAGCATGTGCCTGCCCCATGAATCCCGAGCCGATTAAACCAATATTGAGGTTGTCTTTCATTGGACGGTTTCCTTTGCAGAAAGAGACGGTGAAAAAGTGTTTTTTACCCATTGAAACGCCCGGGACACGGCAGCAGACGGCTCTTCTTTTTGCGGGTCCTGCTCCGCCTCGACTATCAGCCAGCCCTGATAGTCTGCGTGCGCAATGAAGTCAGTCAGCGGAGAATAATCAATACAGCCCTCTCCCGGCACAGTGAAGAGTCCCGCGCGTACCGCATCGTTAAAGCTCAGGTCGTTTTCCAGAACCTGATGCAGGACATCGGCACGGACGTCTTTCAGATGAATGTGCACGATACGGTGTCCAAACTTTTCAGTTATCTCAGCCAGGTTAACACCAGCGGCAAAAGCGTGTCCGGAGTCCAGAACCAGTCCCACACTGTCGGAGGTTTTAATCAGAAATTCTTCCAGTTCATGATGCTGCTCAACCAGCATCATCAGATGATGATGGTAGGCTAGTTTCAGGCCGAACCTGTCCAGCAGAATATCAGCGAACCCGCTGACTTTACGGGCATATTCATCCGCATCCAGGCAGCTCAGAGGCGGAGAAAGAGAGAGAGGCTCGTCCAGCGGATGACTGCCAGGCATGCAGCCGCATTCGCCGTAAACCATAACTTCTGCCCCTGATGCTCTGAGAAGTGCGGCGTGTGATTCCACGGCCGCGATTTCATCGGCAACGCCGCGTTCGGCAAGGAAACCGCTATGCCAGCCGGAAGCAAGCTGGAGTCCGGCCTTATGCAACACCGGGGCTAACTCCGCATGGGTACGGGGAAATTTTCTGCCCAGCTCAATTCCCTGATAACCGGCAGATGCAGCCTGTGTCAGACAGGTTTCAAGTGAAATACTCTCGCCCAGATCGGGCAAAACATCATTGGTCCAGCTCAGCGGGCTTACACCTAATCGAATATGTGGACTCATCAGGACATACCTCCTTACAGGTCAGTCTGAGAGCACTATATGGATGGTGTAACTGGAATTGTTACCGGTTCAATGAGGTAAAACCCTCATCCGGAGAAAATATAATGCCTGCCTGTTTCATATTGTTATTGATTGGAAGAAACGCAAATATTAACCCGCTCGTCGGGTTAATAAGTCGCCTCGCTCTGGTCCTTTTACCACTTACCGTCCTGCGGCTGGAAATCATCAGTGTTAAACAGCAGGGCACCCATGCGATGCCGGGCGAAGAAATAAGGGGCTGGAATTTATCTGCCCTGTAATAATAAGGAATAACGTCTGGATGGAGCTGGGGTCTCTGTTCTTCCCTGCGTCACCATTGGCTCGGATAGTATTATCAATGCCGGTGCGGTTGTCCTCAGGGGTGTACCTCAAGGCGTACTGGTAGCAGGTAACCCCGCGACATTGTCAGGTAAATAACTGAAGAATATAAACGACGATAATTCTGAACAGCTCTTCCCTTAACTTCAATAGCGGATGCGAAGACCCTTATATGTGTTTATGTCCTAATGTCCGCTTTTCGCTCATGGCGGACATTGGCCTGAGCGTCAGTTCGCTTAGTGCCAGAAACAGACGTTCAGGCTATAGAAAACGATCAGACTAAACAGGAATGAAGGTCTTCTGGCGAGGTAAGTAGTCCTGTGTTTAGTATGGAATAGTGGGTAATGTCCAGAGGGTATCAGGAGCAATTATGAAGGGAAGCTGTCTGTGTAAGAAAATCCAAAATGAATGTGATGAGCTGAAAGGTGTAACAGTCAATTGCCACTGTCACACCTGCAGAAAAGCACACGCCGCCCCATATGCGCCAACAGCTGCTGTTAAACGCAAAAATTCAGATGGTTAAAAGGCAGTGAATACCTGAGCTCTTATACTTCTTCTCCAGATAAACTTCGTCATTTCTGTTCAGTGTGCGGCTCTCAGCTGATAGCAGAAAGGCCTCATTAAAGCCATGCAATAGTACATGTTGCAACACTGGATGAGCCACCTTCTTCTACGGCAATTGCACATATATGGTGCTGTCATGACGTTCCATGGTTCAATGAAAATCATGACACACCATATTACGATGAATGGCAGAAAGGCCGCTGATCATAACCGACGTTAAATTAACAGCGAGGCACGCCTTTCGCTCTTAACTGACGTCCTCACCATTTCAGTATTGGTATTTTCCATCAAGAATGCGGCAGGTGAGATAGGAGCCTGCCGTGCATAACAGCACCGGAACAAAATAACTGTGCTCCATCTGGGTAAACTCCATCACAAGGACGACTGCGGTAAGGGGCATCTGCATGGATGCCGCCAGAAATGCCGCGCCTCCAACAAGTGCAAAACTGGGGGCATTACCGCCAGGAAAAATAATCTGCCATCCGACACAAAGCAGAAGACTCAAGAGCCCGCCGACCGCCAGGGCTGGCGTCAGCAGGCCTCCCTCCGCGCCGCCCCGCAGAACGGCCAGGATTACCAGAAGTTTCAGTCCCAGCAAAACAGCAGCGTGGCGATAATCAAGTTCATCACTGATGGCCATCTGCATTGGTCCCTTACCATTACCCGGTAACTGAGGATAATAAAGACTCAGGAGTGCGAGCATGGTAAAGGCAATCAGACAGATAACGGGCATCTGCCAGTTACTTTTGACCCCGGCGCGGGCTTTCCCTGTGATAATCCGGAATCCCCATGCCGCCAGGCCCAGCAGCGGGCCAGCAAGACAGGCCCAGAGTATGAAAGTATGAGGAAGCGCAACGGACAGAAAATGATACTGCGATTCATTCCCCAGGCCGAGTGTCGCGATCCAGGCGGCGAGTGCAGAGGTGACGACGGCGGCGAAGGCTTTTTCCCAGCTAAAAGCGATCAGCAGAACTTCCAGACTAAACAAGGCGCCTGCCAATGGCACATTATAGACAGCCGCCAGGCCAGCACCTGCACCACAGGCAATCAGAATCCGCACCTCATCTTCGATTAAACCTAAGCGGCGCGCGATGACGCCTCCGGCAAGCGCCCCCATTTCACGTGGGGCAACCTCTCGTCCCAGTGGGGAACCCAGCGCAACAGTCACGATCTGGAGCAGCGCATGAAGGGTCGTGGTGCCCGGTGGCATTGCCCGGGAGGGCACAGAAACGGCGTCCTTGATCGAGACGCGAGGTTGACCATAACGACCCAGCAACCACCATCCGAAGCCCGCGATAACACCGCCAGTCACAATGGCTGCAATGCGCCGCACGAAAGAAGAATCACTGACGCCCTGAAGAAAAGAGACCGTCCCGATGACATGCGTCAGGCTGTAGCCGAATGCGTAATGCTGCACTGCGTGTAAAATCAGCCCCAGCGCCATCCCTGCCAGACCTGCCGCTAAGCCTGTTGTGATAACAGCAACTAGCCTGATGAGATAACTGACGTTTCCTGCCAAATATTTCATTTTTTCTGAATCCCTGATTTTTCATCTCGGTATAGTAACGAACGTCACCTCAATAGCGCTTCACTGACGAGCCAGGCTGGGGCCAGGCCCCCCGGAGCTGATACAACATCAGTCAGTAATGTCGGTTGGTTTTTCCTGGTATTTCCCGTTTCTGCAGTCCGCTGATAATTCTGGCAGCAGAACAACTCTATCGTCATCTTCAGACGTCCGCTTTTCCCTCAACGCTGACCTTCTACAATTTACGATTAAACAGCCGTCTGCTCAGCCTCAACGAGCAATCCAGCATCGCTGACTATTTACTGACTCTGTTCCATGGCATTTTTGACAGTAAATTCGCCATGCCACAGATACCGCTGACGCCTGCAAAAAGTAATCCCGCGCCTGTAAAGCCAGCGAGTAAAAACAGACGGCTGTCTATGCTGTATCCCAGAATAACCCCGGTAAGAATCAGTGTGCCTGCAGCAATCTGAACCTGCCTCATTATCGGCAATGGTTGCTTCCTGTCTTCAGCAACCGGGAGGCTGGCGCGCTTCCAGGCATTAATGCCACCAGCCAGTATCCAGACTGGCACCGGGCCTGCTGCTGCTGCAAGAGCACAGGCGTTCTGAGCCGTCCGACCGCCTGACAGACAGTGAAAAATAACAGGCCGCCCCTCCGGATTGTCTATCTCCTGACCGGCCTGGATAGCGGCCAGAGGAAATGAACGTGCTCCGGGAATATGTTCTCGCCGATATTCTGAGGTATCGCGAATATCAATAAGCAACGCCCCCTGTTCAATCAACGTTTTAGCGTTTTCAGGTGTGACAGATGCCGGACTCATTTGAATTCCTCTGGACAGTAGATCTCTTTAAGCGTGGCGATGACTTTTTTCACCGCCTCATCTTTGATGAAGTAGTGCATGCTTTGCGCCACTCTTTCCGACTCAATTACGCCATCCTCTTTCATTTTTGCCAGGTGCTGAGAAGTTGCCGAGGGTGAAAGGCCGGTCAGCTCACTCAGCTCACCTGAAGAGGTGCCAGGCTTTTCGATAAGCACGCAGAGGATCAGCAGCCGACGGGTGTGACTCATCGACTTAAGCAGGGTGGTTGCACGCGACGCGCTTTCCTGTAACTGCAACGTATTGTTCATCTCTTTATTTTAGTAAAATCTAAATTTAGTAAACACTAAAATAAACCGCGCGGTCACGCAAGCAAAAAAAGGTCAAAAGCCAGCGCGTTCGTTACTCATTCACACCAGATAATCTCCACCGCGTTCTGTTCTCTCGACCCCCCTGTTTGCAGCCCAGCCCGCGCCCCGGATTCAGCTTCGCGGATAGATCGTCATCCGGCCCGGAAGCGGGGCGCTGGCGCGCTTCCATACCACTTTCCGCTTCGGATAACGCTGACTTTTATCAACCTTCCCACCAGATTGCTAAAAAGCTGCTAAACCTTATGACAGAGATACGCGCGTAAAGATTAGGGTTATCACCATTTCCCCGATTTCACTCCCGTCAGAGACACACTAATAAGAATTACATCTTTTAGCCCCCAACAATGGGAAGCAGACAATGTCGGAAAAAATATCGCTAACAATGCAGGTTAATGGCCAGCCGCACCCGATGCAGGTCGATCCCCGGGTCACCTTGCTCGATGCGCTGCGTGAGCATCTCAATCTGACCGGCACCAAAAAAGGGTGCGATCAGGGGCAGTGCGGTGCCTGCACCGTGCTGGTTAACGGCCAGCGGGTGCTGAGCTGCCTGACGCTGGCGGTGCAGGCCGAGGGCGCTGAAGTGACCAGTATCGAAGGGCTGGCCTCCGCAGAGGGTGAACTGCACCCGGTGCAGCGCTGCTTTATGGAAAACGACGCTTTCCAGTGCGGCTACTGCACACCCGGCCAGATCATGTCCGCCGTTGCCTGCATCAAAGAGGGACATGCCGGTTCGGACGATGAGATCCGCGAATATATGAGCGGCAACCTCTGCCGCTGTGGGGCCTATCCGCATATCGTGGATGCCATCAGACAGGCTGCGGCTGAAATGGCGAAGGAGTCCGTATGAATGAGTTCAGCTGGAAGACCGCGCACTCGCCTGAAGAGGCGGCCACTCTGAAGCAGCAGCCAGGCAGTCATCTGCTGGCGGGCGGCACCACACAGCTCGATCTGATGAAGTGCGGCGTCTTTACGCCTCCGCAGTTGATCGGCATTACCGAATTAAGTGCCCTTAAGAGCCTGCAGTTTGATAACCAGAAGATCACCGCCGGTGCGCTGGTCACCATGAGCCAGCTGGCCGAACACCCTGACTGCCAGAAGCTTGCGCCCGCCATTTACGGCAGCCTCTGGCAGGCGGCATCGCCACAGATCCGTAATATGGCGACGCTGGGCGGCAACCTGCGCCAGCGTACCCGCTGTAATTACTACCGCGATCCGGCGACCTTCTCAGCCTGCAACAAACGTCAGCCCGGCTCCGGCTGCGCTGCCCTGGATGGCGTCAACAGCAATCATGCCATTCTGGGTGCCAGCGACAGCTGCATCGCCGTCTATCCCGGCGATCTGGCCGTTGCGCTGGTGGCATTTGACGCCATTGTGGTGCTGCAGAATGGTCAGGGCGACACGCGCCGGGTTGCGATTGAGGATTTCTTCCTGCTGCCGGGCGACACGCCGGATCGCGAACACGATCTGCGCGAGGATGAGATCATCATCGCCATCGAAGTGCCCCAGACGGATGCGCTGCGCCACTCTCATTACCTCAAGGTTCGCGATCGCAGCTCTTATGAGTTTGCGGCAGCCAGTGCGGCTGCGGGCTTCACGCTGGAAAATGGCGTGATGCGTCAGGTGCACATCGCCCTGGGCGGTGTGGCAACCAGACCCTGGCGGGTCAGGTCGGTCGAGCAGGCGCTGGAGGGCCAGCCGTTCAATGAAGAGACGGTGTTCCAGGCCTCAGAGCTGATTACGCAGGAAACGCAGGCGCTGACGCACAACGCTTACAAAGTAAAACTGGCGCCGCGTGTGATTGCACGCGCGCTGATGGCAGCAGGAGAAACGGCATGAGTGACCTGAACGAGACATCACGTCAGGCGTTAACGGAGCCGGCCAGCGCCGTTCAGGGGCTGGGCGCGGCACGCTCGCGCGGTGACGGTAAAGTTAAAGTAACCGGTGAGGCACGCTATGCGGTCGAACATCAGCCGGACAATCCGCTGTATGGCGTGGTGATCCAGTCCACCGTCGCCAGCGGCCGCATCAGCCGCCTGTCCACGGACAGAGCGCAGCAGGCTGCGGGCGTGGTGGCGATCTATACCCATCTCAATCCGCTGAAAATCATCAAACCCACCGCCATTGCGGATGGCGGCGCGGCGCAGTCAACCTACACTCCGATTCAGGACGACAAGATCATTCACAACGGCCAGAACATCGGTCTGGTGGTGGCGGAGACCTTTGAGCAGGCCACCTGGGCCGCCTCGCTGGTGGAGATTGAGTATGAAACCGATGCCGCGCTGATCTTCGCCACCGACGAGGGCGTTGAGCCGAAACCGGTATCGAAGCAGGATATCGACATGGGTGATGCGCAGCAGGCCATGCAGCAGGCCGATGTGCGCCTCAGCGAGCGCTATACCACGCCGCGTGAGTACAACATGCCGATGGAGCCGCACGCCTGCGTGGCGCAGTGGCAGGATGGCCGCATGACCGTCTGGGAACCCAGCCAGTGGGTCGCCGGTGCCCAGGTGGAAATCGCCGAATGGATGGGCATTGATGTCGAAAGCGTGCGGATTATCTCGCCGTATGTCGGTGGCGGATTTGGCTCCAAGCCGGTGCCCTATACGCACGTCGCCCTGGCCAGCGTCGCGTCGCGCGCGCTGAACCGCCCGATCAAAGTGTCGCTGACCCGTCCACAGACCTTTACCGGTCTCGGCGGTCGTCCCGCCACCTCGCAGCAACTGGAGCTGGGCGCCTCGCGTGACGGTAAGATTCAGGCGATCATCCAGCGCAGTTTCAGCGAAACCTCATTAATTGATGTCTTTGCCGAAAACTGCAGCAAGGTCACCGCCCGCATGTATGCGGTGGAAAACGTCTCCGCGCAGCATGAGGTCCGGCCGATTAACACCGTCACGCCAGGCTGGATGCGTGCGCCGGGCGAAAACCCGAGCGCCTTTGGTCTGGAGGTGGCGATGGATGAGATGGCCTATGCGCTCGACATCGATCCGCTGGAACTGCGTCTGCGCAACTGGGCGGACAAAGATTATCAGCTCGACCTGCCGTGGAGTTCACGACGCCTGAAAGAAGCCTACCAGAAAGGGGCTGAGGCCTTTGGCTGGGACCAGCGGATCATGGCGCCGCGCTCGATGCGCGAAGGGCGTGAGCTGATTGGCTGGGGCATGGCTTCGGGCACCTATCCGGTCAACAAGCTGCCGGCTGAGGCAAAAATCATCCTGACGGCCGGGGGCAGATTTATTGTGCAGTGCGCTGGCGCAGATATCGGCACCGGAACCTACACCATTCTGGCGCAGACCGCGGCCGACATCCTGAACGTGGCGTCGACCGCTATCGCGGTGGAGCTGGGGGATACCACGCTGCCGCGCGCGGGTGTGGCCGGGGGATCGCAGCTGGCGGGCAACGTAACTGCCGCCGTGGATGATACCGCCAGACGCATGCGCGACCAGCTGCTGAAGCTGGCCAGCGAACTGCCGCACTCCCCGCTTAAAGGCACGCCGGTTTCAGCGCTGACCTTAGAGCGTGACGGTGTACAGGGGCAGGGCAGTGACGCCCGCCTCACGTTCGCGCAACTGGCCGCCCTGGCGCCAGCGGAAAGTCTCACCGTTAAAGGCGGTACCTTCCCGGAGGAGATGTCGCAGGAAGAACGCGACAAAATGGTGCGTAATCTGAATGACATGAGCCGCCCGGAAAAATTCTCTGCCCACAGCTGGAGCGCGCATTTTGTGGAAGTGCGGGTCGATGAAGATTTCGGCACGATTCGGGTAAAACGGATGGTGGCAGCGCTGGACAGCGGCCGTCTCTATAACCCGAAACTGGCGCGCAGCCAGTGGATTGGCGGGATGATCATGGGCGTCGGCCAGGCGCTGATGGAAGAGGGCATTGTCGATCCGCGTAACGGCCGGGTGATTAACAACAATCTGGCAGATTATCTGGTGCCAGTGAACGGCGATATTCCGGAGATCATCACGATCAACGTCGGTGAGCCGGACTTTGAGGCGACCACGCTGGGCGGCAAACCGGTGGGTGAGCTGGGCATTGTGGGCGTGGCGGCCGCGATCAGTAATGCGGTATTCCATGCAACCGGTAAGCGGGTCCGCGATCTGCCGATTACCCTCGATAAGCTGATCTGATCGGGGGGCTGACCCGTGATGGCGGGTCAGCCTCAGGGGATGCGGGCGCGGACAGGAGTCTGCGCCCGTTTTTTACGCCAGCCGGAGCGAAACAGTGAAGATAGCGTTAATTGTGCTGGCCGCTGGCCTGAGCCGCCGCTTTCAGCAGCAGGGGGGCGGGCATAAACTGCTGGCCGACCTGGACGGCAAACCGGTGCTGCAGCGTACCCTGGAACAGGCCGCCGCAAGCGGACTGGATACCTTTATGGTCACCCGGCCCGATGCCCCGGCGCTGCAGGTGCTCTGCACCCAGGCCACGCTGGTCGTGTGCGACAGCGGCGGGCTGGGTGAGTCCATCGCCGCTGGCGTGCGTGCCAGCCGCCACTATGATGGCTGGCTGATAGCGCTGGGGGATATGCCGTTTGTGGCGCCGGAAAGTTACCGCGCCGTTGGCCGTGCGCTGGCGGAGGCGTCGATAGTCAGGCCGTGGATTGAAGGCAGGCCGGGTCATCCGGTAGGCTTTCAGCGCCACTGCTATCCGACGCTGAGCACCTTACAGGGCGATGCCGGCCCGCAGGCGAAAGTCCGTGCCGCCGCCGTGCGATTACCCCTTCAGGATCGTGGCTGTCTGTGTGACATCGATCTGCTCGCCGATCTGCACTTAATCAAGGAATTTTCATGATAACGCTGGATCAACGTGTCATTAATGCGGCACTCAGCAGTTGTCAGGCAGGCCAGACAGTCTGGCTCTGCACGGTGCTGCGCACCTATGGCTCTTCGCCGCGTGCGCCCGGCACCCTGATGACGGTCAACGAGAGCGGGGAGTATTGCGGTTCGCTGTCGGGCGGCTGCATCGAAGAGGATTTTCTGACGCAGCTGGCGGCGGGTGCCTATCGCGCCAGCAGTCAGCAGGTACGCTATGGCGAAGGCGGGATCCGCCCGGACGTCCGGCTGCCGTGCGGCGGAAGTCTGGAAATTGTCATTGAGTGTCTGCCACCCGACGACGCCACGCGGGCGCTGCTGACGGCGATGCAGGCCGCGCTGCGGGGCGACCAGCCCGTGGTCCGGATTATCCGGCCTGGCGAGCGCGCGCAGTGGGAAGTGATTGCAACCGACAGGCGACTCCCTGCGCTGGAGGTCAGCGAGGAGCAGCTGCTTCTGCCGGTCGGGGCGATCCCGGAATTGCTCATCGCGGGCTACTCTACCGTAGCGCATGAGTGTATCCGGCTCGGGCAGATGCTGGGCTTTCATGTGCGGGTCTGTGAACACCGGCCGGAGAAGCTGGCGGAGCTGGAGACGCATTTCAGCGCGGCGGACAACGTGACGCTGGTTTCACAGCATCCGGCGCGCTGGCTGGAGCTGAACGGGGCGCACGCTGCAGTAGCGATTGTGGCGCTGACGCACGATCCGCGCATCGACGATCTGACGATGATGGAAGCGATCGCCACCCCCGCGTTTTACATCGGCATTATGGGCTCGGCGAAAAACAGCGAGAAACGGCGGGCGCGGCTGCAACAGATCGCCGGTATGGAGAGCCGCGAACTGGACCGCATCCATGCGCCCATCGGCCTGCCTATTGGCAGCAAAACCCCGGCGGAAATTGCGCTGTCGGTGATGGCCGATATTGTCCGGGTGAAAAATGCGGGCCCGTCAGCCGCCTGATGCGACAGTGGAGGGCGGCAGCCGGTAGAGGTAGCTGCCTGACAACGGAATCGGCAGGAATTCACGGAACATCTGCCGCAGGGTCTGCTCAGGATCAACGTCACGGAACAGCTGCGGGTAGAGCGTGGTGGCAAAGAACTCCGTCGCCACGACGTGCCAGGGGCTGAGATAGAAGTTATGCCAGAGGGCAGCGGCGTGGCCGTTGCTGAGCGCCGTCAGCTGCTTCAGCGCGTTCTGCTGTCCCGTCAGCGTCAGCAGGCTCTGCCGGGTCTGCGCCGGGGTAACGGCCGGGCCGAGCTTCAGCGCCCCGGTTTCGTCGGCGCTGCCAGTGCCGGTTGCGAAGTAGAAGTCCGGCTGCGCGGCAATCACGCTCTCCTCACTCAGCCGGCCAAATACCCCTTTAACCTGCTGGCTGGCGATATTCTCCCCACCGGCAAAACGCAGCAGCTCGCCCAGATTTCCGTTCACTGAGGTCACGCAGCATTCGCTGCGTCGCCCCAGATGCAGCTGCAACAGCACGGTGGGTTTCGGGCCGTGATAATGCGCGAGACGTTCACCGATGCGCTGCATATGCGTGCGATAAAACCGGTTAAAGTCAGCGGCCCGCCGGGGCTGGTTGAGTATCTCGCCCAGCAGCGCCATGCTGCGCTCGGTATTTTTCAGCAGCGCGACCCGCAGATCGATCTTCACCACCGGAATGCTGGCCGCCGCGAGCATCTTCTCCAGCAGGAGACTGTTTTCACTGCCGCGCGCCAGCTGGGGCAGGATCACCAGATCGGGTTTCAGGGCGATGACCTTTTCCGGGTTCATGTCGTTGACCCCGTCCAGACCCAGCGCCGGGATCCGGCTGATTTCCGGAAACTGGCGGGCAAAAATATCCCAGGTCTGGGGATCATACTTTTTCAGATCCAGCGGCCAGCCCGCAATGTGCTGCAGCGGATTGCCCGGCGTCAGCAGCGCGACGCTGTAGAGCATCCGGCTCTCACCCAGCACAATGCGCTGCGGATGTTCGGGGATCGTCACCTGGCGACCGGTGATGTCGGTCAGCGTGCGGGCATTCACGCCTGAGGCGATCACCAGGCTGCACAGCAGCAGCGCACGACGCAGCGATTTAAAATTCAACACGGGCCTGTACCATCAGGTTGCGGGTTTCACCTTCACGGACGCGCAGATTGCCGCCGCTTGAACTGTAGTAGTGCTGGTTAAACAGGTTATTGATGTTCAGACGCAGCTGGGTCTTTTCACCGAACAGGCGATTATTCCACGCTACGAAGCTGTCCGCGACAACGTAGTCGGGCAGGGTGAAGCTGTTATCCGGGTCGCCCGCCCGCGTGCCGACATAACGCGCACCGCCGCCCAGCCGCACCGAGCCTGGCACGCCGCTGATCTGCAGCTCATGACTCAGGTAGAGCGCACCGGCATGACGCGGCGCATTCTGCAGGCGATTGCCGTTGTTGTCCGGGTTCACCCTGTCGCTGACGATCTCTGCCTGATCGTAGCTGTAGTTCGCGCTCAGATCCCAGCCGGGGGCGATTTCGCCATTCAGCTCCACTTCCGCCCCGGTGGAACGGGCCTTGTCGATGGGCCGCGTGCTGCCATTGATATTCAGCGACATCGCTTTCTCATCGATCCGGTAGAGCGCCAGGGTGGCGAACAGTTTCGGTGAGAGCTGCCATTTACTGCCCACTTCCCAGCTGGTGCCCTGTTCCGGCTTACCGACATTGCCCTCATCATCCACATCGGTTGATGGCGTAAACGACTTGCTGACACTGGTATAGAACGACAGGTCAGGGGTAAATTTGTAGATCACACCGGCCTGCGGCAGAAACTTGTTGCCCTCGTCGTTCAGGGTTTCCACCTGCGGATTAAAACCGCGCGAGGCGCGCTGCTCATAGTGCTGATAACGGCCGCCCAGTACCAGGATCCAGTCGGATGAGAGCGAAATGCTGTCTTTGGCATAGAGCGATCGGCTATGAATACGGTTCAGGTTATTGGCGGCGGCGCTGTTTTCCGTGCTGGCGTCCGTAATGGGGGAGAGCTGATCATACGCCGGAGAGAAGAAATTAAACTGGCGATTCACCCGGCCCTGATACTGATGGGCACGGTAAGTCTGGTTCATCTCATAGTCGGAGCCCACCACGAGCGCGTGTGACATCCCCAGCAGCTCCGGGTTGCCCAGCAGATCCCAGCTTACATACTTCGTTTTATGGTTAAATCCGCGGTTGGCGTCGGCGCGACGGGTGACCACGCCGCTGCTGGCATTGACCGCCGTGACCCGCACCTCGTTGTTATCATAACGACGCTGGTTCCAGCCCAGCGTCAGGCGGGTGCGCCATTCGTCATTAAACTGCCACTCATAATTCGCATTCAGGGTCTTGTTATGGCCCCAGGCGTGATTGGCCTTGTCATCCAGACGCGATGTGTAATCGAGATCGACAGGCTTGCCGCCGATAAAGGCCGTGCCGCGATCGTAAGGAATATCGTAGCGGTAGTCGGCGTAGCTGATCAGGAAGCTCGCCTGCTCGCCATACCACTGCAGCGACGGGGCGACCAGGGTGTGCTCGTCGCTGCCGAAATTGCGCCAGTAATCCTGATTCTGTTTTTCGGCGATCAGCCGGAAAGCAAACCCGTTGCCCAGCGGCCCGGTGACGTCCAGGGTGCCTGCGCCGCCGCCCTCGCTGGCGTAACGTCCGGCGACGCTGGAGTGCCAGCTGTACTGCGGTTTTTTGCTGACCACATTAATCACGCCGCCCGGATTCTGAATGCCATACAGCAGGGAGGAGGAGCCTTTCAGCACCTCAACCCGCTCGGTGGTGGCATCGAAATTCAGTCCCTGGCTGCTGCGGATGCCATCGCGGTAAATCGACCCATCCGCGTTGCTGCCAAATCCGCGCCGCACGAAGCCATCCTCCGTTCCGGCCAGGGTGTTGGCTTCGGCGACGCCGCTGACAAAGCGCATCGCATCCGCCAGCGAGCTGGCCTGATAATCTTCCAGCTGCTGCTGCGTGACCACGCTGACCGACTGCGCCTCATCGAGCCGCGCCGTGGGCATTTTACTGGCGACGCTGCTCTCGCTGGCGCTATAACGGCCATCTTCACCGGCATTCGCGGTCACCGTCATATCGGATGAACTGTCGGTGGCGGCATAAACCTGCGGCAGAGTAAGGCTGCTGAGGATCGCCAGCGCAAGGGCGGAGTAACGAGCCGGACAACGGATAGCTGAACTGTTTTTCATTTTTCTTTTCGTTTCTGAAGCGATTAATGCGCCGTATCACAGGCCATCTGCGATACAGGGCGATCCTGGAGGTTGCTGCAACGGGCAGCCACGTAATCAGAGAGCGGATGCGTCCGGGAAACCCTGTCCGGACGACAATACTTCTCATCTGTAATTGAGAATCATTCAATCATCAGCTAATGTAGTAGTAAACAAAATTTGCGGTAATTTGACTACATTTCACGGGCAAGTTGTAATGCATGGATTTTATATCCGGCCGGATTTAACAACCTGAATTTTCAGTATATTAAAAGCATGGGTGCTTTGAATAATGCGCTAAATCCCTGTCATCAGCAGGTGTAAGAGAAAAGAGACTGGCACGGTGACTACATTTTTCAGCCTGAAAACCGACAGCGGGGAGAGCATGAAACAGAACAGAGCAGTGAAAAACAGGGTGGATGTCCTGGCGGAGCGTCTGCGTGCGCGCGAAAAACAGCTCTCGCCGCGCCTGCTGGCGGTGGCGCGCTATCTCGATCAGCATCGGGAAACGGTGCTGGAGAGCACCGCAATGGAGATCGCACAGACGAACCACACCTCGGATGCCACGGTGATCCGTGCCATTCAGGCGCTGGGCTTCAGCGGCCTGCGGGATCTTAAACAGACTCTGAAAGCCTGGTTTGGCCCGTCGCTGACCTCCGAAGATAAGATGATCACTACCGTCAGCGAGGTGACCAGCGATGTGAACAGTGCCATCGATTTTGTGCTTCAGGGCCACCGGCACGCCTGCGAGATCCTGTCGCAGCCGCAGAACCGGAGCGCGGTCGCCGATGCGGTTGCCCTGCTGGGCGAAGCGCGTCAGGTCGCTATCTTCGGCATCAACGCGTCGGGCATTCTGGCCGACTACAGCGTGCGGCTGCTGAACCGGATTGGGCTGCCCGCCTTTTCCCTGAACCGTGCCGGCATCGCCCTGGCGGAGCAGATGCTGGCGTTACAGCGTGGGGATGTGCTGATCATGATGGCGCAGCAGTCGGCGCACCGGGAAGGGACGACCGTGGTGCGCGAGGCGAAGCGGCTGGACATCCCGATTATTCTGCTGACCAACGCCACCGACTCCTTTTTTGCCCGCGAGGCGAACGTGATGATCACCGTACCGCGCGGCGGCGAGAAGGGACGCATTCCGCTGCACGGCACGATCATGGTCTGTCTGGAGATGCTTATCCTGTCGGTGGCCTCGACGCTGCCACAGCGGACGGTTAAGACGATGAAACGACTGCAGGATCTCTACCGCGGACTGAAACCCGCCGGCAAAAAGTAATCTTTATCTTCACTGCGTAACAGCGGCTTCTGTTGCACGCGACGGGGCCGCATTAACGCAAATTTTCCCGCTTTGCGAGCGCGATCGCGCCTTTTAAGCCGTCAATTTTTCAGGACGACTACGCTTACAGCGTGCTGATCCCTGAGGGCAGCGCAGACCTTTTTCCTTTCCTTTTGATTTGTGCGGAGCTGCTGATGAAACCCCTTCACGCGCAATACCTTTTCTGCTGTGCCACGCTGAGCCTGCTGTCGCCGCTGCCTGCGGCGGCCTGGGACAACCTGACCGTCTTTGGTGATAGCCTGAGTGACGGCGGAAACGTCGGACGTTATACCTATGATGGCGCGACCCATCCGCTCTATGACGAGATTGTGGCGCAGTCGCTGGGCGAGACCCTGCGGCCTTCATCGCAGGGCGGGCGCAACTATGCGGAAGGCGGCGCCGTGGCGGTGCCCGCGATCGACCCCCTGTTTAACACCCAGGATCAGCTCGCGGACTACCTCGCAGCGCGTGGCGGGCGGGCCGACCCGGACGGGCTCTATATTCACTGGATTGGCGGCAACGATTTAGCCGCGGCGGCGTTATCGCCCCTGACCGCCCGGCAGATTGTGGACAACAGCGCCAGCGCCGCGGCCCTGCAGGTCAGCCAGTTGCTGAATGCCGGAGCCGGAACGGTCATTGTGCCGACGGTGCCGAACGTAGGCGCAACGCCTGCACTGCTGCAGGCGATTCTGCAGGTGCTGGGGCCAGCGGCACAGCCTGCCACGGCGGCGCTGTTTCAGTCGCTGAGCACCGCCACTACGGCGGATCGTGCCGCCAGGCAACAGGCGATTGAGACCGCACTGAGCGAGGCGGCGGGACAGATTTCCCCGATCCCGCTGATTCGCGATGCGATTGCGCAGCAGCTGATCGCCGCCTGGCAACTGCTCAGCCAGCAGGCCGCGCTCCTCACCGATCGCTACAATCAGATGGAGGAGCAGGGGCTGGTGGCCGCAGGCGGTAACATCGCCCGCGTGGATATCAATGGGCTGTTTAATGAAGTGATCGACAACCCCGGCCTGTATGGCCTCAGCAACACTGCCGGTATGGCCTGCCCGCCGGGCGTCTCTGCAAAGGACTGCACCAGCGCAACGCCGGGATTTTCTCAGGCGCAGCAGTATCTGTTTGCTGACCGCCTGCACCCCAGCCCGGCGGTTCATGCGCTGATTGCTGACTATGTCCTGTCGGTGCTGAATGCGCCGCTGCAGGTGGCGGCGCTGAGTCAGGCTCCCGCTATGCTGGTGGGCGATGCGCACAACACGCTGGATGGTCACCTGCAGCAGCAGCGTCATCAACCCGCCGACGCGGGAGACGTCACGATGTTTGGCGGCTATGCCGGACAGCGGCGTGATTTTCGCGGCGACAGCCTGCAGGATGGCGATGCCACCAGCGCCACCGGCACCGTGGGTGTGGGCTATCAGCTCAGCGATAACTGGCAGGCGGGTGCGATGCTCTCGACCACCTCTGAGCGCCAGCAACCCTCGTCGCGCTTTGATTACCGCCTGCGCGGCAACATGGTGGCGCTCTGGAGTCAGTTCAGCCATCCCGATGGCGGATGGATTAACGCGGATATCCACTATGCCGATCTCGATTTTGATCACATCGCGCGTCAGGTCCGGCTGGGACCGGCAACCCGCACCGAAAAGGGCAGCAGCAACGGCAGCCTGATGGGCATGCGGCTCCAGACCGGCTGGGATCTGCCGCTGGGCCGCTATGTCTCCACCGGCCCGATGGCCAGCTATGCGCTCGACTATACCCAGGTCGATGGCTATAAAGAGGCGGGGAACAGCAGTACGGCGATGCGCTTTGGCGATCAGACCCTGCATTCACAGATCGGCTCGCTGGGCTGGCGCATCGACACCCAGGCCCTGCCGGTCAATCCCTGGGCGCAGGTGAGCTATAACCATCAGTTCGGCGATAGCGAGTCGGCCGTGACCGCCGGGCTGAAATCGACCCGCACCGCCTTTACCCGCCGCAGCAGTTCCCGTGATGATAACTGGATTGCTATGGCCGCTGGCGCAAGCGTGCCGCTCGGCACGTCGGTCAATGCGTTCGCGGGCGTCTCGACGGTGGCGGGCAACAGTGATACGCATCAGGTGAGCTGGAATGTCGGGCTGAACGCCCGTTTCTGATCGCGCTGAGCGTGGGCCGTCGCGGCAGGAAGAAATCGCGACGGCGCATGTGTCAGGCCGCTGCAGAAGCCCGAAAGACAATGTGATAACGTAGCGGTCACGTTTCCGGGCCGGAGAGCAGCATGATTGTCAGACAGGCGTCACCCGAAGAGGCATACCGTTTATGGCATATCCGCAATCTTGCCATCCGTCATGGCTGTAAGCAGGTCTATCCCGCGGATGTTATCGCCGCCTGGACGCCGGACAGGATGCCGGTCAGCTTTCCCGCCATGATCCGCGAGAATCCGTTTTTTGTGATCGACGGCCCTGACGGGGAACCGGTCTCCACCGGCGCGCTCGATCTCGCCGCCGCCAGCGTCGAAGCGATTTTCACGCGGCCGGATTGCACCGGGCAGGGCATGGCGGGGCTGATCCTCGACACCCTCAAAGCGGAGGCACGCCAGCGTGGCTATCCGCAGCTGACGCTGGCGTCGACGCCAAATGCGGTCAGTTTTTATCAGCGGCACGGCTTCCGGGCGCTGGGTGAAAGTCTCTATCCTTCAAAGCTGGCGGGCAGCGATCTGCGCTGTATGGAGATGGCGATTGCGCTGTGAACGTCTGCGGTCATGCGGCGGGCCAGGCCGGGCAAAAGTTTCCCGTGCAAAGGCTTCGCAAGCCCCCGCCGGTAAGGTATAGTCCGCGTTTTTTGGAGGAATCATGCTGACTGGCTCATCAACTCGTCTCAACAAATACATCAGCGAGAGCGGTATCTGCTCCCGTCGCGACGCCGATCGTTTCATCGAGCAGGGCAACGTTTTCATTAACGGCAAACGCGCTACTGTGGGCGCGCAGGTGTTTGCAGGCGATGTAGTGAAGGTCAATGGTCAGCTTATCGAACCGCGCGACGAAGACGACCTGGTGCTGATTGCCCTGAACAAGCCGGTGGGGATTATTACGACGATGGAAGAGGGCGAACGCGATAACATCAGCGATTTCGTCAACCACAGCAAACGCGTCTTCCCGATTGGCCGGCTCGACAAAGATTCCCAGGGCCTGATTTTCCTCACCAACCACGGCGATCTGGTCAATAAGATCCTGCGCGCCGGGAACAATCACGAAAAAGAGTATGTGGTCACGGTGGACAAACCGATCACCGATGAGTTTATCGCCGGGATGGGTGCAGGCGTGCCGATGCTGGGCACGGTCACTAAAAAGTGCAAAGTCAAAAAGGAAGCGCCGTTTGTCTTCCGCATCACCCTGGTGCAGGGGCTGAATCGGCAGATCCGTCGCATGTGTAAACATTTTGGCTATGAAGTGACGAAGCTGGAACGCACGCGCATCATGAACGTCAATCTCAGGGGATTACCGCTGGGTGAATGGCGCGATCTGACCGACGACGAACTGATTGAACTGTTTAAACTGCTGGAAAACTCCTCGTCAGAAGATAAACCCGCAAAGAAAGCGAAAGCCCCGGCCAGAAAACCGCAGAAAAGTGCGGCAAAACCGGCGGAGAAAGCGGACGCCAGCGGCGCTTCCCGCAAGCGTTTTGCTCAGCCCGGACGGAAGAAAAAAGGACGCTAATCCTGACCGGACGCAGAGGCGAAACGGGTGCTCTGCGTCAGCACCCTATGCAGGCGTTACGGAATGATGCGCGCCGCCCTGAAGCGGGCAAACAGATCGCAGAACATCTCATCGGTGGCGCGATACCCGTTAAAGCCGGCTCGCCGGATCCGGCTGCCATCCGCGAACATGTCGTAGTCCCAGCCAAAAACAAAATCTGCAAAGGTCCCGTCGCTGAGCGCCAGAATATCCGGCTGAACCAGGGCGCTCTCGGCGGCGATTTGCTGCCATAACGCACGATAATCCCGAAACATCTGACGAAACGACAGGGAAACCGGCGGTGCGATCTCCAGTTCAAACCAGCCTGCGATGACTGGCCAGAGTTCGCTCCAGCGCCAGAGATCGCCATTGTTAATATTGAATGCCTGATTTCGCGCGTTGGGTGAGCGCGCCGCCCAGATTGTCGCCCCGGCCAGCAGGCTCGCATCCGTAAAATCGATCATGCTGTGCCAGGTTTCGGCCGATCCCGGAAACCGAAACGGCAGCCGCGTTTTACGGCAAATTGATGCATAGAGCGCCAGGCTCAGCGCCAGATTCATGCTGTTGCCGGGCCGATCGCTGCCGACCACGCCGGGCCGGGGCGCACTCCAGTACCAGGCTTTACCCTGTTGCTGAGCAGTAAGCCAGTTCAGCTGGGCGGCGTTAAATTCGGCACCCGGCACGCCGGGATCGCTTTCCCGAGCAGGCGTTTTAAACCGGCCGAGATGGGCGCCATAGACTTTATATCCCTGCATCAGGCTGACGTGCTCAAGGGGCGCGATAGCTTCCACTCCCCGAACCAGATTCTGCAGCATCGTCAGATTAGGTCCAGCCATCGCCGCCCAGTCAGCGCCATTCAGCCAGGCGCTGTAGAAGAGATGTGTGACGCTGGTGAGGGAGGCAAGCCGGTGCTCACTCTGTTGCCTGTCCAGCAGATCCACCTCCAGCGTCTCAGTGCCGCCTGTGTCACAGGCAGAACGATGCGTCAGCGCGATGACCTGCCACTTATCAGCCACCAGCGCCCGAGTCAGTTGCTGACCTACCGTGCCGCTGGCACCGGCTATCAGCGCAACCTTCTTATTCTGTGTCGTTGTCATCATGTTTACCCTGTCAGAAGAGGCGATGTCGCATTCTCACCTGCGTTTATTTCTGATTAAATCCCCTGAAACCGATGTCACTTATCAGGAAAAAAGATAAATGCAGAATAAACTGACGGCCATTCAGACCTTCATCCGTGTGGCTGAAGCGGGATCTTTTTCATCAGCCGCGCGGCAAAATGGCATGAAGCAGTCAGCGGTGAGTCAGCAAATCGCCGCGCTGGAAGAGGCATTAGGCGTGGTCCTGATACATCGCACGACACGAACTATGGCGCTGACGGAAAAGGGCCAGCATTATCTGCAGCAGGTCAGGCACCTGCTGGGCGCAATGGAAGAGCTGGAGCAGCAGTTACAACCTGAAGCACTGCCACTTCGGGGCGGAGTGCATATTCAGCTGCCGAGTGGCATAGGGCAGCGTCTGATGCCGCATCTGCTTTCATTTCAGCAGGCCCACCCTGGGCTGCATCTGAACATATCGCTTGAGGATCGGCTGTCAGATCTTATCGCGGAGGGTGTGGATGTGGCGATTCGTCTTAGCGAGTCACCTCCCGCCGCGCTCGCTGCCCGTCAGCTGGCTACCGTTGAAACTGTGCTGGTGGCCTCTCCTGACTGGCTGGCGCGGAACGGCCTCCCGCAGGCACCCGAGGAGCTACAGCGTCATCCCCATATCCGTTTTAACGGCGTATCGCCTGAGGCGCCGCTGCACCTGGTGTCGGAAACAGGACGGATATCAGTGTCCGTCGGGTCCGTGCTGCGCTCCAACAACAGTGATGCGCTCATGAAGGCGCTGGAAGCCGGATTAGGTATCGGCGGATTACAGACCCTGATTGGCGCAGAGGCGCTCTCATCCGGCAGGCTGGTAAGGATCCTGCCCGACTGGCGACTCCCGGACCGCTATCTTTATGCCGTTTTCCCCGATGCCCGATTCATTTCCGAAAAGGTCCGGCGACTGGTCACACAATTGCGTGAAGCCATCGTTCAGGGCCACATCAACATGCCCGCTGACGATGGGCGGGTAAGCGCTGACTGAAATCAACGCAGCTTCCCCCATCACATTATGCCGCTGGCCACTGCGGCGCGACCACATTCAGAACAACGACACTTTTCACCCCGATCAGGGCGTGGCAGGATAAGCGCAATCTATCAAGGAGTGTGCCTGATGTTACTGAAAGGTATGAACGATCCGCTGCTGAAAGCGTATCAGCATCCCAAATCACGGTTGATGATCAGCCGTTTCAGGGGGCTGGCGGGGGATCGACGACTCAGTGACTGGCAGGCGTTCACCATTCTGGTCACCGGCTTCACCAACTACTGGTATGTTCAGGCCGGTCACTACCGCATCAACGTCACGCTGACCAAAACCCGCCAGTTCGACTTTCTGCAGGACTTTCTGCATTTCACGGTCACGCTGGATGGATTGCTAGGCGATGAGCACTTCCGCAGTCCGGACTTTGTCCTGCCGCATTACGACGTGCCCTATGAATTCTGCCGCTGGCGCAACAAGCGTGGCTATGACGCGCTGACCACCTACGTCAGTAAACAGGGGGTGAAGTCGCATAAAGGGATATTCGTCGCGGCGGAGGGCGCCTCCCCGGAGGAGAAGGTAATGAAATGGGAGGGCGTGGTGAACGTCTATGACAAAGCCTTTTTCAGTATGACCAACTTTAACACCACGCAGGCATTCCTGATCAAAGACATCACGAAGGCGATTCAGGAGGGATTACTGAAGAACCTGAGTTTCTATCGCGATCTCTATGATTATATTTTCCCGACGCCCGCTGAGGCCCGGCTACAGGCGCGTGACGACAGGCGCTCCCTGGCAAAACGGTAGCGCCTGCTGTATGTCAGGTGCGGCTCAGCGCCGCAGCCGCGTCACAGATCCCGCGCCTACCATTTCATCTCGCCGGTATTCACTTTCGCGCTGAGTTCCAGCGATCCCGGTTCGGCCAGATCTGGCCAGGCCTGCGTCATGTCAGCAATCACCGCATCAGACTTTTTGTGCCGGGACAGCGCCTTCTCAAAACTCTGCAGGTAGCTGAGCGTGAAATCGACCGCCTGCGAGCCGGCAGGGCGCGCACCCAGATAGTGACCCGGAATCACATTCCTGGCCTTCAGCCCCTGCATCTCGGTCAGGACATGCCGCCACGCTGCGCGGCTCTCCGCGCTCTGCGTGTCCGCTGTCCAGACGTGAATGCCGGAGGAGAGCGCCGTGCCGCCCAGAATCGTGCTCACCGAAGGGATCCAGATATAGGCGGCGTACTGGTCAGGATGACGCAGCTCCAGCACTTCACCATCGATGCTGAAGCGGGTCTGATGCGTCACATCGGGCAGGAAGAGTTTATCCGGCGCGCCCTCTTTCATCTGCGGGCCCCAGTATTTCAGCTTGGCGTCGTGGGTCTGCTGGATATGCTTCACGACGGCGGGTGCGGCCACCACCTTCACATCCGGCCAGGCTTTCATGATCGGCTGCAGGCCAAAGTAGAAGTCAGGATCGCCAGAGGTAATCACGATCTCCTTGAGCTTTTTATTGCTCTTCTTAATCATCTCCACCAGCTTCTCGCCATCCTGGATGCTGAACTGGGCATCGAACAGAATCGCTTCGGTTGGGCCGGAAACCAGCGTGGAGGAGACGGGGAAGATCGCGTTCGTCTGGGGGTTATAGGTTTCCAGCTGCAGCGTGGCTGCACCGGCGGCAGAGGAAGCCAGCATCAGCATGGCAGGGTAGATCAGCGTTTTCATCGTAACTCCTCAGAGGGTATGGCCCGGTTCAGTCAGCGGCCGGGCACGTTCGCATGTCAGTGGTGCTATTTTACGCATCTGTTTATCTGTTAGAATTCCCGCAATCGGAGATGCTGAGTTTCATAATTCGGGCAGGTGAGAGTGGACAGAGTTACGGCGGCCGCCGTGTTTAACCGCATATGTGAACTGGGTAGCCTGAGCGCGGCTTCACGCGCGCTCGGGATTTCCCGGCCAATGGTCAGCCGCTATCTGGAAGAGATGGAAAAGTGGGCCGGAACCCGCCTGCTGCATCGGTCGTCGCGCCGGCTGACCCTGACGCCCGCCGGAGAAGCGATCCTGCAAAAGACCCGGCAGCTGGCCGTGCTCTCCGAGGCGATAGAGCAGGAAACCACCCAGGGGATCCCGGCGGGGACGCTGCGCATCGCCTGCGCCCACTTTACCGCGCTGCATCTTGTCGGTCCGGCGATCCCCGATTTTCTCGCCCGCTATCCGGCGCTGCGCATCGAACTGGACATTAACAATCAGCCGGTCAGCCTGATCGGTGAACGGATCGACCTTGCTATCCGCATCACCGATGCGCCTGAGCCAGGCGCGATTGCCCGCCGGCTCGGCGAGTGCTGCTCGGTACTCTGCGCCTCCCCCGACTATCTGCTACAGTACGGCACGCCGCAGACGCCTGGCGACCTCTCTGAACATAACTGCCTCTACTACAGCCGCTTTGCCGGGCAAAGCTGGCACTTTACGACAGCAGCCGGGGAGAAGGTGGCGGTCGCCGTCAGGGGGAATTTCAGCGCCGGTATCTCATCGCTGTTGTGTGAGGCGGCGATTGCACATTGCGGCATTGCGATGGTTCCGGAGCAGGAGGCGCGACAGGCGCTGGCGGCCGGGAAACTGGTCAGACTGTTGCCAGACTATGAGCCGCAACGCATCGGCATCTGGGGGCTCTATCTGTCGCGCGAGCATCAGTCTGCCGCGCTGCGTCTGATGCTGGATGAACTGCAGACCCGACTCCGCGACTGAACACCATTGCGGGCGCCACTGAAAAAAGGACGTTTTATGACTAACGAACAGGAACAGGACTGGAACCCGATGGTGCCGGAACTTACCGTCACAGACTTTGCCACGTCGTTCCGTTTCTATACCGAAATTCTGGGCTTTGAGGCGAGGATCGTTCGTCAGCAGCCCGATTTTGCTTACCTCTGTTACGGGCGGGCACAGCTGATGATTGAGGCGTGGCACCCGCAGGGCTGGAACACCGGCGGACTGAGCTGGCCGCTGGGCCGGGGCGTCAATTTCCAGATCGAAGTGGATGATATCGGGGGGGTGTTGCGACGGCTGGAGCAGCACGAGGTCGCGCTCTTCCGTGGGTTACGCGACAGCCACTATGACATCGGCGGGACCACCGCCTGTCAGCGGGAGTTTCTGGTTCAGGATCCGGACGGTTATCTGTTGCGCTTCAGTCAGTTTCTGGAATAAGCGGTAACCCTGTCTGGAACGATTGATGATAATTCATGATACGACACAGGGAGCACGACTTCCTGAAAGCCTTTGCCGCATACTAATAAAATAACCGGAATGAGACTGGGGTTTTGACATAGAATATAGCACTTTTCATCCTGTTTATATTCCGCGTTCATGTCACGTAGAATCAACAGGCTGAGCGTTTTTTTATATTCAAACCTGAGGTTATCTGCAGCCATCCGGATACCTTATTTCTCGTCGATAATTTGAGTTTCGTAAAAATTTCACGTTTCTCACGGGCAAATTAAATTAACTGTTGCGTTAACGGGTGATGCGGTGATGAAAATTTATCAGGCGAGGTGAGTAGTTTATAATAAGGAAAATAACCTGAAGTTTACGAATAATAATTTGTTTCGTGCTTAACTTTTTATTGTGTGGGCCGATAAAGGGTAATACCACCTTTGGAGGACACGCTATGAAATTACGCTTCTCACTTTGCCTCGCTGCGCTACTGGCCACGCTGGCCGTGCCTGCCAGCGCAGGCTCTCAGGCAGGCACCATCATCTTTACGGGCGCTATCACCAATGGCTCCTGCGATATGAACCTCACGCAGAATCCGGTGGAATTTGACTGTTTCGATCCGGCCAGCGGTAAAGCAATCGTTAAAACCGCCGACCTGATGAAGCCAGAAACACTGACCGGCTTACCGATTGAAATAAAGATGCACTGGATTAATCCGGATAAAAGTAAGGGGATTATTGAAGTCACCTATCTTTAAATCGTCTTCCTGATTTTCACTGAAAATAAACGGACGCGTTACGGGCCATGCTTAAGCGAATAGCAGGAGAATAGCGCTGTCTGCGAGAGGCCCACAGGCTTTTGCGCCTGACAGAAAAATGCCCGCCTTATCAGGGGCGGGCACAATTTTAAGGATCACTGACACTGTGACGGTGTCAGGATGGATCAGACGTTCGCTGCGTAAAATATTGGGTCGCCGGTCGCGTCTCTTTTTTACGCCGCAGCACCAGGCTGGTGGCAATAATCAGCAGGGTCAGTCCGCCGGTAGCCACCAATTCAGCCTGATGACTGGCATCAAACAGCATGATCACCAGGACCGCCGAGATGAACAGGATGGTGAACCACGTCAGACCGGGGAATAACCACATCCGGTAACCCAGCACTTCACCCGCTTTCTCGCGTTTCTTACGCAGCACCAGATGCGAAACGGCGATCACCAGGTAGACCAGCAGGGCAATCGCACCTGATGTCGCCAGCAGGAACTCAAACACCACGCTGGGCGCCACGTAGTTGGCGATCACGGCCAGAAACGCGGCGGCCGTAGAGAGCAGCACTGCAACCCAGGGGGTACCGCTGCGGTTGGTCCGTGAGGCGGCGGCGGGCGCATCTTTGCGGCGCGACAGGGAGTAGAGCATGCGCGATGAGGTGTAGAGCGCTGAGTTAAGACAGCTGCACACCGCCATCAGCACCACCAGATCGACAATCAGTCGGGCGTGCGGAATATTCATCGCCTGCAACACCGTCTGCCATGAACCCTGTTCAACCAGCCCCGGTGTGTTCCACGGCACCAGCGCGACGACGAAGAAAATCGACAGCAGATAGAACAGGGCAATACGCCAGATAACGGAGTTAGTAGCCTGGGTGATCTGTTTGCCCGGATTTTTTGACTCTGCGGCGGCGATGGTCACGATCTCCGTGCCCATAAAGGAGAACATGGTGGTCAGGATAGCCGCCACGACCGCGCCCATCCCGTTTGGCATAAAGCCGTGCGTGTCATAGAGGTGCGACAGGCCACTGGTGTTGCTGTCGGGCAGCAGGCCGAATACGGCTGCACCCGCCACCGCCAGGAACAGAATAATGGCGACCACCTTGATCAGGGCAAACCAGAACTCAAACTCACCATAATTCTTCACGCTCAGCAGATTCGTGATGGTCAGCAGCAGCGTAATTGCAAAGGTAAACTGCCAGATAGCCACTTCAGGGAACCAGGCGTGCAGGATCGTTCCGGCCGCATTGGCTTCCAGCGGGATCACCAGCACCCAGAACCACCAGTAGAGCCAGCCGATGGTGAAGCCGGCCCAGCGGCCCAGCGCCTTGTCCGCATAGGTTGAGAAGGAGCCCGAATCGGGTGAGGCGACGGCCATCTCGGCCAGCATCCGCATAATCAGTACCACCAGCGCACCGGCGGCGGCATAGGAGATCAGCACCGCGGGACCGGCTTCCGAAATAGCGTGGCCGGATCCGACAAACAGCCCGGCGCCAATCACGCCCGCGATTGAGAGCATACGCACGTGGCGCGGTTTCAGGTTTTGAGCCAGCGAATCTTCATTCGCACTCTGAGTCATCGTCATGTAAACGTCTCCAGGCGACGTCCGGCCCAGGGGCCGGACGAACGGGGATGAACTTGCGTTAACGCACAGTGGAATCAGGCCGGAACGACGGGATGTCCGGCTGAGGCGACACAGTGATTGATCACCGAAGAGAGGATGGTCAGCGCCTGGCTGAACTGGGCATCCGGAATGGTCAGCGGGTAGAGGAAGCGGATGACGTTGCCTTTTGCGCCGCAGGTCAGCAGCAGCAGGCCCTGTTCCATCGCCATTTTCTGAACCGCCTGGGCGGTGCTGGCCTGATAGAACTCCATCGCCACCATCGATCCCAGCGCACGCACTTCGGCAATGTCCGGGTGTCTGCGCTGCTGCGCCTGCAGCTCCGCTTCCAGCCGGGCGCCGAGATCCACGGCGCGCTGACAGAGCTGCTCCTCTTCGATCACATCCAGCACCGCATGGGCTGAGGCAATGGCCAGCGGGTTACCGGCGTAGGTGCCGCCCAGACCACCCGGCGCAGGGGCATCCATCACCTCTGCACGTCCGGCGATGGCGGAGAGCGGCATCCCGCCTGCCAGGCTTTTCGCCATGGTGATGATGTCGGCCTTCACGGGATAGTGTTCCATCGCAAACAGCTTACCGGTACGGGCAAAGCCGCTCTGCACTTCATCCGCAATCAGCAGGATGCCGTGACGATCAGCCAGCTCACGCAGCTGCACCATAAATTCCACCGGCGCGGCGTGGAAACCGCCTTCGCCCTGAACCGGCTCCAGCACGATCGCCGCTACATCATGCGGGGCGATATCCTGGGTGAAAATTTCATCGAGGCTGGTGAGTGCGGCTTCGATGCTGATCCCCTGAACCGCACTTGGATAGCGGGCATGGAAGACGGAAGGCGGCATCGGACCGAAGTCACGCTTATAGGGAGCCACTTTGCCGGTCATCGCCATCGTCATGAAGGTACGGCCATGAAACGCGTTTCCGAAGGTGATGATGCCGTGACGACGGGTAAAGGCACGCGCCACTTTAACGGCGTTTTCGACGGCTTCGGCACCGGTGGTGAAGAAGGCCGTTTTCGCCGGACCGGCGATCGGCACACGCTGGTTAATCCGCTCAGCCAGCGCGACATAGCTTTCATACGGCGTAATCTGGAAGGCGGTATGGGTAAACTTTGTTAACTGATCCGCAATCGCCTGCTCAATGCGCGGATGACGGTGGCCGGTGTTCAGCACGGCAATGCCGCCCGCGAAATCGATCCAGCTGTTCCCTGCCTGATCCCATAAGGTGGCGTTTTCTGCCCGGGCAACGTACCAGTCGCACAGCGTACCGATGCCTTTAGGGAGAGCCTGTGCTTTGCGCTGCTGCATCAGGTTATTTTTTTCGCTCATTTAATCCACCTCGTTCAGTTGCGTATTTACAATTCCCGACAAACACGTTTATTTATGCCTGAGGCGAGGTGAGTTGCCAGAGCCAATTGTGAGAGGAAAGGTGGAGCCAATTGCGACTCTTGTACGCAGATCATCTATTAGCACGGTTACAGTTTTTAAGAACAGGCTCATTACATCAGCGGCTGCTGAACTGCATGCAGGCCGCGATCGCGGAAGAGGTCTTTCCGCGCGGGAGCCGTTTGCCGGCAACGCGGGATCTGGCGCGTGAACTGGGCGTGTCGCGAAACACGGTCATGCACGTCTATGAAAGTCTGATGGCGCAGGGGTATGTCACCGCACGCACCGGCAGTGGCACCTGGATCGCCGAGACGCTGCCGGAAACCTCGCTGCAGAGTGAGGCGGTGGCCGACCTGCAGGCGGTCAGAGCACAGCGTCCGGCCACGCTGTCGAAACGCGGCGCCTCGCTGCTCGGTCATGCCAACGCCTCCCCCTGGCAGTGGGGGGCGTTTGTGCCCGGCGCGCCGGACGTGACCGAATTTCCCCATAAACTCTTCAGCCAGATTCAGGCGCGGTTAAACCGTGAGCCTGACGTGCATCGACTGGTCTACAGCAGCGGCGGGGGCTGTCCCGATCTGCGGCATGCGCTGGTCGATTATCTGCGGGTTGCCCGGTCGGTGCGGGCCGATGCGGACCAGATCCTGATCACCGAAGGCGTGCATCAGGCGGTTGATCTGGTTACGCGGGTGCTCTGCGACCCAGGCGATCGGGTCTGGATGGAGGAGCCGGGCTACTGGGGCACCCGCAACCTGCTGCGCATGAATGGTCTGAAGATTCGGGCCATGCCGGTCGATGAGCAGGGGCTGGTGCCGGACAGCGGACCGGCGCCGAAAATGGTCTTCGTCACGCCCTCGCACCAGTATCCGCTGGGTGTGCACCTGAGCCTCGCCCGCCGTCAGGCGTTGATCGCCCTGGCGCGTCGCCATCAGAGCTGGATAGTGGAGGATGATTACGACAGTGAGTTTCGTTTTTCCGGGCAGCCGCACCCCGCGCTGCAGGGGCTGGAAGCGGATGCCCCGGTGATTTACATGGGCACCTTCAGTAAAACGCTCTATCCCGCGCTGCGGATCGGCTATCTGGTGGTGCCCAAAACGCTGGCGCAGCCGCTGCGCCTCGCCGCCGCGGAACTCTATCGCGGTGGACATCTGCTGATCCAGCGGGCGCTGGCGGAGTTTATCCGTCTGGGCCACTATATGGAGCACATCCGGCGGATGCGACTGCTCTATCGCCAGCGGCGTCAGTTCCTGTGCAGGCTGATTGAGCGCTACCTGGGACCCGCGTTTCTGCCCACCTTTAATCATGAGGCGGGGCTGCATCTGGTGATGCCGCTGCCGCCGGGCAGTGACGATGTGGCTATCGCCGCCGAGGCGCTGAAGCGCGGGGTCAAAGTGCGGCCACTTTCGCAATATTATATGCATCCTCAGGAGACGCGCGGGCTGCTGCTGGGGTACGCCTGCGTCAATGAGCGCCAGTGTCAGGATGCCTTCGGCACGCTGAAAGCCTGCCTGGCGTCGGCCGGGATCACA
Source organism: Pantoea deleyi (assembly GCF_022647325.1). NCBI lineage: Bacteria > Pseudomonadati > Pseudomonadota > Gammaproteobacteria > Enterobacterales > Erwiniaceae > Pantoea > Pantoea deleyi. Next base: position 81,610 of record NZ_CP071407.1, read on the forward strand.
TTCACGCCGCAGGGGTAACGGCGTTTCAGCCGGGGCGGTTTCGGGGCCGTCCTTGAGCTAACGCATTGACATTTAATCAGAGTCACCGAGAATAGCCCTCTTTGCGTTCCGACCAGAGAATACCGGAGTCTATGATCGCCCCTAATCCCTTTTCTGCAGCGGCCAGAACCGCCGTGAAGCGAAGCGCCGTGCTGGCTGCGGCGCTGTTGCTGGCGAGTTGCGCATCTGAGCCGCCGCGCTCGCTGGTCACCCCGTTTCCCCCCGTCAGCAAACAGCCCCTGCCGGCGCCGGGTCAGCCCGTTCAGCCACATGCTCAGGAACCGATGCGGGGGGTCTGGCTGGCGACGGTGTCGCGGCTTGACTGGCCACCCGTCGCCTCGGTCAACGGCACCTCTCCGGCTCAGCGTATCCGCCTGCAGCAGCAGTCGCTGATTGAGAAACTGGATAAGCTGAAAAGCCTGGGAATTAACACCGTATTCTTCCAGGTAAAGCCGGATGCCACCGCGCTCTGGCCCTCAAAAATTCTGCCCTGGTCCGATATGCTGACCGGACAGATTGGTCAGGACCCGGGATATGATCCGTTGCAGTTTATGCTGGATGAGGCGCACAAACGCGGCATCAAAGTCCACGCCTGGTTCAACCCTTACCGGGTCTCGGTTAACACCAAACCCTCAACCGTCAGCGAACTCAACCGCACGCTGTCGCTGCATCCGGCCAGCGTTTATGTCCTGCACCGGGACTGGATCCGTACCGCAGGCGACCGCTACGTGCTCGACCCCGGCATTCCCGAGGTACGCGACTGGATCACCAGCATCGTGGCTGAGGTGGTCGCCCATTATCCCGTCGACGGTGTGCAGTTCGATGACTACTTCTATGCGGAATCTGCCGGTTCGCTGCTCAACGATAACCCGACGTTTGCCCGCTACGGTCAGGGGTTTGCCAGCAAAGCGGACTGGCGGCGCAACAACACTCAGCAGCTGATCGAGCAGGTTTCACGCACCGTCCGGCAGCTGAAGCCGGGCGTGGAATTTGGCGTCAGCCCGGCGGGCGTCTGGCGCAATCTGTCACACGACCCTGCCGGATCCGACACGCGCGGGGCGGCGGCCTACGATGAAGCCTTTGCAGATACCCGCCGCTGGGTGCAGCAGGGCCTGCTGGATTACATCGCGCCTCAGCTCTACTGGCCTTTTTCCCGTCAGGCCGCCCGTTACGACGTGCTGGCGAACTGGTGGGCAGAGGTGGTGAAACCGACCCACACCCGACTCTATATCGGCCTGGCCCTCTATAAAGTGGGGGAGCCTTCGAAGATGGAGCCCGACTGGACGCGTCAGGGCGGGGTGCCGGAACTGAAAAAGCAGCTCGATCTCAACGAATCGAATCCCAATATCAGCGGCACGATCCTGTTCAGAGAGAACTATCTGAATCAGCCACAGACGCAGCAGGCAGTGGACTATCTGAAAAGTCGCTGGGGTAACTGAATATGGCACACCCGCATGACCAGTGCGGTTAAGTTTTTCACGGTGACTTACTGCTATTCTTGCGCTTTAAATGGGAGGAACCATGAGCGATCTGATTGATATTTTTACAAGTCATAAAAGTGAACGCAGTTTTACCGATCAGCCGGTCGACGAGGCTGTGCTGGATCGGATTATCAGCACCGCTTACCGCGCGCCAACATCCGTAAACTCGCAGCAGGTTTCGGTCGTCATCACCCGTGATGCCGGACGCCGCGCCGAGATCGCTGCCATTGCGGGCGGCCAGCCGTGGATCGCCAAAGCCCCGATCTTCATTACCTTCGTGCTGGATATGCACAAATCGGCGGTCGCGATCGAGGCGGTTGACCAGCAGCAGATCGCCCATCAGAGCATCGAGAGCATCGTATCGGGCGCAACAGACATCGGTATCGCGCTGGGATCGGTCATGGCGGCCGCGCGGGCAGAGGGTCTGGGCATCGTACCGATTGGCGGGATCCGCCGCGACCCGCAGGCGATGATTTCACTGCTGGAGCTGCCGCCGCTGACCTTCCCGGTCGCAGGTGTGGTGATCGGACATGTGGATGAGCCGGCGCATCAGAAACCGCGCTTACCGCTGGCGACCTTCCGCCATGATGAGACCTACCGGACACAGGGCCTGGAGCAGCAGATCGCTGCCTATAACGAAGAGATGGTTCAGCACTGGAAAAACATCGGTCGCAGCGACGGTGAAAGCTGGAGCGACAGCGTCAGCGGCTACTACAAGCACATCTACTTCCCGGATGTTCTGCCTGCACTGCTGAAGCAGGGTTTCGGCACCGATAAGTAATCCCGACGCCAGGGATTCATCCCTGAAGGGCCATCCGGACAGCGTGCCGGATGGCCTTTTTCATTTTGTTACTATAACGAAAGGTGACTTTCCTCGTTGTAACACATAATTTCCCTTTTAACCGAAGCGCAACAGTCTTTAACACTTACCTTCCAGGGAAACACTATGTCTCAGCGTTCACTCTTCGCGCTCTGTCTGATGAGCTTTTTTCTGGCCGACGTCCGCGACGGTCTGGGGCCATTTCTGGGCATTTTTCTGACGGAGCGACACTGGCGTCCTGACGAGATCGGTCTGGTGATGACCTGTGGCGGCATCGCCGGCCTTCTTGCCACGCTTCCGGCCGGGATCGCCGCCGACGCCACCCGCCATAAAAAGATGATCGTGCTGGTGGGCTGCCTGGTCATTACCGTGGCAACGCTGCTGCTGTGGTACAGCAATCAGACCTGGACGGCGATGGTGTCGCAGATCGTCGCAGGCATTGCGGCGGCCTTTATCGGCCCGACCGTGGCAGGGATCACGCTGGGGCTGACCGGTCAGCGCGGCTTTAACCAGCAGATGGGCCGCAACGAAGCCTTCAATCATGGCGGTAACACTATTGCGGCTTTACTGGCCGGGTTCTCTGCCTGGTACTGGGGAATGGGGGCCGTGTTTATTCTGATGACGGTCATGGCGATCTTCGCCGCCTTCGCCACGCTGGCGATACGCGGGGATGAGATCGATAACGAGGTCGCGCGTGGCTATGAACAGCATGAGGAACGCCAGCCCGCGCTGAGCCTGGGCGTGCTGATGCGCAAACCGGCGCTGCTGGTCGCTGGATTGACGCTCCTGCTGTTCCATCTGGCCAATGCCGCGCTGCTGCCGATGCTGAGCATGCGCGTCGCCTCAGCGGGAGGGCAGGCAGCGGTCAGTCCTGGTCTCTATGCGGCGGCCACGGTGGTGATCTCGCAGCTGGTCATGATTCCGGTCGCGCTGTGGGTTTCTAAGCGGGTCGAAACGCACGGTTTTCGCCTGTTCATCCTGATTGCCCTGATGATTCTGCCGCTGCGCGCCGTTATCGCGGCGAGTTTTGCCGGGCCGATCTTTGTGATTCCCGTTCAGGTATTGGATGGCGTTGCGGCCGGGATCCTCGGCGTGGCGGTGCCGGGTTATATCGTCTCCCTGCTGCGCGGAACGGGGCACGTCAACGCCGGTCAGAGTGTCATTATGCTGATGCAGGGCGCAGGCGCGGCGCTGAGCCCCGCGATGACTGGGGTGATCGCTGCGCGTTACTCCTACAGCACCGCTTTTGCGGTCCTCGGCGTCATCGCTCTGGCAGCGCTGATTCTGTGGTGGCGCACCGGCCATTCTCCCACCGCCCGGCTCGCCTGAGTCTGCAGAGAAAAGGCTGCCTTAAGGGCAGCCTTTTTTACGGGTGCCGCCGGAGAAGAAGTCATGAATTGATGGCATGCGCCTGGGTAAAGCAGCGGATCATGACCGATCTGCCAGGGAATTAAACAGACATGGCAGACCAGCAACGGGCGACCCGGAATCCTGACGTCGACACGTTCACTGCTGGCAGGCAGGTGAGCACAGTGACTGCCCGCGCACTGGCTTATGCTGCCAGGTTTGCACCTGATTGTTAACACCTTGCCAGTTCATTCCACGAGTCACGGTAAAATATGTTGCCATCAACATATTTCCAGGTGATAGCCTGATACCGTAATTCCAGTGTCTCAAGGTGCGTGCTGCTCAGCCCATTGGGGGCGAGATAAGGCGAGACGGTGGTTATTTTTATATTCTCAAGCAGGATGTTAAAATACTCGGCCTCCGTGCCTGACTCAGTAATGCGGTACATTTTAATGACGCCTTTTTTAAACGTCCGGCCTTCACAGACGCCGCGATAAAGAATGGGCGTTGTCCTGTCAAACTCCTTCACGATGGTGACGGGACTGTGAACGCGCGTTCCCGTTAATTTCCCCCATGACGGATCGACCGGTATCGTGACATGGTGTGAAAATGATTTTAATTCGATGGAGCCAAGCCGGAGCGGCATCTGGCAACTGCCTATGATGGGTGAGCCCTTTTCATCTTCGAGCCATAAGTGAGCGGGTGTGGACATGTTATTTCCTTATAAAGTCAGGGTGGCGGCAAAATCGTCCTTACCATTTAACGAACCGCGGGAAATAGATTATTACCAGAATGATAAAAACGGGGATAGGCCAGTAAGGTCCGTCGGGAAAGATGCTGATAAAAATCATCGCAAAAGCAAAGCAAATAACCGGCGGGCCATATACCTCAGCCATCGATTTAACTATTCGCTTGAATACTCTTTTCAGTATGTTTTTCATCATCCACTTACCGAATCATCTTAGTGATGATATCTGTTATTTCCTTATCAGATGGCCATGCATTTCTGATTGCCCCGGACCGCTCAAACAGGGGGGCAATGAGAAAGTACATCATCTCCAGTTCAGCTGCATACAGAGCGTTATAATAGGCTGGCAGTGTATAATGTAACCGGTCAGCGCACTCTGCGGCGTTCTGAATGGTTCCATATATTCCGGCAACCGCGAAAACGTTCCCGGCCCTGCGGCCAGCCAGCACGCTCATGTTAAGACTTGCGTTTACGCCAGCCGCTATAGTTGCCGTCACTGCTAAAGCAAAGCCATGCTGCGTTAAATGACTGGCGGCTATATGAATATTGAGTGCCATTAACGATCGTTTAATCCACGCCAGATGGCTGGCGGTTCTGTCTCTGAATATCTCATCAAAATAGAGGCTGAGCAGAGTGCTCACGACATGACCGTGATGAACTAACTTAAGAGCAGCCTTCATGAATCGGATATCTTCACTTCTCTGTTGCTGGCAGACCGTCTGATATTCTGTCGTGAAACATGATGTGTAAAAGAGGGCGCGCTGCAGGCCTGCCCCAACCGTTCCTATCTGATGTGAGACGGCATCGCTTACCCCGTGAAAGGCATAATCAAGTTTCTTTGCCAGGATGTCATTTGCCTGTAAATAGCTTATTATTTGATTGTTGTGTTGCATAACCACGTCCTTTTGGTTATCTCATTTTTGCGTTATTTAACCTAAAGGCCATTTGGTTTTATGTAAATATGCCTGGCGTGTTTGATATGCGCGTGATCAATTTACTCAGGCAGGTCTGAGTCAATTCTGTGATCTGACTCGTGAAAAGGCTGCACTGATATACCATTTTCGTCGTGGGGACGAGAAATGGCGTAAGGAGGGTGATGATTCAATATGCAGGTGTCACTTTCTGAGAATTACCTATAAAAATTTTCGCTGTCAAAGCAGCATTAATCAGACGGTTCATTATGTTGCCAACGATTAAAGGTTAATCGGGGTGATAATCCATTCTCTTCCCGCTCTACCTTAATGCGCTGGTTCGCCAGAAGAGTACAGAATAAATGAACGCGTGACTTATCTTCCCCATCCGGATCAGCCTGATCAGACTTGAAAGTTATTTGCAACCCGAGGCAGAGGCCAGTAATTAAGTGTGGCAGTAAACAGGTTCCGCCTGCTCATCGCCACATTCCTGACGTCCAGACCGCCACGCCTTTATGCTCTGAGGATGCAGCGCTTGCCCCCTAAGACCCATTTTTCTTGCGGCACTTAACGGCGTCCGATCACCCGTTTATCAGCGGATCGGCGAGTGCCTGCGCCGTTTCCACCATCAGCGAACGGAACCAGCGATGGGCCGGATCCTCGCGATAGCGCGCATGCCAGCCCATCTCCACCGGGAAAGTACCAAGGTCGACCGGCGCGGGCACAATCCGGAGACGCGTGTCTCTCGACAGATGCTGGCAGATAAGGCGCGGCAGGGTGGCACAGTAGTCCGTTACGGCGATCATTTCAGGCACAGCCAGAAAGTGAGTGACCGAGACGGCAACCTGACGACGCAGGCCACGCTGTTCCAGCGCCTGATACAGACCGGCACGCATACGGCCGGGCGGCAGGACGTTGACGTGCCTGAGTTGCTCATAGAGGTCGGCGCTGAGGGTGTCGCCCACCAGCGGATGGTCAGCGCGGACGACGCAGGCCAGCCCCTCATTCATCAGGTGCTGGACCACCAGATTGTCGGGAGGATCAACGATACGCCCCAGTACCATATCGGTATTACCGGAAATCACACCGGTTTCGGTGACGTCATTACCAAACGGCGTCAGGCGCAGGCGAATGCCGGGCGCACAGACCCGCAGGCGTGCCACAATCGCGGGCATCATAATGAACTCGACGTAGCTGTTCGGCGCGAGTGTAAAGAGGCGGGTTGCCTGAAGCGGATCAAAGTCCTGCTGACCAAGAATGACATTATCGATAGAGGAGAGCGCAACACTCACCACCTGCGCCAGCTGCTCTGCTTTTGGCGTCGGCCGCATCCCGTAACGTTCACGGATAAATAGCGGATCGTTGAGGGTGTCGCGAAGCCGGTTGAGCGCATTGGAGAGCGCGGGCTGGGTAATACCCAGCCGCTCGGCGGCGCGGGTGACGTTGCGCTCTTCCATCATCACCAGCAGTACGGGCAGTAAATTCAGGTCATATTTCATTAAGCTATAATGCTTTGTGAATAGCTGAAATTGAAGAAATAAATTACATAAATAGTCGGGAGCCCGCCATAGTTAATGGGTCAACGCAGAAGGGGGCGATGCAAACGCCGATTCTGACAATTCCTGAACCTCAACCACTGACTGTGAAATGGAGCGGAAATGAAAATTTTAATGGTTTTGACCTCGCATGATGAGTTGGGTAACACCGGTAAGAAAACCGGCTTCTGGCTGGAAGAGCTTGCCGCACCTTATTATGCGTTTCTGGATGCGGGTGCTGAGATTACGCTGGCTTCCCCGAAAGGGGGGCAGCCTCCACTTGATCCGAAAAGTGATGAACCTGATTCTCAGACGGATGAGACCCGCCGCTTCCATGCCGACAGCGAAGCGCAGGCCGCGCTGGCCTCAACCGCGCCGCTGAATACCGTCGATCAGGCCGCTTACGATGCCGTTTTCTATCCGGGCGGTCACGGTCCACTGTGGGATCTGGCGAACGACGCGCACTCCATCTCGCTGATTGAGCAGACCCTGCAGGCGGGCAAACCCGTTGCGCTGGTCTGTCATGCGCCTGGCGTGCTGCGTCACGTTAAAAATGCGGATGGCACACCGCTGGTTAACGGTAAGAAGGTCACCGGCTTCACTAATAGCGAAGAAGAGGGTGTAGGCCTGACCGACGTGGTGCCGTTCCTGGTGGAAGATGCGCTGAAAGAGAAGGGTGGCCTCTATTCACGCGGGGATGACTGGCAATCCTATACCGTGCAGGATGGTCTGCTAATCACCGGACAGAACCCCGGCTCCTCAGCGGAAACCGCGAAAGTCCTGCTGTCGAACCTGGCAAAATAAGCAGAGATTGATTCTGAGAGGGCGCCTGCGGGCGCCTTTTTTATTGCATCAGGTTGCAGAATAAATAGTGACCCGCTGAACTATCTGGAACGAATAGAATAGCGTTTTTGTTAATGCTATCCGTTATAAAAAAGGCCAGATCTGGTCTTAAAAACGCTATTAAGCGCAATTAACTGAAAATTTAAACATGGTTTTAAAACCAGTGTTGACAACCTTTTTTATCTGCGTAGATTAAGAGTTGTCAGCGGCGTATAGCTGTCCTGATTAATCAGAACTGAAAGGGTTCTGAGTCAACGGTACCGGTCAGCGATTGTATTTATGTAACCGGTGTTTCTGTTAACAACCATGTCAGACACTGTTCGTTAATTACTGATAACCCTGTTAAATTGAGTCGAAGTTAAGCAGTTTCGCGTCGCGATGATGTCAGGCCTCGTAGTTCTGAACGTGACTTTACGACAGGATACGATTGCGGTTTAAACGTCGTAATGAAAGTAAGGCAACGCATCAAAGAGTATATATCGCGATGGGGGTGTGCAGATTTATACGGGCCTGACCTGTCTTCGTTTCATAAAAGACTATCAGGTGGTTAAAACCGTTAATAACAGCGACATTTTAAACCTGTTCGCTTTTATCCGCAGAATCTGTTCATTAATAGCAGTACCTGAGTTGTATCTTTTAATTAAGTCAGTTAATGGTAAATGTTAAATCGGTAGTAACCTGAAAGCCCTGGCTGTCTCAGTCAGGGCTTTTCTCTTTCTGGCGTTCGGGTGCGGTAATCCGCCAGCGATAACCTTTACCGCGCGCAGGCTCTCTCTCTGTCTCAGGACAGCTCCCTTACTCTCCTGCGCAGGATAGTCTGTAATCACCGCCGTCTGGATAGAGGGGGTGGCGAAACGCCTCCGTTGCGCCATAGTCAATAACTAACGATGCACGCTCCTGTTTGTTCTTATGCCATGTACGCCCGTCTGAGGCGCCAGATTACCGAGGTTAAAATGTCCACAGATTCCCCAGAGGCTATCTCCAGCGATCTCTCCCGGTTCGTTGGCACGCATTTTGTCTATACCTATGATAATGGCTGGAAATATGAGTGGTACGCGCGAAACGAAACCACCTGCGACTACCGGATCCATCAGGGGCTGGTGGGTGGCCGCTGGGTCACTCATCAGACGATGCACGCCGTACAGTTTGCGCCAGGGATCTACAAAGTAGACTGGCACGAGCCGACCGGCACCTGCGTCAGTCTGCTGTTCGACCTGAATCGCACCCTGCTGCACGGGACAATTTTCTTCCCGCAGTGGATTGCCGGAAAAGGGCAGCATCCGGAGAAAACCATCTGCTATCAGAACGACTTTATAGAGGATATGCACCGCTTCCGCGACGAAGGTCCGGCGTACCCCTACGTGATCATTCCTGAGTTTGCGAAAGTGACGTACATGAAGAACGAAGGGCCGGATAACGATCAGGTCATCAATCAGGCACCGGGACAGATGCCTGCTGACTATTTCGATGATAAATAGCTGAAGCGGTTTACCCGCCCTTACGGGCGGGTTGTTTCGGCCTGACGGGCCAGGGTGCGGGCCAGGATAGAGGAGTAGAGCGGTTTTCCGCCCATAAACTGCGCCAGCAGCGTGGCCCCCAGGCAGGTGATGATCATCGGCAGGATAAGCTGATAGTTATCGGTCATCTCCAGTACCAGAACGATGCCGGTCAGCGGTGCGCGAACCGACGCCGCAAACAGGGCGCCCATGCCCGCAATCGCAAAGGTTCCCGCTTCCAGATGGTAAAAGGGGAACAGGTCCGTCATGACCACGCCAAAGGCGGTGCCCAGCAGCGTGCCCAGCGCCAGCATCGGCGCGAAAATGCCGCCGGGCGCGCCGGAGCCAAAGCAGAGCAGGGTGGTGACCAGCCTGACCACGAAAATCACCAGCAGCAGCGTGAGCGGGAAAACGCCATGAACCGCCTGGGGGATTAATTCTGAACCTCCGCCTGCACCCGGCGCAAATAGCAGCGCCAGGATGCCGCAGCCGCCGCCCAGCAGCGCCCCCGCCAGCACCACGCGCGCCGTTTTCCCGGCATAAAAGCGGGCAAACAGATCCTGCGTCAGAAAGATCAGGCGATTAAACAGCACGCCGACCATGCCGATAATCATCCCCAGCATCAGATAGAGCCAGAGGGTCTGCACCGGCGCATCCGCCAGTTTACCCACCGAGATCACCGCCAGTTCACCGTTGAAACAGCGGAACACGATGCTTGCCATAATCACGCCGGTAAAAACGGCTTTTATCGAGATCAGGTTATAGCGAAACTGCGGGCGCATCTCCTCGATGATAAACAGGATGCCCGCCAGCGGCGCATTAAAGGCGGCCGCCAGACCCGCTGCTGCGCCGGTTGCCAGCAGGGTATGCCGCGCTTCGTTACTGCGCATCCCGATGAGGTCGATCACCATCCGGCCAATGTTGCCGCCGAGCTGAACGGTGGGCCCTTCCCGACCCAGCACCATCCCGGCTCCCAGTGTGCCCATGCCGCCGAAGAACTTCACCGGAATGACCCGCCACCAGCGTACAGGCCGCAGCTCTTCCAGCGCCCCTTCGATTTCAGGAATACCGGAGCCGCCCGCCTCCGGGGCAAAGCGCCTGACCAGAAAATAGCCCACCATCGCCAGCAGTGCGGAGATAGCGAAGGCGGCGGCATAGATCGTCCAGCCCGGAAACTGTTCGGCGATCAGCGTCCCGGCCCGCCACTGCTGGATGGCTTCGACGGCGCGGGCAAACGCCACACCCGCCAGACCGACCAGCGTGCCGACCAGCGCGGCACAGAACAGCATGGCCAGCGGGGTTTTATCCCGGTAGAGCAGTGCGCGAAACATGCGGCTGCGCGCCGCGATGGAGCGGGGAACATAAACCGACTGCGGTGATTCTTCATTCATTGAGAGGCATTCTTGTTCAACCAGACCAGCGCCCCAGTTTACTGAGAGACCGGTTGAAAACAAACGGCATGATCAATTTCATCTGTGGAAAAGCGTGACTGTCTGTGTGGTGGACAAACCACTTACGCCATCCGTTCGCGGTAGGCTGGGTCAGGCTGATTTTCAGTGCCAGCGCGGCGGCCATGCGCGGGACCTGATTCTGCCGTTCGGTGAGGAACCGCTGCCACAGGGTGTCAGCAAAGAGAGCGGGCCGGGATTGCCTCGTCTGACCACGTTCGCAGGCACTCAGCGGCTGACGCAGGGGCCACTCTCTGCGGGGCTAAGCGCGCGAGAACCCTCAGGAAAGCGTCGGGCGATTCAATCGCACCCGCCTGACGTTAACGACGGCCGCGGGGCGGGTCAGGCAGATCGCGGCGGGGCGTGCTTTGCTAGGCAGAGTACCCTGCGCCCACAGCGGCAAAGCCGAGCGGTTACTGCAATACTCATAGCACGACTGGCGCGAAAGGGAGCTGACATGCAGCCACATTCCACTGAAATTCTTACCGCCGACTGCTGTATCGTGGGCGGTGGCCCGGCCGGCCTGATGCTGGGCTATCTGTTTGCCCGCGCGGGGTTGCGGGTGGTGGTCATCGAAAAGCACGCCGACTTTCTCCACGATTTTCGCGGAGACACCATTCATCCGTCGACGCTGGAGATCATGCATCAGCTCGGACTGCTGGAGGCTTTTCTGCGGCTGCCGCATCAGCGTGCTGAAAAGCTGGAGGCGGAAATCGCTGGCGAGAATGTCACGATGGCGGACTTCTCCCGCCTGCCGGTTCAGTGTCGCTTTATCGCCTTTATGCCACAGTGGGATTTTCTGAACTTTATGGCGGAGCAGAGCGCCCGCTATCCCGGCTTCACGCTGCTGCAATCCACCGCGTTCGAGTCGCTCAACGAGGAGAATGGCCGGGTCAGCGGTCTCACGGCGAAACGCGGCAACCAGCAACTGCATATCCGCTGCAGCCTGGTGATCGGTGCGGATGGCCGTCATTCGCGCGTCCGTGAAGCCGCCGGGCTGACAGGACAGGCGTTTGGCGCCGCCCGCGATGTGATCTGGTTCCGCCTGAGCAAGCAGCCGCAGGATCCCGAACTGGGCATGGGCCACAAAGGGCCGCGCCAGAACTTTATCGTTATCGATCGCGGCGCGTACTGGCAGTGCGGCCTGACCATTCCCAAAGGGGAGTTTGAGGCAAAGCAGGCCGCCGGGCTGGCGGCTTTTAAGGCGGAGGTGGCGGCATTGTCGCCGTTTGACACGACGCGAATGACAGAAATCAGCAGCTGGGACGCATTTAAGCTACTTTCAATACGCATCGATCGGCTGGACAGCTGGGCGAGACCCGGCGTGCTCTGCATTGGCGATGCGGCGCATGCGATGTCGCCGATTGGCGGGGTGGGCGTTAATCTGGCTATTCAGGACGCTGTGGCGACGGCGAACCTGCTGGCTGCACCTCTGAAACGGGGCGAACTGTCGCTGCGCGATCTGGAGAAAGTGCAGAAACGCCGCCAGTTTCCGACCGTCGCTACCCAGTTCCTGCAGATTAAAATGAGCCGCAGCAAAGCCAGACGAAAAGCGACGCAGGGCAGCAAGGTGCCCGGCATCATCCGTCGCCTGCCGTTTCTGCGTTTTCTGCTGGGTCGCCTGATTGGACTGGGGTTCAGGATGGAGTCGCCGGATGTTGCGCACGTTGATCGACAGCGTTAAATGCTTTCGACAGTCATCCGATATCGTGCGACACTGTTTCGCTGTGAAAGTACTGTCAGATTGAGCCGCTATTTATCTGATAATTGGGCGCTAATTGAGCAATCTTAAGCGAAATTATTTTCGGTTTTTGCGCCTGCATAGGAGAGGTTTCAGTGCATAACGAGCAAAATGGCAGTGACGTAAAACGTCTGAGTGCAATTAAAGCCCTTCTCACCCCGGACGAAACCCGCGATAAGGTGCTGGAGCGGTTTGTTCAGCTTGCCAGCCAGGTGCTGGGCATTTCAGGCAGCTTCATTTCGATTATTGACGATCACAATCAATACATTAAAGCGTCCCGCAACTTCGACCTCAAACAGTCAACCCGTGATGAATCTCTCTGCCGTCACGTGCTTGATGGCGAAGGGCATCTGGTGGTGGTGGATACCCTGCTGGACGAGCGTTTCGTGACGCATCCGTTTGTTGAAGGCGATCCGCATATCCGCTTCTATGCCGGTGTCTCGCTGCAGAATCTGGACGGCGCCATGCTGGGAACGCTCTGCGTTACCGATACGCAGCCGCATCCCTTCAGCGATGAAAAGCTGGCCACGCTGCGTTCGCTGGCTACGCTGGTCACCTCTTTTCTGGATGCCTGGAACAACGCCGGTTTTGCCGATGTTATCACCCATCTGCCTAACCGCCCGCGTCTGATCCGCGATATCCAGCAGCTGACCATTACCGAGCCGCACAGCCGCTTTCGCCTGATCCTGATCGACTGCCTCGATATCATTCGTGCCTATGAGCTTTCGCGCGCGGTGGGCATTGCGCCAATGGAAAAACTGCTGAGGCAGATGGCGCAGGAGGCGGCACAGCGCCTGAATCTGCCGGACAACGAAACGCTCTATACGTTTGCCCCCGGCCGGTTTGCCATTATCCAGCCCTATTCGGGCCGCTACACCGCCCACGCCATTCCCGACCTGTTCAGGGGGATGAAGGCCGATCTGGCGGAGAATATTACCCTGGATCTGGATGTTTTCGCCGGTGAAACCGAGTTCGTGCCGGGTCAGATGGATGCCAACGAGACGGTGCGGCAGGCGGTCAGTGCGCTGCATGAGGCGATCGATGAAGAGATCAGCGCCATGTCGTTTGACGAGAGTTATGACACCCGGCGCAACGATGATTTTATGATCATGAACGACCTCGCACAGGCGCTGAAGAAAGATGAAGAGCTTTACCTGGCCTGGCAGCCCAAGGTCTGCCTCAGAACCGGTAAGACGGTCGGCCTGGAAGCCCTGATCCGCTGGAACCATCCTGAGCGCGGTGAACTTTTCCCGTCTGAATTCATTCCGTTAGCGGGGAAAACCAACCTGATCTCGGATCTGACGAACTGGGTCATCGACCACACCGTTGCGCAGCTGGCGCAGTGGAATCGTGAATATAACCTGATCCCAGTGTCGATCAACGTCAGCGAACGCGACTTCAGCCGTCCTGATTTTGCCGATCGGCTGGTGGCAAAACTGGCCGCGGTGCAGCTGCCGAACGCGATTCTGGGCATCGAATGTCTGGAGAATGAACTGATCACCCGCAGCAATGTGGGGATCGACGGGCTGACCGCGCTGAAATCGCACGGTTTCGTCATCTCCCTGGACGATTTCGGCGTGGGTTACAGTAATATCAGCTATCTGCAGGATATCCCGCTGGATGTGATCAAAATCGATCGCTCGCTGATCTCGCGGATGTGTGAGGATGAGGCGTCAAAAATCATCGTCAGATGCATCATTCAGATGCTGAAAGAGCTGAACTACACCGTGCTTGCGGAAGGCGTCGAGTCCGAGTCCACGCTGGCGTTGCTGAAAACCTACGGCTGCGATCAAATCCAGGGCTACTTCTTCTCGAAACCGCTGCCCGCCAGCGACATAGAGCACTGGCTTCTGCCGAAGTCGCCCGCCTGAATCCGCCCGCAGCGCGGGCTGCGGGCGGGTTTCTCACTCACTGCCGGTGGCGTAACGCTCAACCGGCGTGATTTTTTTAATCAGTTTGTTCGCAAACAGAAACTGCTCATAGGCCTGATAGCGGGCGCGATCCAGTTTTGCCGGATCGGTCGCAAACCGCGGCAGCGTGGCGCGCCAGGCCTCGTGATTCAGCGGTGTGTTCAGTTCCGGATGCAGGCGGGCAAACGCCTGCCAGCTCGCTTCAGGATGCGCCTGCAGCTCCGCATTCCCCTTCTTCAGCGCGCGCAGGAATTTTCGGATCTTCTCTGCATGCGCCTCATCCCGGTTGGCGACGATGATCAGCTCGTCATAGGCCGGTACTCCATAATCCTCGATGTTGAAGACCACCGGATCTTTTCCCTGCTGCTTCAGTTCCAGCGCCTCAATATTGCGATAGCCGCCGATCACCGCGTCCACCTGGCCGGTCAGCAGAGCGCTGGTCAGCTGAAAATTGACGTTAACCAGTTTCACCTGGTCGCTGGCCGTGCCGTTGTGCGCCAGCATGGTCGCCAGCGTCGCCTGTTCGATGCCGCTGACGGAGTAGCCGATGCGCTTGCCTTTTAAATCGCCCGGCTGCCGGATGGATTTATCCAGCGTCATCAGGGTGTTCAGAGGCGTATTCACCAGCGTGCCGACCCGCATCAGCGGCAGGCCCTGATCGGCAAAGAAGTGCAGCTGCGGCTGATAGGTGATGGCCAGGTCGGCCTGCTTCGCGGCCACCAGACGCGGCGGCAGCGCAGGGTCGGAGGGCGGGATCATCGTCACCTCCAGCCCCTCAGCGGCAAAGGCCCCGCTCTGCTGGGCCACCATCAGAGGCGCGTGATCGGGATTGATATACCAGTCGAGCACCAGCGTCAGTTTTTCCATCGTCTGCGCCTGAGCGGCGAGAGAGGCGCTGAACAGCAGGGTAAACAGGGGCATTTTTGTCATGGGGTTTCTCATCAGTGAGGTCATTAAGGCGTTTCCGGTGCCCAGGCGATCAGGCGGCGCAGCAGACGATCGAGGATCAGCCACAGGGCCAGCGTCATCAGCACCAGAATAAACAGGGCGGCGAAACAGAGATCACTCTGCATCCGGGCATTGGCGTTCAGCATTACGTATCCCAGCCCTTCCGCGGAACCGACCCATTCGCCAATGATGGCGCCGATGGGCGCGACGGCGGCGGCCATGCGCAGGCCGGAACCCAGCGCGGGCAACGCGGCGGGCAGCCGGACATGCCCTAGCTGCGCCCCCTGTGACGCGCCCATCGTGCGGGCCAGATCGAGGTAGCCGGGCGGGACGCGACGCAGGCCGTCGAAAAAGGTGGAGGTCACGGGAAAGAAGATCACCAGTATCGCCATCGCCACTTTGGCCCCCATGCCGAAGCCAAACCAGAGCACCAGCAGGGGAGCCAGAGCAAACACCGGGATCGCCTGGCTGCTGATTACCAGCGGCATCATCCAGCGCCGCAGCCCCGGCGAAAAGGTCATACCCAGCGCCAGTGCGCCGCCCAGCAGCACACCGGCAGCCATGCCGCTGAGGATTTCGGACAGGGTGATCAGCGTGTGATGGGTTAAATAGTCCGCGTTCTGCCACAGCGCGGCGGCGACCGACGCGGGTGAGGGCAGCAGAAAGGCTGGCACGGCGGTGAGCGTGGCCAGCCACCACGCCGCGATCAGCCCGGTGGCGAGTATCAGGGCACGGCGAAGACCGGAAAAGCCTGCCTGTAATTTCATCCGGCTACCCCGCTTAGCTGTTTCAGCAGCGTGGCCTGACGCTGAATGACGTGGAGGTCATCGGCGGCGCGCGGGGGGGCGCCCGCCAGGGGCGCACAGGCTTCCACACCCGCCGGACTGATTACCAGACAATGGTGTGCGAGCCGACAGGCCTCCGCGACATCATGGGTAATCAGCAGAACGGTGTGACCTGTCAGCACGTCGGCCGCCAGCGTCTGAATCTGACTGCGGGTCAGGGCATCCAGTGCCGAGAAAGGCTCATCCATCAGGACAATGGGCTGGCGGGTGTAGAGCGTCCGCGCCAGTGCCGCACGCTGCCGCATTCCGCCGGAGAGCGTCGCGGGCCGTGCGCGGGCGCACTGGCTCAGCCCGACCCGCGCCAGCAGATGCTGCGCCCGGTCGCGGTCGGGCTTTTCCCCGCGCAGGCGGCTGGCGAGGCAGACATTCTGTTCTATCGTCAGCCAGGGGTAGAGCAGATCCTGCTGACCCATCCAGGCGATGCGGCCGCCCAGCGGCAGGCCGTCACTGCCGCTGACCTGTCCAGCGGTGGGCGGTGTCAGGCCCGCGATAACCCGCATCAGGCTGCTTTTACCGACGCCGCTGGCACCGAGCAGCGCGGTGATCTCCCCGCCCGCAATCGCCAGGTCGAGCTGGCTGAAGAGCGGTCGCTGCCCGAAACACAGGCTGAGCTGACGCACCGAAATCCCCGGCGCGACAGGTGGGGTCGCGCCCCTCATGCGCCGTGCGCCGGGCTGGAGGCATAGTTCAGGCCCATCTGCCAGAAGGCTGATTCGAGCCGCGTTGCGGTGGTGAAGATCGCCGTCAGCCGGAGAAAACGTGCTTCCCCGGCACCTTCATCTGCCAGACGTTCAAACAGGGAAAGCGAGCGGCGAACGCCCGCCAGATAGTTTTCATCCCCGTAGTTCCTGATCCACGCCGCATAGGGGTTGCCCTCAAAGCGGGTCGCCGGGTCGTGCAGCAGGCTCAGGCCGATCTCCGCGTACCCGGCGACGCACGGCATCAGCGCCGTCAGCAGCGCCAGCGCATCGCCGGTGTGGCCGACATCCAGCACATAGCGGGTGTAGTTCAGCGTCTCCATCGCTTCGGGTTCGTCTGCCATCGCCGCTTCGCTGATGCCCCATTGCCGGCAGTAGGCCTGATGCAACGGCAGTTCACTGATGATGGCGTTAAGCGAGGCGGTCGCATGGCGCAGCGCGTCAGGGTCGGCGAGTTTACTGATCAGCAGGCCCCAGGCGCGGGCAAAATGCAGCAGAAACTGATAGTCCTGCACCAGATAATGGCGAAAGGCGGCGACAGGCAGCGTGCCCTGGCCGAGTTGCTGCACAAAGTCGTGCGCAACATAGGCGTGCCAGTGCGGACCCGCCTGCTGGCGCAGACGGCCATAAAAGCCGGTGTCGAAAAGCGGATGTGACATAGGATCTCCGGTAGTCAGGGAGATCCGGGCATACGGTCTGGAACAGGGGATAATGCAGGCAATGAGGCAGTAGATTCTGCCGACCCGTCCCTTCGCTGGCATGACCCAGATCAGGTTCAAAGGGTTCGGCTTACGCCATCTCAGCCCGTTACAGGACACCCCTCGGAGACATTGGTTATACGATAATTCCTGCCGGAGCACAATCGGCACAGACGCCGCAATCGCGTCTCAGCCTCTGCGGTTGCCGGCATTCAGTGACGGTGTCACTCCAGATCGCTGCCGTTGCTGGCGATCACTTTCCTGTACCACCAGAATGACTTCTTGCGCGTGCGTGCCAGCGTGCCGTTTCCGCGATCGTCGCGGTCAACGTAGACAAACCCGTAGCGTTTGCTCATCTCACCGGTCGAGGCCGCCACCAGATCGATGCAGCCCCAGCTGGTGTAGCCCAGCACCGGCACGCCATCCTCTATCGCATCGCCCATCGCGCGAATATGTTCACGAAGATAGCTAATGCGGTAGTCGTCGCGAATTTCGCCGTTATCGTCGGGTTCGTCACGCGCGCCCAGGCCATTTTCCACCAGGAACAGCGGCTTCTGGTAGCGGTCATACATCATGTTCATGGTGATGCGTAAGCCGAGCGGATCGATGCCCCAGCCCCACTCGCTGCGCGGCACATGCGGGTTAGTCAGGGATTTCACCACATTGGCGGCGCTGCTGTTCTGCTCGTTCATCTCTGCCGAGGCGCAGCGTGAGGCGTAATAGCTGAACGAGACAAAATCGACGCTGTGCTTCAGGATCTCATCATCCCCGTCGGCGATATCAAGGGTGATCCCCTTTTCCCGGAACAGGCGGGCGGCGTAGGCGGGGTACGCGCCCCGCGCCTGCACATCGATAAAGAAGAGATTCTCGCGATCCTTTTCCAGCGCCGCCCAGACATCTTCCGGCTTGCTGGACCAGGGGTAGAAGTTTCCGCCAGCCAGCATGCAGCCGACCTGATTCGCCGGGTTCACCTCATGCGCGATGCGTGTCACCCATGCGCTGGCGACCAGCTCATGATGCGCCGCCTGATACTTCACCTGCTCCTGATTCTCGCCGGGTTCGAACACCAGCCCCGCGCCGGAAAACGGACTGTGCAGCAGGATGTTGATCTCGTTAAAGGTCAGCCAGTATTTCACCAGGCCATCAAACGCCTCGAAGCAGGTGCGGGCGTAGCGGGCAAAGAAGTCGACCATCTTCCGGTTTCGCCATGAGCCATATTCGGTGACCAGATGCATCGGCACATCGAAATGGCAGAGCGTCACCAGCGGTTCGATATGATGTTTCCGGCACTCCTCAAACACCGCGCGATAAAAAGCGATGCCCGCCGGATTCGGCTCCGGTTCGTCGCCGTTGGGATAGAGCCGACTCCAGGCAATCGAGGTGCGGAATACGCTGAACCCCATCTCCGCCATCAGCGCAATATCTTCCCGATAGCGGTGATAGAAATCGATAGCCTCATGGCTGGGATAGAACTCATCGTCACGCAGGGTAAACCGCTTTTCCAGCCCCAGCTTGACCGGCATACGGTGCGGCCCGTGCGGGATCATATCCACGGTGGTTAAGCCTTTTCCGCCTTCGCGAAAACCGCCTTCACTCTGGTTCGCGGCCAGCGCGCCACCCCATAAAAATCCTTGCGGAAACCTTGATTCAGACATGCAATCCTCTTTGTTCTGGTCACGTTGACCGGAGCCTTTAAAGGCTGTTAACCGTGCGGGTGCGTTCCGATACGGGTGATGGCTGCGGTGCGGCCTGCGGGTCGCTCTCGGGAATATCCTCGAAGCCCAGCAGCAGCGTCAGGACAAACGACAGCACCACCGACAGCACCATCACCGCGCCAACCCAGACAATCGTCATTGGATTGGCGGGATCGAAGAACTGGACGCTGGTAAAGAGGCCGGGCGAGGCCATCGAATGACTGGCCAGTCCGCCGATTCCCGCGACCGCGCCGCAGATAAAGCCGCTGATCAGACAGGCGATCAGCGGCCGTTTCAGGCGAACCGCCACGCCATACAGCGCCGGTTCTGAAATGCCCGCCACAATGGCGGAGGCCGCTGCAGCCAGCGCGGTCTGGCGCAGCTCGCGGTTTTTCGTGCGAAACGCCACCGCCAGGGACGATCCGCCCAGCGACAGGTTGGCGCCAATCTCAGACGGCATCACCATGCCCTCTTTACCGGTCTCGGCAATGGTCTGAATAATGGTTGGCGTAAAGACCCGATGCATCCCGGTCATCACCAGCAGCGGCCAGATCGCCCCCATAATCGCCACGGAAAGCCAGCCGAGATAGCCATGCACGGTATAGACCAGCGCAGAAATGCCGCTGCCGATCCAGATGCCAATCGGGCCAATCAGCACAATCGCGATGGGCGCAGCAATCAGCACAATCAGCATCGGTTTCAGGAAGTTCTTGGTCACGGCCGGGGTGATGCGATCCACGCCGCGCTCAATGTGCGACAGGATCCAGGTCATCACCAGCGCCGGGATAACGGTGTAGGTGTATTTCACCGCGGTCACCGGGATCAGGGCGAACGCTACTGGCTGCCCCTGCGCCGCTTTCGCCATCAGGTCGATAAACGTGGGATGCACCAGCACCCCGGCGATTGCGATCGCCAGCGACATATTGGTTTTGAATTTCAGCGCTGCCGAGGCCGCCACCATCACGGGCAGGAAGAAAAATGCGCCGTCGCCGATGACGTTGAGGATCACCAGCGTGGAGGAGCCTTTCTCAAACAGGCCTGCCATATCCAGAATCATCGCCAGCAGTTTCACCATCGACCCGCCGATAATGGCCGGGATCAGCGGCGACATGGTGCCGACCAGCGCATCCAGGATCCCGGCGCCGATGCTCCTGAGGGTGATTTTGCGTTTCACCGGCGCGGCGGATGAGGCATCGGGTGAGCCCAGCGCCAGCACCGCCTGATAGGCCTGCGCAACGTTGTTTCCGATGATCACCTGACACTGCGTGTCGTTATGCACCACGCCCATCACGCCGTGGATCGCTTTCAGCATAGGATAATCAATCTGCGTCTCATCCTTCACCACGAAGCGCAGACGGGTCATACAGTGAGTCACGGCTTCAATATTGTTGAGGCCGCCCAGCGCATCGACGATGGCGCGTGAGACCCCGGCATAATTTATGGACATGATCGCTCTTCTCTGTAGGGTAAATCGGTCAAAGTTTTTATGTGTTATGTGCCTGCGGGCAGGCCGATAGGAAACCGGTTTCACAAAATCATGAAGGCCTTTACATGCTCCGGCAAGCCCGAAAATCAGGCAGTTTTTGGTTTTGTGAAGTGCGTCACCTGGTGCGCAGGGCGGCGATTGCGCCGACGCCGGGTAAATATTTCCAATATTGAGAGGCTTAGGTAGACTGCATGACGGACGCAGCAGAGGAGCAGCATCATGGCAACGATTCAGGAAGTGGCAAAACGGGCGGGTGTCTCAAAAGCGACCGTGTCACGCGTGCTCTCCGGCAATGGCTATGTCGGCCAGCAAAAACGGGAGCAGGTCCTGCAGGCCATCGCTGAAACCGGCTACCGGCCCAATCTGCTGGCGCGCAATCTGGCGACCCGCACCTCTCAGACGATTGGACTGGTGATCACCAACACGCTCTACAGCGGCAGCTACTTCACGGAGCTGATGGCGCACTCCGCGCGTATCCTGGAGCAGCAGGGCCGTCAGCTTATTCTGGCAGACGGAAAACACACCGCAGAGCAGGAGCAGGCGGCGATTCAGTTTCTGCTCGATCTGCGCTGCGACGGCATCATCATCTACCCGCGCTTTCTGAGCATCGATGCCCTGGATGCAATCATCTCCCGGCACAAACAGCCGATTCTGGTCATCAACCGGCGGCTGCGCATCAATCAGAGCTACTGCATCTTCAGCGATCAGCACGCCAGCAGCGCGGCGGCGGTGAACCATCTGCT
Organism: Pantoea deleyi; assembly: GCF_022647325.1. Lineage (NCBI taxonomy): Bacteria > Pseudomonadati > Pseudomonadota > Gammaproteobacteria > Enterobacterales > Erwiniaceae > Pantoea > Pantoea deleyi. The sequence continues at coordinate 103,041 of NZ_CP071407.1, forward strand.
GGCGCAGGGCCACCGGGAGATTGCGTTTATCACCGGCTCGCTGGACTCACCTACCGGCGTCGAGCGCCTCTCCGGCTATCGCGCGGCGCTGGCTGCTCAGGGCATTGACGCCGATCCGGACCGCATCGTGACGGGTAAATGGACGGCGCAGAGCGGCATGGCTGCCATCGATACGCTGCTGGCACGCGGGGTGAGCTTCAGCGCGCTGGTGGCGAGTAACGATGAGATGGCGATCGGGGCGATTAAACGTCTGACGGAATGCCGGATCGCGGTGCCTGACCAGGTGTCGGTGATTGGCTTCGATGATATCCCGCTGGCGCCCTACATCACGCCGTCGCTCTCCAGTATGAAGCTGCCGGTCACCGACATGATCGATGAGACGATCCACCGGCTGCTGACCATGCTGGATGGCGGTGACTGGCATCCTCCGGCACCCTTTACCGCCAGCCTGATGCTGCGTGATTCCGTGGCTCAGGGGCCAGGGTCTGATTAATCTGCCGCGACCAGGCTGACCGCGATCCCCCGTTCCCGGAGCTGCGCGGCCGTTGACGCCTCCAGCGTTTCATCGGTAATCACATGGCTGACCTGGTAACCGGAAGAGAGCGGATAGGGATGAACCTGACCAAATTTAGAGGCGTCGGTCAGGGCATAACTCTCTGCGCCTTTGGCCAGCACCGCATCCACCACATCGCAGCGCAGCATATTGCGGCCGGTGAAACCGGTCTCCGGCTGCCATCCATCCACCCCGACAAACGCCCGGTGAAAATGAACCTGCTGGATGGAGTAGCGGGTCAGCGGGCCGACCACCGACTCGCTGCTCTTCTGCAGCATTCCCCCCAGAACGATGACCTCGCAGGCGGCTTCACGCAGAAGCTGGGCGATGTAGTGGCTGACGGTAATCAGCGTGAGATCGGCCCGGTCGGCCAGCGCCCGCGCCAGCAGGGCATTGGTACTGCCCCCTTCGATAAACACCGCTTCCCCGTGCTGAACCAGGCTGGCCGCATGGCGCGCCAGCGCCTGTTTGACCGGATAGCGGGTGTTCATGCGGGTGTCGACGTTATCGCTATCCAGCGCCAGCGCAGAGCCGTGCACCCGGCGCAGCAGCCGATCGCGCTCCAGCAGCGTGAGATCCTGACGCACCGTCACTTCGGATACCCCGGTAAGCTGCGCCAGTTCGCTGACCGGCACGCTGCCCCGGCTATTGACCAGTTGAATGATGTGATGATGTCGCGGATTCATAATACCGTTTCGCTGTTAACAGGCGTTCCAGTGTAACAGGGTTTACCCGGCGTCTGTGCGCCGGATCAGCCGAGATCCAGCGCCCGGCGCCCGTGCGGGTTAAGGTCGTCCGGGGTGAAGCGGTTTTCCCATGCTGCTTCATAATCTTCCGGTGGAAAATCGCCCGGCGACCGGCCCTGCGCCAGCGCCTGTGCAACCTCTCTGGCGTAGACGCGGTTTTTCTCACACATGGGCGCGGCAGGAATGTACATTACGTTACCCCAGCCCTGCTGATCCTCGACCGGGGCAACGGCATGGATGAGATCGCAGTGCCACCACACCGAATCGCCGGCTTCCAGGGCGGGTATCGAACAGAGCCCGGCCATCAGATGCGGATGCCAGCGTTCGCTGATTGGCAATGCCCGGCCTGGCGCAACGCCGCACAGCTCCTCCTCCGGCACATCAGAGAGCAGCGGACGCAGCAGCACATAGGCCATCGCCTGTGGCACCGGAACCACATGCAGCAGGCCCTGACCGGGGATCATATCGGAGAGCGCCGTCCAGCCCTGGAACGTGCGGAACACTGAGCATTTGGTGGTGCCGGGCAGATCATACTCATCCGCCTCCGTGCGATGAGCCGCATCCCAGGGATCGTAGGCGGCAAAATCCCCCTTAAACAGATTACCGAAAACCTGCTGCCAGGCGGGCAGCAGCCAGCGCTCCAGTGCGCCGGAATCCGTGTGCGCCCCCAGGCCGTTAGAGGTGGTGCCCGGCAAGCGGCGGCGGATGCGATCGGGATAGATAATGCTGACATCGGGATCGAACCACTGCTTACCCTGCGATTCCGCTTTCCAGAGGCGGTTAAGGAAAGATTGTGCGGCGGCCATCGCTGCACTCTGCCGGGCCTGCATCTGCGCCTGCGACCAGTAGATCGGGTAGATTTCGGGCCGTGAAGCGGCCAGCGAACCGAAAAAGTCATCGCCCGGCCCGCGATACTGTTGATCGAACCGGTTGTGGTCCAGGTAGTCGAGCATCGACTTATCCCAGGCCAGCGCCTGCTCACGCGCGAAGTGCTGCTTAATCACCACGCAGCCGCGACGTTTAATCAGCGCCCGGGTTTCATCGGAAACCTCTCCGGCGGCAATCTCCTGCATGGGGACGATGGGCCAGGCGCTGCCCGTGCGCTGCTCATCGGCTTTGGCCGCCGCGATTGCCGCCGTGATGTTTTCGCAGACCTCACGGAACAGGGCATCGACATCGCCAATCTGTGCGCGCAGCTGCTTTTTTAACGCGCGTATCGCGCATCCGATGTCGTCGGGTAACGGAGAATAACGGACGGAATTCTGCATCTCAGGCTCCTGTCAGGTCGGGGTTGAGTTACGAATGTAATTGAAATAACCTTCGTTCGTAATTTACGGGCTGAAGTTAACATCCTTTTAACGGTAAAAACCGTGCGTCATAACACAACTCCGGCACCGGAACGCTCCGAAAGCCGTTAGCAAAGTCACTATTTGCATTCTCATTAATCCACACAGCGAGTAAGCTTTATGAATCAAATCAATCAGCCGAAAGGATCAGACGGCAAACACAAAGGGGCAGGTGAGATGGCGGTTAAGATGATTGCGGTGGATATGGATGGCACCTTTCTGGACGACAATAAGCAGTACAACGTTCAGCGGTTTTCACGTCAGTATGCGCTGCTGAAGGAGAAAGGGATCCGCTTTGTGGTCGCCAGTGGCAACCAGTATTATCAGCTGCAGCGCTATTTTCCGGACATCAAAGATGAAATCGCCTTCGTGGCAGAGAACGGTGCCTGGGTCTCTGACTGCAATGAGGAGATCTTCTGCGGCGAACTGGCCCGCGAGAAGGTGCACAAAATTCTGGATATTCTGGCGGATGAGCCCGATATCGCGGTGGTGGTCTGTGGACGCAACAGCGCCTATATGCATAGCTCTGCTTCTGACGAGATAGTGGCAAAGCTTGCGAACCACTATCACCGGCTGGAGAAACGCGATGACCTCTACGCCATCGACGACACCATTTTTAAGTTCTCGCTGAAGCTGGAGCACAAAGGGGTCGATGCCCTGCTGCAACGCCTGCACGCTTCGCTGGGCGAACTGGAAAATATCATGCATCCGGTCTCCAGTGGTTTTGGCTTTATCGACCTGATTATTCCCGGCTGCCATAAAGCGCACGGCATCGCGCTGCTGCAGGAGAAGTGGGGCATCAGCGACTGCGAAGTGCTGGCGATCGGTGACAGCGCCAACGATATCGAGATGCTGCGCCAGGCCTGTTTCAGTTTCTCGATGGCCAACGCGGCAGAGGCGGTGTCGGCCGTGGCGCGCTATCAGACCCAGAGCAACAACGACGAAGGCGCACTGAATGTGATCTCCCGCGTGCTGGCGCGCGAATTTCCGTTCGACTGACACCCCCGGCGCCCGGCCTGACGGCCCGTCAGCCGTCACTCTCCTGATGGCTGCGCAGATGATTCTCCATCGCATCCAGCGCAGCCTGATTCTCCAGACCCCACTGATAGAGCTGTTCGATCGGCCCGGAAAAGGTATGACCCAGCGCCGTCAGGCTGTACTCCACTTTGGGCGGCACCACCTGATAAACCTGCCGTGCTACCAGTCCGCGCTGTTCCAGTTCCCGCAGCGTCTGAATCAGCATCTTCTTCGAAATGCCCTGCAGGCTGCGCTCAAGTTCACCGGTTCGCGCGCGATGTTCCGGCCAGTGATAGAGCGCATGCAGCACCATGGTGCTCCATTTCACCGAAAAAAGTTCCAGCAGACGACGCGGCGGTGAGTCCGCATAAAAGCACAGTTTTCCTTCGACCCAGACCGGCATCAGAACCTCACAGAGAGTGGTAACCAAAAGGTAACTACTACCAAACCAGTGCCTGTGTGTCTATAGTGTGCCGCTTTCCTGAAATCCACCCGGTGAGAAGAGGTAACCAATGAAAATTAACGCGCTGATAGCGACCCAGGCCGACCAGCCGCTGCGTGCCGGCCAGGCGGACATTCGTGACCTGCAGGCGGACGACGTCAGGATTGAGATCCTCTACTGCGGCGTCTGCCATTCCGATCTGCATATGGCACGCAATGAGTGGGGCGTCAGCCGCTATCCGCTGGTGCCGGGTCATGAAATTGTCGGGCGGGTCGCCGCTATGGGTGACAATGTCACAAAATTCAGTGTCGGTCAGACGGTAGGCGTGGGCGTGATGGTCGATTCCTGCGGCGAGTGCCACTTCTGCCAGCAGCAGGAAGAGCAGTATTGTGAAGCCGGGTTCACGCCGACCTACAACGGCACTGATAAATACACCGGCCACACGACATTTGGCGGCTATGCGCAGTATGTCATTGCCGATCAGCATTTTGTCGTCACCGTGCCTGACAATCTGGCGCTGAACGCGGTGGCACCGCTGCTGTGTGCGGGCGTCACGGTCTGGTCGCCACTGCAGCACTTCAACGTCAAAGCGGGCGATCGCGTTGGGGTGGTCGGCCTTGGCGGGCTGGGCCACATGGCGGTCAGGCTGGCCAGCGCGCTGGGCGCAGACGTTACCCTCTTTACCACCTCACCGTCGAAAGGCGAGGATGCCCGGCGGCTGGGGGCGAAAAATGTGGTGGTCTCGCGCGACCCCGCGCAAATGGCGGCCTGCCAGGCGTCACTTGATATTATTCTCGACTGTGTGGCGGCGCCGCACGATCTTGATCCTTATCTGAATACCCTGAAAACCAACGGCCAGCTGGTGCTGGTGGGCATTCCCGATCGGCCGCATCCTTCACCGAACGTCACGCCGATGGTGTTCCGTCGTCTCAGCATCAGCGGCACCTCGATTGGCAGCATTCAGGAAACGCAGCAGATGCTCGACTTCTGTGGTCAGCATAACATCACGGCTGACGTGGAGATGATCACTGGCGACGCGATCGAAACGGCTTTTACGCGGATGCTGGAAGGTGACGTGAAATATCGTTTCGTTATCGATATGCAGAAAACGCACTGGTAAAACCGCAGGCCCGCCGAGACGGCGGGCCTGACCGGGATCGCCCCGGCCGCGCCGTTTCAGACATGATTCACTATAGTTACAACATACTAATACTTTCATTGCCCGTGCTGTTACCGGCATCGGGTGCGCATCGGTCAGGCAGGGGATTGGTAACGGCGGCAAAAAAATACCCGGTCATCAGCCGGGTATTCGGGTTAGCGCCGGGGTGAGGCGTTATTCCTGCTCTTTCTCAGCATCCTGTTTTTCCGCTTCGGGGTTCACGGCAGCATGAACAAAGGGTTTCAGCAGCTGAATATCCAGGATGACATAGACCATGGTGCTGATAAACAACGAGATCACGCTGCCAAACACGCCGCTGGTGGTAAAGGTCAGATAGTTGTAGATCACCAGCCAGGTCACGCAGATAAAGAGGGCCAGCGAAATGGAGAGGTTCGGTACAGAATAGTTACTGGTGCCACCGCCCTGGGTGTGGGTCGCCTTGAACAGATTACCGATCGTGTACTTTTCCAGCACCAGAATAGTTTTCTCCCAGTTACGCTGCTTTCTGGCGCTGGCCCGGGTCAGGAAAAGATAGAGAATAGAGATAAAAAAGCCTGAAAAGGCGATAAGTACCGGAATCGCTTCCAGCGCATATGCAATGCTCCTGTGTGCCGTGGGCGTGCTGCTGAGATCCAGCGTCAGCGATGCGCCCAGCGCCGCATATAAGAACAGGAACAGCAGGATAAACGTCAGGCTGCGCTTCCCGTCTTCGCGTGACTCGGCCTCTTTCTGCCGGATAGCCAGCTGGAGCGATTGCTGAAGCTGCAGGGCTTCAGGGGAGTCCGTTTCGAGGGTGTTGCAGGGCGCGGCAAAGAAGTTGTGCATGAACAGCGCATCTTCTTCGTGAATGGTGATTTTCATCAGGAACCTGTATTCGGGGAGTTTGCGCCATTTTAATCAGCACAACAGGAATTAACAGTAACTTTGGCTCTGTAGTGCTGTTGCCGCGCTGACTTAACGGGCTATCAGGCTCAGCACGCTGCTGAGCACGGAATCCGTGGCAAATCCCTGCGCGCTCTTCGCATCTTCCTGCCGCAGCTGCTGATAGCGTTGCAGAGCGGCTTCCGCGTTATCCGCATGCACTTCATTCCAGAGCAGGCGATAGCCTTCGCCGATCAATGCGTCCTGCTGATCCTGCCGCAGACGATTTACCGCTCTGAGCGTCTGTGCCTTCTGAAAAAGGCGATAGTCCGGCATGGCTATTTCTCCTCAGGATTGTCCAGCGCTTTAAACTGCTTAATTGCATCGTTGATGTTATTGGTTTCTACGGTCGCAATGCAGCGATCGCCATTAAACACATCATAGCGTGCGTTGCGCAGCTGAAACAGCAGGTCTCTGCCCCGAAAGTGAATGCGTTTCTGTTTCACGCCAATCCCATGTCGCCGTAACAGCGCCTGTGACAGGCGGTCGGTCTCTTTTATCATTCCTTCAGCTCCTCGGCAGTACGTGGTCACTGCCAGTTAACCTGATAAACATTAGTTTTATATTAAGAGATAACCCTGTTTTCAGCAGGGTTACCCGGCAGGTTTAAGAAAATTTACCGGTTATCCGGGCAACCCTGCCGTCTGGCAGTAATCCTCTGCATGAGCGGACGGCAAATGGGGTACACTGCCCGGACACCCCGCAACCGGACATGCCGCTATGAACGATAAAAAGATGATTTCGATTGATCAGTTCGACGCCGACGAGCGACTGGCCGTTGAGCAGGTGTACAAGGCGCTCACCGAGAAATATCGTCAGCGAACCGGCAAGGAACCGGACAGCAAAAAAGAGCGAGAGTTTACCAGCGAGGCGCGTCAGCAGGTAATGACCCACAAGCTTGAGAAGGCGAGAGTGCAGGCGGAGAAGCAGAAAAAGCCGCTGCGTAAGAAGAAGCCCGCTTCACTGACCGCCAGCGAAGTCGGGGATTTCAGCTGGTCTGCTTCGGTGGCGAAAGGGCGCCGGTAAAGGAGGCCGCGCGCGTTCACGGTGCGCGGCATACTTATCTCAGCGCAGGCTGACTGCAGGGTTCAGGTTGCTAGTAGATCCTGCGAATCCTGCAATAAGAATATTCTGCAAATAATATATCGCGGCTTATCATTTGCCGATAAACTGCAGTAACCATTCGCTGCTTCAGTTTGCCTATGAACTACTACACCCCTGACGATGCCCAGCTGAAGCGCCGATCGACGCGATTTGTGCGCCGTATGTTTATGATGCGCCAGCTTGGCACGTTTCTCTGCTTTCTGCCGATTCTGTCAGTGCTGATGGAGAGGGGAAAAAGTGCAGAAGTGTGTGCATTGCTGTTCACCAACGCCTTTATCTGGCCCTACATTGCGTACAGGCTGGCGTTGCGATCGCACGATCCCACCGGATTTGAACGCAAGAACCTGACGCTGGATGCGGCATTTGGCGGCGTCTGGGTGGCGGTGATGGCGCTGAGCCCGCTGCCGTCGGTGATTATCATGGCGGTTCTGATTTCGGATCGCTACTCCGCGGGCGGCTGGGTCCAGCTGAAATCGGCCCTGCAGGCCTTTCTGGTGGCTTTCCTGCTGGTCTGGCTGGCGCAGAGGGCGCCTGTACTGATGACGTTCAGTACCCGCACCGTCTGGCTGACGCTGCCGCTGGCCAGCGCTTATCTGCTGGTGCTGAGTGTGGTCTCACACCATCTGACGCTGAGTCTGCGAAAAAAGAACCGCGAGCTGGAACGCATCGCGCTGATGGATCCCGGCCTGAAGATTCCTAACCGGCGTCTGTTCGAGCGGCGGCTGGAAAGTGAATTTTTGCGTACCCAGCGAGGCGAGGGCAATGCCTGGCTGATGCTGCTCGATGTCGATCGCTTCAAGCAGGTTAACGACACGTTCGGGCATGAAGCGGGCGACTTTCTGCTGGCAGAGATCTCAGCACTGCTGCGTGACAGCGTGGGCCTGAAGGATGTGCCCGCCCGCTTTGGCGGAGATGAGCTGTGTGTGATTGTCCGCGATGCCGATGAGACCAGCATTATGCTGCTGGCCGGGCAAATCAAGCAGGGCATTTCGCTGCTGAGATTGCCCGCCTCCTCAACTTATCAGTGCTCGGTCAGCATCGGTATCGCAGCGGCGCGTGATGCGGCGTCAATTCATGCGTGGCTGCGATACGCGGATGAGGCGCTCTATCGGGTCAAGCGTGCCGGACGCAACGATGTGCGTATCTGGCGCGCCAGTGCGCCAGATACGCTGCGGTCAGAAGCCGATGCGCAGCCTGAAGGCAGGTCTCAGACGTCTGATTAAATCGCCGGATAGTCGCCGGTGCCTTCCGGCCACGGCGTCAGCAGGTCGAAGCCGGTCTCTGTCACGGCCACGGTGTGTTCCCACTGTGCAGAGAGCGAGCGATCTTTGGTCACCACGGTCCAGCCATCCGACAGTACGCTGGTTCCGGCTTTACCGGCATTGATCATCGGTTCGATGGTAAAAATCATCCCGGCCTTCAGCGGCATTCCCTGCCCTGCCGTGCCGTAGTGCAGCACCTGCGGGTCGGTATGATAAATCTCCCCGACACCGTGACCGCAATACTCCCGAACGACCGAGAAACCGGCCCCTTCCGCCACGCGCTGGATCGCGGCGCCCACATCGCCCAGCGTTGCGCCAGGCCGGACGGTTTTGATCCCGGCGACCATTGACTGATAGGTGATCTCGACCAGGCGTTTAGCCCGCACCGACGGCGTGCCGACAAAATACATCCGGCTGGTATCGCCGTACCAGCCATCTTTAATGATCGCCACATCGATATTGACGATATCGCCCTCTTTAAGTTTCTTGCCGGCCGGGATGCCGTGGCATACCACATGATTGACCGAGGTGCAGGTGGTGCGGGTATAGCCGTGATAGCCGATATTCGCAGGCGTCACCTTCAGCTCATTCACGATGAAGTCGTGACAGATATCATCCAACTCTTCGGTGGTGATGCCGGGCCGGACGTGAGGCGTGATCATCGCCAGCACCTGAGCCGCCGCCTGACCGGCTGCGCGCGCCATTTCGATCTCTGCGGCAGTATGTATTTTAACGCTGTTCATGACACATCTCCCTGTGCGGTGAGGCTCTCTTTTGCGAGCATATGACGTATATCGGCGCTGCCCTGCAGTTCAAGCCGGATCAGCATTTGTGCCAGCTCCTGCTGGGTCTGCTGCGGATAGAGTTCAGCCAGCATACCCAGTTTCAGCCAGTGCTCTGCCTGCGCATTAATCGAGCGGCTCATCGCCTGGCTGGCGATGCGCAGATTCTCGTGCATCAGTTCGGAGATTTTGACGATACCCATTTTAGCCTTATATAAAACGTATATGTTTCGTATATAGTCTATCGATAACGTCCATCGTTGCAAGGACAAATTTTGCGCCGTCTGTAAATGTCCTGAATTTCATCGGCATTCTGTCCCTATCTACGGAGCGCCACGGGAATCAGCATAGTTTTGCGTAATCAGGAGCGCTGGTGCCAGGGTCCGCATTAACGAGGTCAGAATGGGGGATGAACCGGCAAAAAAGAGGGGATTCTGTAAAAGCATCTCCAGCCGGCATGAAATATCGCGTCAACGGGCAGCGAATATCAGTGCCCGATGACAACAGGCCGGCGTCTGCCCAGAACAGTGACGGGAACACCCTGATGAGACTGGCATGCCTGTGCTGCGCTTAGCTCTGTTATGACTGGCCGGATAATGCAGGTAATATCACAACGCTAAATTTAAGGAACGACGGGCAAGTGTAAAACTTTGTTAATGTCTCAAGTGCTGGCGTATTTTATACCGGCGCTACAAAATCATGTTTTCTCTTAAAAAATAAAATTCCATCGTCTGGCTTAATTTCCTGACGTCACGTTCCGGTTATTAAAAGCGTATCAGGCGTCAGATACGGGTGCGCTTGCAAATAGCCGTGAAATTTCTGATATCAATATCGCAACACGAAAACGGCTGGCATAACTGATTTAAGTCGGTTTCCATCTGATCACAGACAACAATAAAAGCTCTGTTTCTTACTGATGCCGAGCCCGGCATAACGAACCGGATGAGATTATCCCCGATTCGGATTGCCAGCGATTTTCGTTTCTCACCTGCCTGTAGGGCATCAACGCATTCTCAGGGCGTTCGTGCCTGTAGCAGCCAGAAACCGTCACAATGGGCCGTTTTTCACTCCTGATTTGCGAGTTTCAGCACTTTTGGCTTCTGCATTTCGTCAGGTTTGCCTTAAGAGGAGGCAAGGCGTAAGTCCGGAGGCGTGTTGTAAAACGGACTGACGATACATCTCCTTCATGATACCCATTCAACAGGTGATGCAGGCTTCCGCCTCTTCTTTACTTTCCTCCTCCCCACGAAGGCAGCAATTTTACCGCCTGGTCACCTATTTTTCAGATCCACACGTCGTAGCCTGGCCCCTCATTCCCCCCGGTTCAGAACATCGGTTCTCAGTAATTCCCGAAAGCGATCTGCGCGCCCACTGATTCAGATGTGTCGAACACGGCACGGCTTTTGCTTGACTCCCTTTTTGCATCAGAGGGGGCAGCAATGGATGACGCACTGAGTTGGTTACAGGCCTCACGGCTTAGCGATATTGCCAGCCTGCAGCGCCTTCGTCAGACCGGTAAGCTCATTACTACCGTCAGCGAGCTGGTTCATCAGCTTCAGCGTGAGCGGGGGGCGAGCAATCTGTGGATATGTTCAGAAGGCCGGCTTTACGGCGAGCAGCGGCTCGCCAGTGAGCAGGATGTGACGCGCTGCCAGCGGGATTTTTGCGAGGCCTTACCCCAGGCCGACGCCCAGCCGGGATACAGCCGGTTCTGCAACCTGATCGCCGCCGCGCTGCAGGCCCTGGCCGGGTTACCGGCGTTACGCCAGCAGATTACGCAACAGCAGATTGCGCACGCCCAAGCCGTTGCGGCATTCAACACCATTATCCGTAGCTTGCTGAACCTGGTGTTTGAGGCCGCCGACACCGCCAGCCATCCTGACATTACCCGCGCGCTCATTGCACTGTTCAGCTTTATGCAGGGCAAAGAGCTGGCGGGGCAGGAGCGTGCACTCGGCGCGGCCGGCTTTGCGGCCGGACAATTCAGCGCAGAGCAGCGCAGCGGCATGGTGGCCTTAATTGAAGCACAGGAACAGAGTTTTTTGACCTTCCAGCAGTTTGCCGATGAGGCGGTTTTGCAGCACTGGCAGCCGCTGGCGCAGGCCAGTCGCGAAATTGAACGCCTGCGGCGCATCGCCTGTACTGACGGGCGGCGGGAGGACAGCGGCGCACTGCACTGGTTTTCGCTGCTGTCACAGCGCATCGATCAAATGAAATTGCTGGAAGATCAGCTGTCAGCCACGCTGATGTCGCGCTGCCGCGAGGCCATCGCACTGGCCCGGCATCAGGCGGCTGAACCCCTGCAGGTGGCGCAGCCGGGCTGCAATTTTACGTTATATGTCTCCGGGGCGGACTGGCTGCCTGCCGAGTCCGGTGCGCTGAACAGTGACGGGCTGGCACCCCAGCTTGGTCGCTCACTGCTGTCGTTGATCGCGGAGCAGTCCCAGCGTTTGCAGCATCAGGCCAGTGAGCTGGCTACCCTGCGCACCACGCTGGAAGAGCGCAAACTGCTCGACCAGGCCAAAAACTGGCTGATGCAGCAGCATGGGCTGAGTGAAGAGCAGGCCTGGCAACGGCTGCGTAAAAGCGCGATGGATCAGAATAAACGGCTGCCGGAAATCGCCCAGGCGATCGTCACGGTGGCTGCCACGATGAAGAAGTCACTCTAAAGTGTTAGCTGCACAATACCTGTGCGTGATCTGCGTCACCAACGTGCAGAAACGGTCAGAAACTGGCCAGACAAAACCCTGAAGCGCTGTGCGCAGAACCTTTTCAAATCTGGCACGCGGTTTGCTTTACCTTACTGAGTATGTGTATTTGCTTTGCCAACGGCGGTAAAGCGAGTGCTTTGGATAAAGGCGTCCATCTCCCTGTGAAAGCAGCGGAGAGGACGCCTTTTTTTATTTCCTGAGGGTGGCAAAAAATGAGCAAATCGCCAGTTTCACTGTCTCGTCGTCAACTGTTGTTATCCGGCGCCGCGGTTGGCGGGCTGTGGCTGTTGCCGGGATTGCGCAACGCCGTATGGGCGGCGGGTTCCGATGCGCCAGAAAAAGCCACCGTGCGGGTAGGATTTATTCCGCTGACCGACTGTGCGCCGGTCATCATGGCGTCAGTCAAAGGCTTTGACAAAAAATATGGCCTGACGCTGCAACCCAGCAAAGAAGCGAGCTGGGCGGCCGTCCGCGACAAACTCACCTCCGGTGAACTCGACGCAGCACATGTGCTTTACAGCATGATCTACGGCCTGCAACTGGGCGTGGCCGGACCGCAGCATGACATGGCGAACCTGATGACGCTGAATAACAATGGTCAGGCGATCACCCTGTCGAACCAGCTGAGAGCGCAGAAGGTCACCGATGCCGCCAGCCTGAAAAAGCACATCGACAGTCAGCCTGAAGGCAGTCTGACCTTTGCTCATACCTTTCCTACCAGCACTCACGCGATGTGGCTGTACTACTGGCTGGCCAATGCCGGCATCAATCCGTTTGAGGACGTGCGCACGGTTGTCGTGCCGCCGCCGCAGATGGTGATGAATATGAAGATTGGCAACATGAGCGGCTTCTGTGTGGGCGAGCCGTGGAACCAGCGTGCAATCAGCGACGATATTGGCTTTACCGCCGCGACCAGTCAGCAGATCTGGCCCGATCATCCCGAAAAAATTCTGGGTACCCGCGCCGCGTGGGTGAAAGAGAACCCCAATACGGCGCGTGCGCTGACGGCGGCTGTTCTGGAGGCGGCACGCTGGATCGACGCCTCCGATGAGAACCGCCGCGAAACGGCGCAGGTGCTGGCCGGGCGCGCCTGGATCAATACGAAACCTGAGATTCTGCAAGGCCGCATGCTCGGCCAGTACGAAAACGGGCTGGGACAGAAATGGCAGGACCCGCACGCCATGCGCTTCTTCCACGACGGCAGCGTCAGTTTCCCCTATCTCTCCGATGGCATGTGGTTCCTTACCCAGCTCAAACGCTGGGGAATGCTGACCCAGGAGCCGGACTATCTGGCTGTCGCAAAACAGGTCAACCACATCGATATCTATAAACAGGCCGCCAGCGCCGTCGGCAACGTCACGCTGCCCGACAGTGAGATGCGCAGCAGCACCCTGATGGACGGCAAGAGTTGGGATGGTACAAATCCTGCCGCTTACGCCGCCAGCTTTGCCATTAGCCACAAAGAGAGGTCGTGATGAAAAGCCAGACTCGCTCCCTGACCCAGCCTGAGACGCTGCCCGCCCGCGCCACAGTCGTGCCCCTTCAGGTCACGCCAAAAAAGATGCGATCACCCGCGCGCCTGCGTCCGTTTTTGCAGCGTGCCATTCCCGCGCTGTGCGGTGTGCTGCTTCTGCTGCTGGTCTGGCAGATCGCGGCCCTCTACAGCAAAGGCTTTCCCGGTCCGTATGCCACCTGGGACGCGGCGAAAATCCTCTTCGCTGATCCCTTCTATAACAACGGCCCCAACGATCAGGGCATCGGCTGGAATGTGCTGGCCTCGCTGCAGCGCGTTGCTATCGGCTTTGGTCTGGCCGCGCTGGTGGGGATTCCCGCAGGCTTTCTGCTGGGGCGTTTTACCTTTATGGCGCGCATGTTCAATCCGGTTATTGCGTTACTGCGTCCGGTCAGCCCGCTGGCCTGGCTGCCGATTGGCCTGCTGCTGTTCCAGCGCGCCGAACCGGCTTCCAGCTGGACCATTTTTATCTGCTCTATCTGGCCGATGATCATTAATACCGCAGAAGGCGTACAGCGCATTCCTCAGGATTACCTGAACGTCGCGCGCGTGCTGCAACTGTCGGAATGGACCATCCTGCGCCGCATCCTGTTTCCCGCCGTCTTGCCTGCGGTGCTGACCGGGGTTCGCCTGTCGATTGGCATCGCCTGGCTGGTGATCGTGGCTGCGGAAATGCTGACGGGGGGCCTGGGGATCGGCTTCTGGATCTGGAACGAGTGGAACAACCTCAACGTTGAAAACATCCTGATTGCCATTTTTCTGATTGGCGTCGTCGGCCTGCTGCTGGAGCAGGGACTGATGCTGCTGGCCCGCCGCTTTAGCTGGGATAAATAAGGGGAACACGATGCAACCTATCATTCGCGTAGAGCAGGTCAGCCAGCGTTTTACCACATCCGGCGGCGATTTCCTGGCGCTCGATACTGTCAGCTTCGATATCCATCAGGGGGAAACCCTGAGTCTGATCGGCCACTCCGGCTGCGGTAAATCCACGCTGCTCAACCTGATTGCCGGTTTAACCCGACCCACCAGCGGCGTCCTGTTATGTGATAACCGCGAAGTCACCGGTCCCGGCCCTGAGCGCGCCGTGGTGTTTCAGAACCACTCGCTGTTGCCCTGGCTGACGGCGTATCAGAACGTTGAGCTGGCGGTAGAGCAGGTGTTTAAAGGCAGGATGAACAAGGCGGAAAGGCGTGACTGGATCGAGCACAACCTGAACCAGGTGCAAATGAGTCACGCCATGCATAAGCGCCCCGGTGAGATCTCCGGCGGCATGAAGCAGCGCGTCGGCATCGCCCGTGCGCTGGCCATGAAACCGCGCGTGTTGCTGCTCGATGAACCCTTTGGTGCACTGGATGCCCTGACGCGCGCGCATCTGCAGGACAGCGTCATGCGCATCCAGCAGGCGCTGAACACCACCATCGTCCTGATTACGCATGATGTGGATGAAGCCGTGTTGCTGTCCGATCGGGTGCTGATGATGACTAACGGTCCGGCGGCGCAGGTGGGCGATATCCTGACGATTGACCTTGCCCGGCCGCGTTCACGCGTGGCGCTGGCGGATGACGTGCGTTATCACCAGCTGCGCCAGAAAGTGCTGCATTTTCTCTACGAAAAACAGACCTCGGCGGCATAAGGACGACACCATGAAACAACGGCTGCTGGTTGCGGGTAACGGGATGGCGGGCATGCACATGGTGGAAACGCTGTTGCAGCTGGCGCCCGCGCGTTACGACATCACGGTGATTGGTCGTGAGCCGCACGGCAACTACAACCGTGTGCTGCTGTCGCCGCTGCTGGCCGGGGAAACCACTGTCGATCACACCCTGATCCACGATCCTGACTGGTATCACCGTCACGGCATTACCTTGCTGGCGGGAGAGACGGTGGAGCAGGTAAATGTCGCTGAGCGGACGTTACGCACCGACCAGCGTCTGCTGCACTGGGACCGCCTGGTCATGGCGACCGGATCGCAGCCCTGCAGACCCGCTATACCGGGCAGCGACCTGCCGCATGTCAGCCTCTTTCGTACGCTGCAGGATGTCGACACTTTGCTGGCGGGGCAGGGTCCGGTAGTGGTGGTCGGTGGGGGCTTTCTGGGTATCGAAGCCGCCGCCGGACTTCAGGCGCAGGGACGCCAGGTCACGCTGATGCATCGGCAGTCGCGGTTGCTGGACAAGCAGCTGGATGCCAGGGCGGCGGCGTTACTGCTGGTGCAGCTTCAGGCGCGCGGCATTCGCTGTGAACTCAATGTCAGCCTTGCTGCGATCCGGACGGATAGCGTGATCCTCCAGGATGGCCGTGAGCTGGCGGCACAGCAGGTGGTGATGGCTATCGGTGTCCAGCCGGCAATCGCCGTCGCCCAGGCCGCCGGTATTCCCTGCCAGCGTGGCATTCTGGTGGATCGCCAGTTGCGCAGTGCGCACGCCGGCATTTATGCCGTGGGTGAATGTTGTGAAATCAGCGGCGAGACCTTTGGTCTGGTTGCGCCCTGTCTGGCCCAGGCGAAGATTCTCGCGGCGCAACTGGCCGACCGGCCACAGGCAGATTTCTGCAGCGCGGCGACGGGCACCCGTCTCAAAGTCAGCGGCATTTCCCTGTTCAGCGCTGGCGACATTCAGGATGCCCCATCCGTGAGCAGCTTTGACCCCATCGCCGGGCACTATCGCCGCCTTTTCCTGAAAAATGGCCGACTCAACGGCGTGCTGTTGTATGGCGACTGCCAGCAAAGCGGCGCGCTGCTGAACGCACTCCATAACGCCGAACCGGTTTCTGTGAATACGCTGTTCGGCCTTGATGAACCTGAAACGCAGCCGCTGGCTGCAGGAACTCCTGTGATGAGCCAAATGAAACCTGTATTAGCCGTGGTGGGTCACGGCATGGTCAGCCACCATTTTCTGGAGCAGCTGGTTGCCCGTAACCTGCATCAGCACTATCACATTGTGGTCTACGGTGAAGAGCAGTATCAGGCTTACGATCGGGTTCACCTCTCTGAATATTTCACGGGTAAAACAGCCACGCAGCTGTCGCTGGTGAGCGAGGATTTTTTTGCCCGGAACGCGATTGAACTGCGCAGTGGTTGCCGGGTAGAGGCGATCGATCGCCAGCAGCGCAGCCTGCGTGACAGTTCGGGCCGTGAGCTGGCCTGGGATAAGCTGGTGCTGGCTACCGGATCCCGTGCCTTTATCCCACCGGTGCCAGGCCATGATGGCGAACGCTGCTTCGTCTATCGCACCCTGGAGGACCTGGATGCCATCGCCGCCTGCGCCCGCCAGAGTCAGCGCGGCGTGGTCATCGGCGGCGGACTGCTGGGTCTGGAAGCCGCCAATGCGCTGAAGCAGCTGGGGCTGGAGACACACGTGGTTGAGTTTGCGCCGCGCCTGATGGCCGTGCAGCTGGACGAAGGCGGAGCGCTGATGCTGCGGCAGAAAATCGACTCGCTGGGCGTCACGGTGCATACCTCGAAACAGACCGAACAGATTGCCACCCGGCCCGACGGCAGTCTGGTGCTGCACTTTGCCGATGGCGGCGAGCTGGCCACCGATCTGGTGCTGTTCTCTGCCGGTATTCGTCCGCGTGACGAGCTGGCCCGGCTCGCCGACATCAGCGTGGGGCCGCGCGGCGGCATTACGATCAATGATCATTGCCAGACCAGTGACAGTGACATTTATGCCATCGGCGAATGCGCGCTGTGGAACGGGCAGATTTTTGGCCTGGTGGCGCCAGGCTACCAGATGGCGCGGGTGCTGGCCGGGCATCTTGCGACCGAACCCACGCAGTTCACCGGTGCCGACATGAGCACCAAACTGAAGCTGCTGGGCGTGGAGGTTGCCTCCTTTGGCGATGCGCACGGCAAAACTGCAGGCAGCCTCAGCTACCACTGGGCTAACGGGCCAAAGGGCATTTACAAGAAGATCGTGGTCAGTGACGACAACAGCCGCCTGCTGGGCGGCGTGCTGGTGGGAGACAGCAGCGACTATGCCACGCTCCTGCAGATGATGCTAAACGCGATGCCGCTGCCGGCGGCACCGGAAGCACTGATCCTTCCCGTGATGAATGGCGCGCCGGCCAAAGGATTGGGCGTGGCTGCGCTGCCGGACAGTGCTCAGGTCTGTTCCTGCCATAACGTCAGTAAAAGCGATATCTGTCAGGCGGTGCAGAGTGGCTGTGGCGACATGGCCACTATAAAAAGCTGCACCAAAGCCGCAACGGGCTGCGGCGGCTGCGCCGCGCTGGTCAGACAGGTGATGGAGTTTCAGCTGGAAAATCTGGGCGTCGCCGTTAAAAAAGATATCTGTGAGCACTTCGCCTGGTCCCGTCAGGAGCTGTATCACCTGATCCGTGTCAATGGCATCAAAAGCTTTGATGCTCTGCTGACCCGCCACGGACGGGGCTGTGGGTGCGAGGTGTGTAAACCGCTGGTGGGGTCGCTGCTGGCCTCCTGCTGGAACGATTACCTGCTGAAACCGGCACATTTACCCTTACAGGACACCAATGATCGTTACTTTGCCAATATCCAGAAAGATGGTACCTATTCGGTCGTCCCGCGCGTGCCGGGGGGCGAGATCACGCCACAGGGCCTGATCGCCATTGGCGAAGTGGCCGCGCATTACGATCTCTATACCAAAATTACCGGCGGCCAGCGTATCGATCTGTTTGGTGCGCGACTGGATCAGTTGCCTGCTATCTGGGAAACCCTGCTGGAGGCCGGTTTTGAAACCGGTCATGCCTACGGAAAATCCCTGCGGACGGTGAAATCCTGTGTTGGATCGACCTGGTGTCGTTATGGCGTGCAGGATTCCACCGCTTTTGCCATCGCGCTGGAGAACCGCTATAAGGGCCTGCGCGCACCGCACAAGATTAAGATGGCGGTATCCGGCTGTACCCGTGAGTGTGCGGAAGCACAAAGTAAAGATATCGGGGTTATTGCCACGGAAAATGGCTGGAACCTTTATGTCTGCGGCAATGGCGGCATGAAGCCACGTCATGCCGAACTGTTTGCCAGCGATCTGGATGATGACACGCTGATTCAGTACGTTGACCGGATTCTGATGTTCTATGTGCGCACGGCGGATCGCCTGCAGCGCACCAGCGTCTGGATGGATAACATGGAGGGCGGGCTGGACTACCTGCGTGAGGTGGTCATTCATGACAGCCTGGGCATCGCCGCTGCGCTGGAACAGGAGATGCAACAGGTGGTGGACACGTGGCAGTGCGAATGGCAGACCACGCTGGCCGATTCGTCACGCCGGGCGCTGTTTACCGCCACAGTGAACAGCGATCAGCCGGATGAAACACTGCACTATGCCCGCGTGCGCGGGCAGCGTCAGCCGCATAAGGCCACCGGTATCCCTCTGATGCATCTTCCCGCCGAGCCCTGGAGCGAAATCTGCCCACTGGAGGCCATTCCGCCCGGAGCCGGCATCGGAGCCCGTCTGGGCAGCGTCCGTATTGCATTATTCCGGATGGGGGATGACTGCTATGCCCTGGAGGATCGTGAGCCAGGCAGCGAAGCCAGCGTGCTGTCCCGCGGCATCCTGGGGGATGTTGCCGGGGAGCCGGTGGTGATCTCGCCGCTTTACAAACAGCGCGTGCGCCTGCGCGACGGACAGAGCCTTGATAATCCCCGGCATCAGTTGCGCTGCTGGCCGGTCAGACTGGAGAACGGTCAGGTCTGGGTCGCGAACCGTCCGCTTAACCTGATGGCGCAGGCATCATGAAAACCACATGCGCCTATTGCGGGGTGGGCTGCGGCGTCGAAGTCACGCAGTCGCCGGGTGCGCCGGTCCGGGTCAGTGGCGATGCCGGTCATCCGGCGAACGCCGGGCGACTCTGCGTCAAGGGCGCGGCGCTGGGCGAAACCCTGACGCTGGCCGGACGGTTGCTGCATCCCGAGCTTCATCACCAGCGGGTCAGCATGGAGACGGCGCTGGATGCCGCGGCTGACGGTCTGCGCAGGATTATCGATACACATGGCCCGGAGGCAGTGGCATTTTACGGGTCCGGCCAGCTGCTCACGGAAGATTACTATGTGGCGAACAAGCTGATGAAAGGCTTTCTCGGCGTCGCCAACATCGATACCAATTCACGTCTGTGTATGGCCTCAGCGGTGACAGGCTACAAACGGGCATTCGGGGCAGATGCCGTACCGTGCTGTTACGAGGATCTGGATCAGGCCCAGCTGGTTATCCTGGTCGGATCAAATGCTGCCTGGGCCCATCCGGTGCTGTTTCAGCGGCTGAAAAAGGCAAAAGAACAGCGCCCGGATATGCAGATTGTGGTCATCGATCCGCGCCGTACGGCCAGTTGTGAATTCGCCGATCTGCATTTACCGCTCCGGCCGGGCAGCGATCCGGCGCTGTTCTCGGGCCTGCTGCACTGGCTGGAGCAGCATGGCGGCATTGACGCTACGATGCTGCCGCACCTGGATGGTGTGGACGCCACCTTACAGGCCGCGCGGCGGTGGGATGGCGCAGCGGTGGCCGCCCATTGCGATCTCAGCCAGGCCTTGATCACCGCCTTCTACCGGTTGTTCGCCCGGCATGAGCGCGTGCTGACCCTATGGTGTATGGGCATCAACCAGTCGCAAAGCGGCAGTGACAATAATAATGCCATTCTCAATGCGCACCTGCTCAGCGGCAGAATTGGCCGACCCGGCTGCGGGCCATTTTCGCTGACCGGGCAGCCGAATGCGATGGGCGGACGGGAAGTCGGGGGGCTGGCCAATCAGCTGGCGGCACATATGAATTTCACCGCAGACGATTGCGACCGTTTACAGCGTTTCTGGCGCAGTCCGCGTATGGCGCGGAAGCCCGGTTTGACGGCGGTCGATCTCTTTGAAGCCATCGATCGCGGAACCATCAAAGCCGTGTGGATTATGGGCACCAATCCGGCGGTTTCGATGCCGGAAGGTAACCGCATTGCCCGTGCGCTGGCGGCCTGTCCGCTGGTGATTGTGTCCGATGTCCTGGCGCAGACGGATACCACTGCCTTTGCGCATATTTTGCTACCCGCGCAGGGCTGGGGGGAAAAGAACGGCACCGTGACCAATTCTGAACGCCGGATTTCTCGTCAGCGCGCGTTCATGCCCCCGGCCGGAGAAGCGAAGCCGGACTGGTGGTTACTCTCGCAGGTCGCGCAGCGTCTGGGCTTCGGTGAAGGTTTTAACTGGAGCCATCCGGCCGCCATCTTCCGCGAACATGCGGCGTTGTCAGGATTTGAAAACAACGGCGAGCGCGCCTTTGATATCAGCGGCCTGGCGGGTATCAGCGACGCAGAGTGGGAGGCGATGAAGCCGGTGCAGTGGCCGATCAACGCCCATTATCCCCAGGGCTGCGCCCGGCTGTTCAGCGACCGCCACTTTTATCATCCGGATGGCAAAGCCCGCCTGTTGCCACCGGCCACGCCACAGCCAGTGGTCCCCGGAACGGCTTACCCGTTACTGATGAACAGCGGACGGATCCGCGATCAGTGGCATACCATGACGCGTACCGGCCTGGTTCCCCGACTCATGCAGCATTGTGATGAGCCGTTTGCCGCCCTCCATCCGCAGGACGCACAACGCTATGGCCTGTGCGAAGGGGCACTGGCACGGGTGCAGTCCGAATCAGGCTGGATGACCGTGCGCGTGACGTTTGACAGCGGGCTGCGGCGCGGCGAGATCTTTGTCCCTATGCACTGGAACCGGCAGTTCAGCCTGCAGGGCAGGGTCGGCAGTCTGGTGGCCTCTACCCGCTGTCCGGTCTCGTCACAGCCTGCTTTCAAACAAACCGCCGTACGTATTCAGCCGCTCAACACCCGCTGGCAGGGCTGGCTCTGGCAGCGCGACGTAAGCCCGCCTGACGGACTGCGCTACTGGGCGCGTACACCCTATGAGGGCGCGCAGCGTTTCAGCCTGGCCGGCGACGGTTCGCCAGACCAGTGGATCACGGCAATCCTTCCGCCCGACGGGCTGCAACTGCAAACTGCCCATGCAGCGGAACCGCATTACCGCCTGCTGGCCTGGCGCGACGGCGAACTGCAACTGGCCTTTTATGCCGGTGAATCGCTACCCGCAATCAATCATGCCTGGGTCGCGCAGGCTTTTCGCCAGGCACCGGCAAATGCGGCCGAACGGCATGCTCTGCTGGCGGGACAGTCGGCACTGCATGCTGAGGCAGGCCGGACGATCTGTAGCTGCTTTGGCGTCGGAGAAAACACGATATTACAGGCGATTAAACAGGGTTGTCACAGCACCCAGGCACTGGGTCATGCGCTCAACTGTGGTACCAACTGCGGCTCCTGCCTGCCGGAGCTAAAACACCTTTTGCTTTCCGTTGCTGTACCGGAGGAAGAATGACAATCGCGATTGACGCTTTGGATAAACTGCTGGCGCCGGTAAACGCGTCCAGCCCGGGTAAGGTCTGGCTGGTCGGCGCCGGGCCGGGGGATGTGGAGCTGTTGACAGTCAAGGCGCTGCGTCTGCTGCAACGCGCGGATGTCGTGGTCTACGATCGCCTGGTCAGCGAAGCGGTGATGGCGGAAGTCGCCAGCAGCGCGCTCTGTATCGACGTCGGGAAACAGCCGGGCCACCACGGCCTGAAGCAGGCGCAGATCAATCAACTGCTGGTGGATCTGGCCGCCAGTGGGCGCAATGTCGTGCGTTTAAAAGGCGGCGATCCCTTTATCTTTGGCCGTGGCGGGGAAGAGATGGTCAGCCTGCAGCAGGCAAATATTGTCTGCGAAGTGGTTCCCGGCATTACTGCCGCCGTGGGGTGCGCGGCGGCCAGCGGCATTCCGCTGACGCACCGTGACTGCGCCCAGTCATTACGTTTTATCACCGGGCACGGACGCAGCGGTGAACCGCAACTGGATGCGGCGGCCCTGACCGCAACCAATCAGACGCTGGTGTTTTATATGGGGTTAAGCTGGAGCAGCGTGATAAGCACGCGGTTACGGGAGTATGGCCGCAGCGCGACAACGCCGGTGGCAATTATTGAAAATGGTACGCGCCAGAACCAGCGGGTATTGATCACCACACTCGCCGGCTTGCCTCAAACTGTTGAACTGCAAAAACCGGTCTCGCCATCGTTACTGATTGTGGGCGATGTGGTGCGCTATTACCGTGCGGATCGCGTTGCAGCCCATGAAGGTGAGATGGCGGTGAGTGAAATTGCCGCGCCCTGATTGTAAGGTGCTGAAGGAAAAGGGGACTCTTTTTACGGCTGGCGTGAGACGCCTGAAGCATGATCTGTGAATCTGTCAGTGGCAGCCGGAAACCTCAGTGGCTTTCTGATAAAACGTATGCCTGACAGTGATGACCTGGATATTTTAATCCTCAGAGGCTATCTCAGCCTGCGCAAAACCGGCGACGCTGTACAGAGGCTGACGATCCCAGACGAAAAGGGGCCTGCTGAGCCCCTGGCCTGCGTTCTGATTTATCTTCGCCAGGCTTTCGTGGGTGCATCACGCCGTCCGTTTTGCGCTGTACTCATGGAACACTGACACGGTAAATCGACTCAGTGCCAGACCTGAACAATCCTGGCGGTGTTCTGTTCAGCGTCAAAGGGGAGGGCCGTGTCATTACGGATAAGGGCAGGACTCAGGCAGGTCTTCTGAATAGCATCAATGATGTTCTTACGACGATTTTCATCAGTTTCTGCTTTCAGCATCTGTTTAAGCTTATCAACAATCGTCACGACACTGATATCAAGATAATCGTCCGCGAGTGATAAAACGGCCTCACCAATCACGATATTCACTAATTCTTCTTCACTTCTGCACATACATTCTTCTTTTTGTCTGTCGGTAAAATGTCCGCTCTGGCGGGTGAGCAATAATGCTGCGTAAATTTTTTACCTGTCACGTACAAACGCTTTCTGCCTTGTATTGTGAAGTTTAACAGCCAGAAGGCGAACACCAGCGCAACAGACGTCAGACAAAGTAAAAAGGGATTCAGCGTGATGATGAGAAACCACCCGGACGCTAAATAACAAATCTTACACCCTCGACGAAAGGTGAACTCATTATAGCGTAAGCAAAGCGGTAATCGCGCCGTTAGAGAAAATAAATTCAGGTTGATGTCAATATATCAAGAAGAACTCATGATTCAGATTCGAGAAAAAAACGAATGCGTCCGTCCTGACTGACGATGGCTGAGCAGGATTTTGCAGTAAAATCAGAGGGTCAGGTGATTTTCATCACGTGCACGCAGGCAGGGGAGAAAATATATCGTGATGGATAGCGCTTTGTTTGTACGCGCCAGGGTATGCCAGAAGAGCACGTTGCAAAAAAGGGGGGCATTTACGGTTCGCTGCTGGATAAGAAAGCGTATTTTATTATTATTTTTTAGTCTAAGGTTTATATTTTGCAAACTGGCTGGCTGATAAAATACAGCGACGCGTGTCAGGTATTTACCAGTCTTTTATTCAACAGTGTCGGCTTTAAGTGAATCAGGTCTTAATGCAGATGCGATGGCATGGGTTTTAATAAGTAAGGCATCCGGGATTGGCGGGCCTGATGTGAATAATACCAGCACTGAAAATAGCGCTGGCATCCTGATCAGGGAAGAAAGTAACGTCTGATGTTAACTGTCATTTTTAAGAGGGGCTACACCCTGAAGCGCATGTAGCCCTTCATGGTTAACTTCTTCATCGGCACCCTCTACAGCGGCTGAAATAGTCAGCAGGCTCTGCAGTTCACTCAGCAGAATGGCAGCATCAGACTTAAGTATTTCATCCGACTCAGCGGAATCAATGACAGTATTAATGGCTTTATTAGCGCTCTCGATCATTTCGGTCACGCCGCCCTGTTTGCTGACGGCCAGTACAAGTGCGCTGATCAACAGAGACTGTGCTTCAACACGCGCTGTCAGCTGTTTCATATTCGCATCGATGTTTGAGATTTTGGCAAGCATGCTCAGCACTACGTTTTTCATATACCCCCCTGTTAAAACGCAAAATTTTAACTTTTATTCCTGATAGTGAAAAGCCCAAAAATTCTGAAAATAAAAGTCCCTAAAGAATGGCAGATACTCAACCGCTGGCAGTGTGCGACAGAATAATCTGACTCTCTGAAATAACAGCACTCTGGGCGGATAAAATCAGACTAACTGTTTTTAAAGATTTAAAGCCTCTGCTGTTTATCCCTCACGAGAATTTATAACGTTCAACTTTTCAGGAGTCCGTTAATCTGCATTCAGGATGCTATTTTAATGCTTATCGCTGCAGGCGAAGTATCGTCAGACGTTTGACTCATTCAGACCAGAGGCGCTATGACTGCAGATGGCGATAAAACCAGGCAGCCCGCTACACGATTACCAAGCCTGTCGCTTTATGCCGGGTAAATTCAGAGAAGCCTGAAATGGCTGGGTAACGAAAGAAGTCTGACACTATTCGGCAGACGGAATGAAGAAAGTGAACGCTGACACCAGGCTAGCTTAACCTTCAGGTTGTTCAGGTGCCATATACCTGTTTCTGTTAATAACGTCAGCATCAGAATGATAAATAGATCGCCACAGCATCCGCAACGCTTGTCTGAATCCCAAACGCAGGCGATGATAAAGCCAGAATACCGGTTTACAGTCATCAATAAGCAGGCCGCTGATAAAGAGGTATAGCCAGATTAAAACTCAGGGCGCTTCGACATATTAAACCTGGAAATCGCGAAAGTTGAGCTATGTAACACTTTTTTATTTCCGGGTTCGAATTGAGGTAAAGCGATGGTAAAAAAGCCCGCGTTACACAGGCGTAAACTGGAACAAAAAAGGAAAAAACGCAGTGTCAGCCTGGGCTGACCAGGGCACTATACAGTATTCCGTCTGGATAGGTAGCGTGAGTGTCGAATTTTCGAAAAGTGAGCACAATATGCTTTCAGACCACAAATTCATCCGGTTTGAGATTAAAAGGCATGCTGAAGCCTTACCATTCTCAACTTTAACTTTCTTTTCATCTGATTGCATTTTTATGCAGAAAAGCCGCCTTAAAATTGTAAATGCAGAGGTGAACGTCACCCCCATTAATCTCATTATTCTTTAGCTGGAACAATTCACTCTGCTGAATGGGGGCGCAACCTGTATGGAAAAAGCGAACGCGCTGAGAGCAGCATGATGTCAGGGCAACCTTATTTCACGCGTCGTGAGCCGTTTTGCTTAAGGGTAGGCAGTTAACGCAATTCAGTTACTGTTTTTGGCTGGCTGATGATTTATGACGTTCAGGGCCGCCCTGAAGCAAAAAGCAGTGACTTGCTGATGTCCGGTCCTGAAATTGCCAGCACACCGGATCGCGTCTGCGGTGAAAAACGTTCGGCTTCTGTGAGCACCGGATGCGGATGGGAAGGGGGAGCAGTCTGGTCTGAGCAATCACACAGCGCGCTAATCTGAGCAGCCCCTTCCCGATCAGGTCAGCCCTGTTCATGTTTCACCTGTCGAATGCCGGCAGAAAATAACGCCACAGACGCCGGTTTCATGGTTTGTCTTTGTCGCGCTTATCCTGTTCGGGCTTCCATTCAAGGCCGCACATGTCACAGGAAAACTTGCCGTCAGGGCACTTTCGGGGCCCCCGGAAATTGCAGAAAGGGCACGTTCGCGGTCTGTAAGCCATTTTCACTTCTCCTTCCGATTACGCGTTCTGTTCAGGCAGACTGCCAAAAAATCTGCGCTTCCGTCTGTCCTGAAAGAACACTGACTGCCTGTTGCTGTTTATGCTGGCTTCTTCTGCGAGGCTATCCCTCAAGTGGTGCGGGCTGATGAGACGCAACAGCCTGTTCCACCCACTCATCAGATGGCCTGTCGCCTGACACTGCGATGAGATAGGCCTGTCCGGATTGAGAGCGAAAGGTTGAAACCCGGAAACCCTGATTGA
The DNA here is from genome assembly GCF_022647325.1 of Pantoea deleyi. Lineage (NCBI taxonomy): Bacteria > Pseudomonadati > Pseudomonadota > Gammaproteobacteria > Enterobacterales > Erwiniaceae > Pantoea > Pantoea deleyi. The sequence goes on from NZ_CP071407.1 coordinate 129,433, forward strand.
AACGCACAGGGCCTGGCGCCACAATCTCGAGCTGATTCTGGGTAAAGTCTGTTTTCGATAAATAGCTGATGTAATCACCAGGCGCTGCCACGCTCACTGACCTTTTTTCACCTTTCCAGCCTTCACCAAATAGCATTACGTCGGGCATCTCTACCTCTGCTGTTGTATGACGTCATTTAACCTTATGGTGTGATTGCCGATTACACAATCTGTCCGGCCGATCTGAAAAACATCTCAGGGTAAACCCATGCCGGATCTCTGCAAAATCCAGAAATCCCGCCGCCGGTTGCCGGATACATCCCTGACGTTCACATATCACACTATCCTTAGCAGAGGAGGTATCTATGTGTGGACGGTTTGCGCAGTACAGCAGCAGAGATGACTACTTTGACGCTCTTGAACTCAAGGCAGATGAAATTGTTTATGACCCGGAACCGATCGGGCGTTTTAATGTTGCGCCAGGCACTAAGGTTCTGTTGCTGAACGAACGGGACGATGCGTTGCATTTTGACCCGGTTTACTGGGGCTACGGCCCGGCGTGGTGGCACAAGCAGCCGCTAATCAATGCCCGCGGTGAGACGGCGGCAACCGGCCGCATGTTCAGGCCGCTATGGGAGAACGGTCGTGCGATCGTGCCTGCCGATGGCTGGTATGAGTGGAAGCGGGACGGCAATAAAAAGCAGCCCTATTTCATCTACCACCGAACGCGCGTGCCGCTGTTTTTTGCGGCGATTGGCAGGGCGCCTTACGGTCAGGATCACGGGCATGAAGGATTCGTTATCGTCACAGCGGCGAGTAACAAGGGCATGGTCGATATCCACGACCGTCGCCCGCTGGTTCTGACAGCGGATGCGGTACGCGAATGGTTAAGCGAAGACACCACGCCTGAACGCGCGCAGCAGATCGCTCAGGATGCGGCGCTGCCAGAAAAGGATTTATGCTGGCATCCTGTGTCAGCCAGAGTAGGCAGCATCCGTAATCAGGGCGAGACGCTTATTGAAGAGATCAAACCTGACTGAGCCGGATTGCGGACGGCTGATGCGTTTACGGCGTAGCGGGGGCATTCCCTGCACAACCGATCTGATGTGCCGCGAATACGGCTCTCTCTTCACGCCTTTGTGGTCAGTGAAGTCGATGGGGAATAATCTCTGCGCAGTTCACGGCTACTGGCTGGTCAAATCGAAATAGTCCGTGGCAGATAAAATGTGAACATCGGTCGCCATGCCTTACAAACGGCACAACAGGTATTCCGGGAATAACGTCACGGGATGAGCAGACCAGATTAATTCAGGACATCCCTGAGAACATGAACACTGACAGGAATAGTCAGCCCGGACCTGAATAAACGCTTATATTTATTTAAATGCATGATTACTTTCCGGTTAACATTAAATCATGCTGCCATTTATAAACAGAATGTTTCGTTCAGGTTTAAATCAGCCATCATTACCGGCGTTTTAACGTACACGTCTGTTTTTGAGCCAGCCGCAGACCGCTAACGTTACAAAAATAAATGCCATGCTGCGCGCACGCGCCTCTTTGCAAAGAAATCTGTCCATCCCTCCACGCTGACTTTCCGTCAACTGACGGGCCAGTTCTGCATCAACCGGGGCTGGAAAGTGCTGCGCGACAGGCGGCGCTTGCCGTGACGAGCCGATGCCATCTGTACCTTATTATTTAAATTAACTGATAAATTTTGTCCGTTAATAAATCTGTGGGACAGGAAGAAGAGGCGTGAGGGCGGATCATATTCAGACGCCAAAAAATATTTAAAACAACAGAAACCATCAACTATTTACCTGGTGAAATTCCAGATTTTACCTGGTAGTCAGAGAGGCGGGCGAAGGATAGTTTATGTCTATCCAGCGTCAACCATTCCTGTTTTAATGGCAATAAGTCATTGAGATTGATAGGGGTTGAATGAGCCGGCGCTCGAACTCTTGCAATGAATGGTGCTGATTTATCTCATTGGCAGACAGAAACTGTCCGTGGAACTGATTATTTAATCTGGCTGTTCTTCTTAACCATTATCCTTGTTACGGATTGCGATTAATCCGTTGAGTATCGGGTCTGGCTCAGCACCTTTATCTGGTCGCTGGCATCTGCGTGCCTGAAATCAGTAAAGCGCCGCTTTATTTTTAACGGCATTGCGACTCACTACCTGGTATATAAGGAAATCTCCATGGCTTTTTCAGGCACGGACCGTTTCACGGTCGTCTCGCTGACAGGCGGTCAGCCACTGCTCCGGCAGGCACAAAGTTCGTCATCTTTTAATCTGAGCGAACCCGCCATTATTACGCTGCAGGGCTTACCGTCTCAGATTGCTTCCTATCAGAAGCAGGGGGATGACCTTATTCTCAATCTGCCGGAGAGCGACACGCTCCGCTATCAGCACTTCTTTACTGAGGTGGCAGGTGAGCGAAGTACATTACTGTTTCAGCAGGGCAGTCTGCTCCAGCAGGCGCAATTCAGTACAGAAACAATGGACGACGATCAGGCTGTCATCACGCTGACGCCCGCCCTGCAGCCTGTCGATCGGGCGAATGCGCTGACCCCTTTCCCGGCCAACGTAACAGCAGCCTCAGAGCCAGCGTTATCTGGAGTTTCTGTTGCAGAAAACCAGACGCAGGCGTCTGAGAAGACGGCGTCTGGCACGGAAGGGACTTCCGGCGATGCGGCCTCAACCTTAACGTTCGCACACGCGGCGGAAACAGCCACATTAGTGAGCACCTCCACGGCGGCTGAAACCGACGCGGTTGTCCTGCCAGCCCTGACCCTGGATCCCGTCAACGGCGACAACACCGTGAGTTATAAAGAGGGAATTTACGGCGTTATCTTCTCCGGCACTGCGGCCCATCTTCCCTCAGGCACAACCATTGAGCTGACGCTGGATGGCCGGGTCTGGCAGGGCAGCACCTGGCAGGACCAGTGGCAGGTCCAGATATCGGACAGCGAGCTGAAGACGATAAAGGATGGCAACTACAGCATCACGGTTCGGGCTGCGGACGCAAACGGCAACAGTACCAGCCTGAGCCACGACCTGCTGCTGATCACCCACTACAACAGCAGCAACCCGAAGGTAACCGTTAATCCGGTCACGCTGGCGGATGCGTTTGAGTACAGCGGGGAAACCTGGTACGTTCTCAGCGGCACGATAGATGCCCCGCTGCCGGTCAAATCCTTTATGGTGCAGGTGTATGACACCTTCCACTGGAACACGGCGGTGATCCGGCCAGACGGCACCTGGCGGGCGGAAATCAGCGCCTCTGAACTCTCTGAGGGCGGCAATAACCTGGAGTTCGGGGTGCTGGACGGCGCCGGAAACTGGTTCGAACAGGGGGGTTACGTCAGGGCCGACCTGACCACGCCGGTTGACGAGGGCACCCGGGTGCCGCCGGTTCACGAGGAGAATCCGACGGACGGCACCCCCCCGCCTGACGGCGGCGGCACGCCGGTCGGCGCGGCGCCCGTTCTCGTCATTCACAGTTTCACCGGGGACGGCGTACTGAGCGCGGAGGAGAAGCTCTCGGCCCAGACCTTCAGCGGCACCCTGGAGAACATGGCCGCCGGAAGCACGGTGACCGTGCTGCTGAACGGCCAGACCTACACCACAGCGCTTGCGGCGGACGGCAGCTGGAGCGTCACCCTGCCGGCTGCCGATCTGCAGGTGCTGCCAGTGGGCGCGGGCACCCTCAGCGTCAGCTTTGAAAACAGCGTGGGCGGCACCACCACCGCCAGCAAAGCGATCGTCGTCGACGCGTCCGCGCCGCCTCCGGGTGCGCCTGTGCCGCAGCCGACCCTCGACACGCCGTTCGGCGACGGCTATATGAACGCGCACGAGCGCTATGAGCCGATCACGCTGCGCGGCACGACGGGCGTGACCGGGGCGGGTCAGCGCATCGTGCTGTCCCTGGACGGTGTCGGCCACGCGGGCACCGTGGACAGCGGGGGCAACTGGCAGGTGTCGCTCACGCGCGACCAGCTGGCAGAGGCGGAGCTGAGCGAGGGCAGCCATAGCCTGACCCTGACCGCCACCGACCTCTGGGGCCGTACCGGGGTCGCTGAGACGACGTTTATCACCGACACTCGGGATCCGGCTGTCACGATCAAGACGCTGTCGGGCGACGGGCTGATCGACCGCAGCGAAATCAGTCAGCCGCTGGTGATCGCGGGCAGCGGCGAAGCGGGCAGCACCATTGAGGTCACCTTTGGCGATCTCCGCTGGAGTGACGTCATCGGGCAGGGCGGGCAGTGGCAGTTCACGGTGCCGCCGGAAACGCTGCAGGCGATGGGGGAAGGGAGTTACCGTGCCACGGCTACCGTCACTGACGCGGCGGGCAACAGCGGTTACGCCTCGTCGGGAGTGGAAATCTACGCCTCTGACGCGTTACCCGCCCTGACCCTGGATCCCGTCAATGGCGATAACACCGTCAGCTATAAAGAGGGGATTTACGGCGTTATTTTCACCGGCACCGCGGCCCATCTTCCCTCCGGCACAACCATTGAGCTGACGCTGGATGGCCGGGTCTGGCAGGGCAGCACCTGGCAGGATCAGTGGCAGGTCCAGATATCGGACAGCGAGCTGAAGACGATAAAGGATGGCAACTACAGCATCACGGTTCGGGCTGCGGACGCAAACGGCAACAGTACCAGCCTGAGCCACGACCTGCTGCTGATCACCCACTACAACAGCAGCAACCCGAAGGTAACCGTTAATCCGGTCACGCTGGCGGATGCGTTTGAGTACAGCGGGGAAACCTGGTACGTTCTCAGCGGCACGATAGATGCCCCGCTGCCGGTCAAATCCTTTATGGTGCAGGTGTATGACACCTTCCACTGGAACACGGCGGTGATCCGGCCAGACGGCACCTGGCGGGCGGAAATCAGCGCCTCTGAACTCTCTGAGGGCGGCAATAACCTGGAGTTCGGGGTGCTGGACGGCGCCGGAAACTGGTTCGAACAGGGGGGTTACGTCAGGGCCGACCTGACCACGCCGGTTGACGAGGGCACCCGGGTGCCGCCGGTTCACGAGGAGAATCCGACGGACGGCACCCCCCCGCCTGACGGCGGCGACACGCCGGTCGGCGCGGCGCCCGTTCTCGTCATTCACAGTTTCACCGGGGACGGCGTACTGAGCGCGGAGGAGAAGCTCTCGGCCCAGACCTTCAGCGGCACCCTGGAGAACATGGCCGCCGGAAGCACGGTGACCGTGCTGCTGAACGGCCAGACCTACACCACAGCGCTTGCGGCGGACGGCAGCTGGAGCGTCACCCTGCCGGCTGCCGATCTGCAGGTGCTGCCAGTGGGCGCGGGCACTTTCAGCGTCAGCTTTGAAAACAGCGTGGGCGGCACCACCACCGCCAGCAAAGCGATCGTCGTCGATGCGTCCGCGCCGCCTCCGGGTGCGCCTGTGCCGCAGCCGACCCTCGACACGCCGTTCGGCGACGGCTATATGAACGCGCACGAGCGCTATGAGCCGATCACGCTGCGCGGCACGACGGGCGTGACCGGGGCGGGTCAGCGCATCGTGCTGTCCCTGGACGGTGTCGGCCACGCGGGCACCGTGGACAGCGGGGGCAACTGGCAGGTGTCGCTGACGCGCGAGCAGCTGGCAGAGGCGGAGCTGAGCGAGGGCAGCCATAGCCTGACCCTGATCGCCACCGACCTCTGGGGCCGTACCGGGGTCGCTGAGGCGACGTTTATCACCGACACCCTGGATCCGGCTGTCACGATCAAGACGCTGTCGGGCGACGGGCTGATCGACCGCAGCGAAATCAGTGAGCCGCTGGTGATCGCGGGCAGCGGCGAAGCGGGCAGCACCATTGAGGTCACCTTTGGCGATCTCCGCTGGAGTGACGTCATCGGGCAGGGCGGGCAGTGGCAGTTCACGGTGCCGCCGGAAACGCTGCAGGCGATGGGGGAAGGGAGTTACCGTGCCACGGCTACCGTCACCGACGCGGCGGGCAACAGCGGTTACGCCTCGTCGGGAGTGGAAATCTACGCCTCTGACGCGTTACCGACGCTGACGCTGGATCCTGTCACCGGTGACAACGCCGTCAGCTATAAAGAGGGGATCTACGGCATCACCTTTACCGGCACCGCGGCCCATCTTCCCTCCGGCACAACCATTGAGCTGACGCTGGATGGCCGGGTCTGGCAGGGCAGCACCTGGCAGGACCAGTGGCAGGTTCAGATATCGGACAGCGAGCTGAAGACGATAAAGGATGGTAACTACAGCATCACGATCAGCGCAGCGGACGCGAACGGCAACAGTACCAGCCTGAGCCACGACCTGCTGCTGATCACCCATTACAACAGCAGCAACCCGAAGGTAACCGTTAATCCGGTCACGCTGGCGGATGCCGTACAGCATGATGGTGAGACGTGGTATGTCCTCAGCGGTAGGCTGGAGGCACCGCTGCCACTGAAAACGTTCTCGGTGCAGATTAACGATACCTTCCACTGGAACACGGCGGTCATTCAGGCGGACGGCAGCTGGCGGGCGGAGATCAGCGCCGCCGAACTCTCTGAGGGCGGCAATAACCTGATGTTTGGCGTGCTGGACGGTGCCGGCAACTGGTTCGAGCAGGATGGTTACGTGAAGGCTGATCTGACCACCCCGGTTACAGGCAGCGGCGGCGAGCCCGTGCCTGCGATGGATACGCCCTTTGGCGATGGCCTGCTGAGTCGCGCGGAGAAAAAAGAGGTTGAGACGCTGACCGGCACCACGGGCACCAGCGGCAGCGGTCAGACGGTCACGGTCAGTATTGGCGGTAAGCATCACGCGGCAACGGTCAGCGACGATGGTCACTGGAGCCTGACGCTGACGCCGGTGATGATGAAAACCGGTTTCGGCAAAGGCCAGCACGATATCGTCGTCACCGCGACGGATGCAGCAGGCCACACGGCAGTGATGACGACCCATTTCCAGGTGGAGACTTGTGCGCCGAAAGCGGCGGCTAAACATCTCAGCGACAGTCCCCCGATTCATGCGGAGGCCAGCCACGATCAGTGGCTGACGGCAACGACTGAGAATGAGGCTCTCCTGACGGTGAAGCCCGGGGAACACCTGAGCCAGACGTCTGTTACCAGCCAGTCAACCCATGCCGTTCAGCCGGAAAATGCTGAGGCGCAGAAGTCTGCACAGAGCGGGGGCAGGGTGAGCGCTGGCGAGGCGGACGGACACGTTAACGTTGTTTCGGACAGCGCCAACCCGCAACTGCGTCCCGCTGCGGCAGGCCTGGAGAGCCCGGACAGCGGCAGCCAGGCGGAAATCGCGCATATTCTGTCGCCGGAGCCCGCAACGGAGGCCGTCGACCGCCTCTTCGGGACAGAAAACCGTGACGCCTTTTCCTTCACGAATCTGCTCGCCCGACAGGAGAACGTGGCGGGTCACGACAGGTTACCGCTGAATGAGTCGCACGATGCGCTGGACTTTGCCATGCTGGGGCTGAAAGCAGAAAACCATCCGGCGCTCGATCTGACAGCCTTCAGCAGTCATAGCGTCACACCGGGGCAGACCGATCTGCCGGCGCTGTCCCTCGATTCACTGACGGTAAAAGACGCGGATGGCAACGTGGTCATGCTGAGTGACACAGAAGGCGGTGTCTGGAACCCGGAGGGCGTGCGTGCTCTGGACGGTCAGCAGGGCGATCTTTATCCCGACGGTGCTGTCAGCCATCAGGGCACCCTGGCGGATATCCTGAACCCGCATATTCAGCATCAGCAACTGGCGTGATCCTGATGGCCGGGGCGGAGGTTCGCCCCGGCCTGTTTGCACTTCATAGTCCGAACATCAGTGACCCCGGTGCCAGCCTGTCCCTCTTATCCGCCCGTTTATTTCTGGTCACCCGCTGTTCATCCGAAACGGCATTCAGCGTATCTGCTGACCCGAAGTTCTGATCGGTAAAAAGGGGATCAGAAGCAGAAGTCAGTGAAGGTTAATCCAGAACCAGTATGTCGCCATAGCTGTAGGGCTGAACACCCTTATTCCCGCCCTCTAGCAGGATATTGCCGTGCTCATCAATACCGCGACACACGCCCGTGTGGGTCAGCGATTTTTCGGCATCCAGTGAGATCGTGAGCTGCGTATTAAGGCCATACATGCGGGTTTCATAGGCATTCTTCAGCGCGGCAAAACCCATTCCGGACCAGAGTTCAAAGTAGTCCTGCCAGCGGGCGATAAGCATGTCGAGAATCTGATCGGCACTGTTTTTGCTGAACTGCTCAAGCGTGGCGGTGGCATAAGGGACATCGGCGGGCGCGGCGACGCGGTTAATGCCGATACCGATGTAGAGCGCCTTGCTGTCGGCTTCGATCAGCGTGCCGCTGATTTTGGCGCCGTTTACGAGGATATCGTTGGGCCATTTGATGCGGATATCGGCGTTGCTGATGTAGAGACTCAGTGCATCGTGGATAGCGAGGCCCGCCACCAGCGACAGTGAGGCGATATCCTGACGCTGTTCCGGACGGGGAACCACCAGCGTCACGGCAATATTGCCTTCCGGTGTCTGCCACACCCGGTTGAAGCGTCCCCGGCCAGCCGTCTGCATTTCAGCCGAAACGGCAAAATTCATCCGGCCTGATGAGTGAACACGGCGTCTGGCTTCAGTGTTAGTACTGTCCACACTCTTGAGTTTAATAAGTTGCATAACACACAGATAGAAAGATAAAGAGCCCGCAATCATACCTTATGTAAACTCTGTTTTTCGAGTCTGGTTTACAGGTGCGTAAAGTTCACCGGTCACCGTCCTGCCCGTGGGAAGATCTGCCGGTGCGGGATTCACGCTGCTCTCTTCATCATCATCGGCCGGGTTGCCAGCCGGAAAACCGGCCTGCGTCCGCCTCTTTTCTTCATAAGAATGCGCATACAGCGCGCTGCCGCCGGGGGATTGACCGCTTTATGAAGGTTTTTTTAAATCTCGTTGTCGGCGTAAAGTCCGCATAACCGCATGACGATAACAGCCGTACCGGGATATACCGGGGCAGGGTTGTTTTTATCATGGAAAAATTATGAGACTTAATCACTTTACGATAGGGCAAAGACTGAGCGTGATGGCCGCCATCCTGCTGCTGGCAACGATGTTTGTCGGTCTGCGGGGGATCAACCTGAACGCTGAGGCGCTGCAGAACAATATTGACATTATGACGAGTGAAACGCGCGTGGCGGAAAGTATCGATACGGCGCGGAATGCACAGGTTCAGTTCAAGATTCAGGTGCAGGAGTGGAAAAACACCCTGCTGCGCGGCGCGCAGGGAGAAGAGAAATTTAATAAGTACAAAACCGCTTTTCTGGCGCAGAGTGATAAAACCCAGGCACTGCTCCAGCGTCTGCTGGTGCTACAGCCCGAACTCGGCATGGATACGGCTCCGGTCAGGCAGACTATCGCACTGCATGCCGGACTGAGAGAAAAATATCTGGCAGCGCTGCAGGCTTACGATATCCATAACGCCGCCAGCGCCCAGCTGGTCGACCGTCAGGTGAACGGCATCGATCGTGAGCCCACCAGGATGATTGATGATGTGGTTCACCGCACCCTGGCGCATGCGCAGAAGCTCAACCAGCAGATGGCGGCGCAGAACCTGGCCCAGTATCGTGAAACCCGCATGACTTTGTGGATGGCGATGGCCGCTATCCTGCTCTCCGGCATCGTGATCACGTTCTGGTTGATCCGCAGCATCACGCATCCGTTGCGCGAAGCGGTCAGCATCGCACGTACGGTGGCCGCCGGCGATTTGCAGACGGTGATCCGCCCCAGCGGACGTGACGAAACGGCCGAGCTGATGACCGCCCTGCGTGAGATGAACAGCAGCCTGACGGCCATTGTCGCCGGTGTGCGTAGCGGCACGGAAACCATCGCGTCGGCCTCTGTTCAGATTGCACAGGGCAGCCAGGAACTTTCGGCGCGTAATGAGGCGCAGGCTGGCGCCCTTGAAGAGACCGCCGCCTCCATGGAGGAGCTGACCTCGGTTGTGAAGAACAACGCGCAGAACGCGCAGCATGCCAGCGGGATTGCCCAGGATGCCCGCCACTTTGCCGTACAGGGCGGCGACGTGGTGGAAAAGGTGGTCCACACCATGAGCGAAATCCAGCAGTTCTCCAGCGAGATCAATCAGATCATTACCGTTATCGATGGCATCGCCTTCCAGACCAATATCCTGGCGCTGAACGCCGCGGTAGAGGCGGCGCGGGCGGGCAGTGAAGGGCGTGGATTCGCGGTCGTGGCGGCAGAAGTTCGCGCGCTGGCCCAGCGTTCGGCGAAAGCTGCGAAGGATGTCCGCGGGCTGATTGAACGTTCCGTGACCTCTGTCGGTCACGGACATGAACTGGTGAAGAATGCGGGAACGACGATGGAGGAGATCATCTCCCGGATCTATCAGGTCAGCGACCTGATTGAAAACGTCTCATCGGCCAGTAATGAGCAGAGTGTCGGTATCGACCAGGTTAACCTGGCGGTAACGCACATGGACGCCGCAACACAGCAAAACGCGGCGCTTTCTCAGGAGTCAACCGCCGCCGCGCAGGCGCTGCAGCGTCAGGCTGAGATGCTGCTCTCCAGCGTCAGCGTCTTTAAAATCAACGCCGACGTGGCGCACGCATAATCACCCCGGCGTGACGATATCGTCACGCCCGCCTCACCGCGTGACGTCTGTTTCTGAAGATGACATCCACCTCGTGTGGATGTCACTTATTCCGGCCCCGCCTGGCGGCAGAGAGGCGCGCTCGGCACGCGACCTGAACGTTGCAGCCGCCGGATACTCCCCCTATTCCTTCGCTGATATTTTCCCGCTGCTGACACCGCCAACAAATGAGAATCAGCTGTTGCCGGTTCATTGGTCCCGCAGGCCCGCAGGCAACTGTGTCCGGCGACTGCCCCGGCCGTTTTCCGGGCACAGTCCGGGAGAAAAGGCCGATTACGTTAATGCCTCTTGTGCTTTCCTCGCCGATCAGGAATGCTCGGTCAGGCCTGAACCCGCAGTCACGCGTATAAACATAAGGGTAAAATTCATGGACATCGCTATCCGGACCCCTCTGATTCATTCTCTGCCGTTAAGTCAGCATTGCGGCGCTCACGTCTGGCTCAAGATGGAATCGTCGCAGCCGACCGGCTCGTTTAAGCTCAGAAGCGCAGGGCATGTATGCCGTCATTATGCAGAGAAGGGCGCGAAAGGGTTTATCAGTTCCTCCGGCGGTAACGCAGGTATCGCGGTGGCGCACAGTGGCCGCAGGCTGGGATTACCCGTCACCGTCGTGGTGCCGGAAACCACCTCCGCCAGAGCCAGAGAGCTGATTGAACAGGAAGGCGCCAGGCTTATCGTTCATGGAAAAATCTGGAGTGAAGCCAACGATTACGCCCTGTCGCTGGCGACAGAAGAGCAGATTTATGTGCATCCGTTTGACCATCCTCTTTTATGGGAAGGGATCAGCACGCTGGTGGATGAGGTTATCAGCGAAGGCGTCAGACCGGATGCGGTCATTCTCTCCGTAGGCGGTGGCAGCCTGTTATCCGGCATCGCGAAAGGGCTGGAAAATCACCAGCTGAGCCACATCCCGATCTATGCGGTGGAAACCGAGGGCACGGCCTCGCTGAACGCCTCTCTGAATGCCGGTCAGCTTGTGCGGCTGGATAAGGTCAGCGGTATCGCCACTACTCTGGCGGCCAGTCAGGTGTGTGAAAACGTATTTAACGTGGCTACCCGGCTGGATGTCAGAAGCAGAGTCGTCTCAGATGACGAAGCGCTGAGGGCCAGCCGCCGCTTTCTTGACGATCATCGGGTACTGACCGAGCCTGCCTGCGGTGTGTCGCTGTCGCTGCTGTACGATCGCAAAGTAACCTTTAATCCGGACGCGAATGTTCTGGTCATTGTCTGCGGCGGTGCCTCGGTGACGCTGGCTGGCATCACCGGCTGAACCCTCAGCGCCCGCGGTTAGCGGATGATTATCCTGCGTGCTGGGATGTGCTTCTTACACGCCGCTGACCGCAGAGCGCGATCAGTGGCGGCTTTCCGCTGCGCTCATCATGGCCGGCAGCGCGCTGACCAGCTTATCCACGGCCAGCCTGACTTTCAGCGAGAGGTGCGGCGTGTGCGGCCAGACCGCATAGACGTTCTGGTTTTCAGAGGGCCACGCTTCAAAGAGCTGCGTCAGATCGCCGCTGATGAGCGCATCCCGCACCAGCCAGTAGGGCAGCCAGGCGATCCCGCCCCCTGCCAGCGTGATATCCCGCACTGCCTGCATATCATCCATTCTGAACCGGGCGGACGGCAGGATCTCGGTGATCCCGCCGTGCTCGTTTCTGATCCGCCACCGGAGCAGCTGCCCTGAACGGATATAGGCCACCGCGTCATGCTTCACCAGTTCATCCGGTGAGGCCGGGGTACCGGCCCGCTGAAGATAGTCGGGAGACGCGCAGAGAACCATGCTATGCGAGGCGAGTTTACGGGCAACCAGACGGCTGCTGTCAGAGAGGGTGCCGATGCGGACGGCCAGATCAAATCCCTCTTCAATTAAATCCACCGGGCGATCGCTGAAAGAGAGCTCCAGCTCCAGACCGGGATGCGTTTTCGCCAGCGCAAAGAGCAGGGGAGAAATGCAGAGATGCCCGAACAGCACCGGCACTGAGACGCTGAGTTTTCCGCTGACCCGCAGTTTTCCGCTCTCCAGGATCTCTTCCGCGCTGCGGATTTCAGTCAGCGCCCGGCGGCAGGCTTCATAAAAAAGCGTGCCCTCATCCGTCAGGCTCTGGCTGCGGGTGGTGCGGTTAAAAAGCGTGACGCCCAGCCGCGCCTCGAGCCTGGCAATCGTTTTAGCCACCGCCGAGCGGGTGACGTGAAGTTTTTGGGCCGCCTGTGAAAAACTCACCGACTCTGCCGCAGCCACAAAGATCGGAAGGCTGTTCATCTCGCTTTTCATATTGTCGCCATTCAGGAATCAATTGAGGGAGATAGTATCGCCACTGTCGCCTGGATGGCAGTGGTACGATGCGGTTTCTGTTATCAGCCCGGAGAAATTCCCTGTGAATCGTACTATGAAACGCTGGACGTTAAACCAGATCGGCCGTTCTGCCCTGACACTGATCGACACCGATATTCCGCAGCCCGGCCCCCACGAGGTGCTGGTGCGGGTGAAAGCCGTCGCGCTTAACTATCGTGATAACGCTATTATTGAGGGCGGGATGGGGCAAGGGATGGTCATGCCCCTGACGCCAGGTTCCGACATGGCCGGCGTGGTTGAGGCGGTCGGACCGGACACGACCCGCTTCCGCACCGGCGATCGCGTTATTTCCTCATTCAATGCGGACTGGATCGACGGCAGGCTTCAGAACAATGCCAGAGAACCCCATTACAACACCCTGGGTTACGGGATTCAGGGCGTGCTGGCCGAATATGTGGTCCTGCATGAAAACTGGCTGGTCAGCGCTCCGGTGACGCTGACCGATGCCGGGGCCAGTACCCTGGTCTGTGCCGGTCTGACGGCCTGGTTTGCGCTGGTTGAACGCGGCGGTCTGCGACCGGGTGAAACCGTGCTGGTGCAGGGCACCGGTGGTGTGTCGCTATTCGCGCTGCAGATTGCAAAATCCCTCGGCGCAAAAGTCTTCGTGACTTCATCCAGTGATGAAAAAGGGGCTGCGGCGCTGGCGCTCGGGGCCGATCACGCGATAAACCGCCATAAAGAGGAGTGGGTTGCGGCCATTCACCGCCTGACAGACGATCGCGGCATCGATCATGTTGTGGAAACCGTGGGCGGTCGTAACTTTGCGAACGCTGTTCGCGTGGTGGCCTCACAGGGCCGCATCTCTCTGATTGGGATGATGGATGCGCACGATACCGCCGCGCCCGGCGGATTACTGCTGCTCAAATCACCCACGGTTCAGGGTATCGGTGTGGGACATCGTCGAGCGCTGGAGGATCTGACCCGGGCCGTGGATCAGATCGGACTGAAACCGGTTATTGATTCCACCTTCCCCCTGGAGGCGTTGCCGGACGCGCTGGCGGCGCTTGAACGCGGCCCCTTCGGGAAAATCGTCATCGAGCTGGGTTAACTCCGGGAGGGTCGCAGCCTAAGCAGACGGGAAACGGTAAAACGCGGGAGTCGCAGGCGGGGTGCTGCGCCGGATGATAGCGCCCGGCAGAATCGTGGTGACGGCTGCCGAAAAAAGGAAAAGCGTCCCTGAGGACGCTTTTCCGTGCTGACCGGGTTACCAGCGGTGAAGCGGCAGCCGGTACGAACGCGGAGGATTGCCCGCAGCCGCATAGCCGCTCATCACAGCCCCTCTTCGATCAGCATCAGTATCATAAAGCCTGCAAAAAACATCGCCGTGCCCAGCGGAGTGTCACGATCGCCTTTGTGCGCCTCGACCAGAAGCTCTTCGGTCACCAGGTAGAGCAGTGCCACCAGGCCAAATGAGAGGAAGTAGGTCAGCCAGAATTCACCCAGGTCGGCGACTGGCGCGCCCGCGATCGCACCAGCAGGCAGAAGCAGGGCGATAGCGGCAACCGCCAGTAATACTTTAATTGCGCTGCCCAGCATGGCGCGCAAATCCTCCACTACCGACAATCCGAGGAAAAGGATCTCAAGCGTCAGCGCCAGTGTCAGCATGAGGCCGGTTTTCGCCCCGGCCGCGAAGCTGATCCCCAAAACAAGCCCATCGATAAAAATATCCAGTCCGATCGCGATCAGCATCCCTTTACTGCTGGCGGCTTTTTCGCCAAAGTGCTGGATGAGCATCATCAGCACCACACCGGTGACACCCCCCGCGATGACGGCCATCATTGAATGTTGTTTGAGGCCGGGCAGCACCTCTGTCGCAGCCGCGCAGAATATGACACCTGCGGTGAAATGGTGGATCAGGCTCATCACCTTTTCACCCGGCTGGCGGAACAGCGCGATACCCGCACCCGCTATCGCAGCGGTGACCGGAAAGAGGGTATAGAGCAGGGTCAGAGTCATCAGGGGAGTCCTTTTCAAAAAACGTCACACATCACCGATCTTAGACGGTGAAAACCAAAGAGAGAGACGAATCCTTCCGCTACCTGAAAGCGAAGGGCGTTCAGAGGGCGGCATGTTGCGGAATCATCCGCGCATTAGCAATAAAAAAAGGCCGCACAGTGCGACCTCTTCTTGCAGATTACATTAAGCTTTACTTACCCTCAGCCCATTTGGTTATCTGATTATCAATCCTGCCATCCAGATAGTCGGTGAAATGAACGGAGCCCGCTTTAATTAACAATGCCAGGCAGGCGGCAAAAACCAGGACCAGTAAGACTCTGCTAATACTCATAACCTTTCCTTGTAAGAATAATGCCTCCTCTTTTATACCTGCCGGACTCTGATTGTGATAGTTATCATTTTATTTAATCTCTCCGGAACAGCAGATTCTTACTGTGGCAACGGCTTTTCAAAACGGACTGCGGTAAAAGAATGCAAAAAGTAAAACGTATGCTGCATCCTGCCGCAGAGATTAAAGGTTTAATATCAACCGTGAGGGATGGCTGTACTGCTTCACTGACAGACAAATACTTCCTGTTTAGCGGATGCCGGACTGCATAAAGGACGCTGAGGGATGGGCTGGGTATGAACTTAAGGTATCGCTGAGATGAATCCTTATGAAAAACATTACAGGCAACTCCGGGCAGAGGGTGCAGCGGCCTGGGCTGGCGAAGGGTTTCCCAGAGCCAAAGCACAGCAGGAGAAAGTATTTGGGTGGCTTCACACACAGCGGTATTTACCGGAGCCGGGCTCAGCGGTGCTTGAACTGGGATGTGGGAATGGAGCCATGGCGGCCCAGTCTCTTGCTGAATCAGGATATGCTGTGTGGGGAGTAGACTGGTCAGAAACGGCTATCCGATGGGCAGAAGAACGTTTTGATCAGGCCGGACTGACCGGGAAATTTATTGTGGGTGATGTCTGCAACATTCACTCCTGCGCAGACTGGATGTTTGAACTGATTATTGATGGCAGCTGTTTACATTGCCTGATAGATGACGCGCGCAGACGTTTTTATGCGGAGGTAAAAAGATTGCTCAGACCCGGTGGACGATTTGTGATCGGTTCTATGTGTGGAACTCCCCGTTATTCTGAGGACAGGGGCACGTATGATCCCCGCCGGCATCATCTACTGAAAGAGGGTCGGCCCTGGCGAACGCTGATGCCACTCACGGATTTAACGGATGAAATTCAGAGCGCGCAGTTCAGTGTGGAGGCGCTGACAGTGAATGAGAATGAATGGTGGGATCACGCCACAATAGTCTGTTCAGTGAAGCAGTAGCCTGATGCGGCCTGTGCCGATTTGTTGTATCAATCCGTTGAGCTCTCCGCTAATAACAGACATTCCCGCCGCAGCATGAGTGCAGCGGGCCATTAAAAAAACGCAGGCTATCAGCGCTGCAATCAGTCTCGCCAGACTAACCAAAGAGGCCAGCAGCCCGGAGGGAGGGCTGCCAGCCGCTTACTGTTTCTCTGGATTGTCTGTCAGACGCTGAAGGTCTCAACCATTCCGCGCAGGGCATGCGCCTGCTGAGAAAGCGACTGCGACGCGGAAGAGGACTCCTCCACAAGCACTGCGTTATTCTGCGTCACGCCATCCATCTGGCTGACGGCGATACTGACCTGCGAAATCCCCTGCATCTGCTCCGAAGAGGCCAGCGAGATGTTGTCCATCGCTTCCGCGAGTTCCCCGACCATGCTGACAACCGCCTCAATGCTCTGGCCGGTGGAAGAGGCCACGCTGACGCCGCTTTCAATCTGCTCCACCGCATGTTCGATTAGCGCTTTGATGTCTTTCGCCGCCGTCGCACTTCGCTGCGCCAGCGTGCGGACCTCACCGGCGACCACGGCGAACCCACGACCGTCTTCGCCCGCCCGCGCCGCCTCTACCGCTGCGTTCAGCGCCAGGATGTTGGTCTGGAAAGCGATGCTTTCGATCACAGACGTGATGTCACGGACCTTAGTGGCGCTCACGGAAATCTCCTGCATGGTCGCAGACATCAACTGAACGTCCGAGCCGCCCTTAAGCGCGAGCTGCGCCGTTCCGCGGGCGGACTGAGCGGTCTGCTCGGCTCCGGCGGTGTTGCTCTTCACGGTGGCGGTTAACTGTTCCATGCTGGCGGCCGTCTCCTGCAGCGCGGCGGCCTGCTGTTCTGTCCGCGACGACAGTTCGCTGTTGCCCTGAGCGATCTCATCGGCAGCCAGCGCGACGGAGGCAGAGGTATCCTTAATCTGTGACACCAGCCCACGAAGGTTTGTCTGCATGCCATCAAGAGAGGCCAGCATACTGGTTGTATCCCCGGAGCGGAGCACCACCTGGCTCGTCAGGTCACCTGATGCAATAGCCGAGGCCAGCGCCTGAGCCTGCGCGGGTTCTCCGCCCAACTGGCGCATCAGCACTCTGATAATGACAACGCAGGCCCCGATGCTGACAATAATGGATGCCGCAGCCAGTAAAATCAGGATCAGGGATGACTGTGAGGCTAAAGCGCTGTTCTTCGCCACCTCCGCACTGCTGGTTTTCTGCTGGATTCCGGTGACGACCAGCAGGTTGTTCAGCATGGTGTCCTGCACAGGCTGAACTTCTCTGGTCAGCGCCTCTAAAAACTCTTTATCACGATTGGCCAGCCCGAGCTGGCTGGCTTTCGAGAAAGTGGTAAAGAAAGCCGTCTCTGTCTCCGTCAGCCTTTTGAATGCCTCACGTCCGGCCGGAAGGGAGTCCTTGTCCAGCAGGTCGCCTAAAGCCTCCCGGTTTGCCGTAAACTGCGCCTGTGTTGCCTGCATGCGCTCTGCCAGCGGTTTCATTGCGTCCGGATCGGTCAGCAGCCCAATCGTCCTCACGTCGATCGCCATCTGTCTTATTTCACCCAGCATCTCTTCTGCGATCTGATACTTTTTCATTTTGATGTTGACGATCACGTCCATCCCTGCGCGGGCACGGTTAAGCGCATGCAGTGCGGTTCCCGTGCAGATAATAAACAGGAGAATAAGCAGGCCAAAGCCTGCGGTCAGGCGGGTTGATATTTTCATATTTTTCTCGTTATGAAGAAATGCTGCCGTATATGTTGGTGTTGTCTTAACTGATGTTCAGCCGGGTCTGCTTCAGATCTGTCAGCCGTATCCTGCTGCCGGAGGGCAACCTCTGACTGACGGCGTCCTGCCAGAAGGATTACCTCATCAAAGCCGCTGGCCTCCGCTATGTCGCAGACGTCATCGTTTCACCGGACATGACATCCGTATCAGGCTCTATCGGCGGCAAAAGTGGGAAACTCCAGAGTTCGCAAAAAATAAATTGCGCACAATTTAATTGGTATCGATTTATTACAGTTGATGCATTCAGCGTGCATGTTCTGAACGCAGAACTCAGGCCGAAAACTCTCTTTTCCGGGGGCTGTGACGCCGGTGAAACAGTAGGATTCTGTGACTCGCGGCCGGTCATCTGCCCCGGCAGGAAATCCGCTGTCAGGCCGCTGTAAAAATAACCAACCATCTCATGTGAAGGGTCGCTTTGCGCTTGCTGGCAACGACAAGGCTATGCCTGTTAGCCGTAACCCGGCGCGGCAGGAGGGCGGAATAATTACCGGTCCTGCTGAAGCAGGTTGGGGGATGGAAAAGCTGATGAGATGACGGAATGAGGATTATTCAGATGAAAATCATTCAGGTCTTAAGTGAACGGTGAGATAAGCCATCCTGCCTCTGACTCTGTAGGAACCACACAGATGAATAGCCAGGCAGAATGAGGTCTGTCAGAAGTCAGAGGCGGTCATGAAATCATCACGATTCGGGTGACAAGGATGCATGCTGAACATCGTAACCTGAAGCATGATATCTTCTGATTCTGACCTGAGGTCTTTAATACTGAAGAGTACTGGCATGATGACAGTAGAGAAATCAGATCCCCGTTCAGCGGACTCTCGCCATTTAATTGAAAAGCTGTCGGCAGAGCTCGCTTCTATCACCGGCGATAGTGGCAAAAGCAATTTCACCATTGACGCAATGAATGTGGAGAGATCGTTGTGGGTGCTGGCGAGGGACAGCAAAGGGAACGCGATAGGATGTGGCGCTATTCGGCCTTTAACGGAGAATATCGCTGAACTGAAAAGAATGTTTTCGGATCGTAGCCATTCCGGTACTGGCACTGCCTTACTGACTTTTTTGGAAACGGCCGCAAAAAATATGGGATATAACGAACTCTGGCTTGAAACCCGACATGCTAATTTGAGGGCTGTAAAGTTTTATCAGAGAAACGGATACGTACGTATAAATAATTACGGACCCTACGTAGATCGCGAAGAGGCAGTATGTTTTGCGAAATCACTGTCAGCCTGACAGATTGTTATTTCCCTGAGGGTACACAAATGATGCGTCTGGAGCTGCACTGACTGAACGCCGCTGCTCCCATAACCCCCCCCCCGCTGACCTGAAAAAGTAACGCGGATGCCATCAACCTGACATCCGCGTTTGAGAGGAACGGGAATAGTCCTGCGGCAACCCTTCATTAACTCATCCCGCGTTCTCAGACAGCGATTGTGAATCAGGGTAATCCCGACGCCATTATTATCCGCTGTGCATCCACTCGTTCCCGCTCAATGAAAAGCCCGCGCACTGCGTTTCGTGTCTAAGACCGACCCCCACTTACTGCCCGTACCAGGCATCCGGCCCATGCTTTCTGAGAAAATGCTTGTCCAGCAAGGGCTGCTGCATAAGGGGGATCGCCGGAGAGAGATGTCGGGAGAAAATACCCATATAGGCAATCTCTTCCAGAACGACCGCATTGTGTACAGCGGTTTCGGCGTCTTTTCCCCAGGCGAAGGGGCCATGTGAATTGACCAGCACCGCAGGTATCGCCGCAGGAGATAACCCGCGCTGCGCAAACGTCTCGATAATCACTTCGCCGGTATTGTGCTCATACTCATACGTGATTTCGGCTTCTGTCATCTGTCGGGTACAGGGGATCGTGCCGTAAAAGTAGTCGGCATGGGTAGTCCCCCAGGCGGGGAGGTCCTGACCCGCCTGGGCCCAGATGGTCGCGTGCCGTGAATGGGTATGCACGATACCGCCGATATCCTCAAAAGCGCGATAGAGAGCCAGATGAGTCCTGGTGTCCGACGAAGGTTTTTTACGGCCTTCAACCACGCGTCCGCTTTCCAGTTCCACCACCACGATGTCATCCACGGTCATATTTTCATACTCCACACCGGACGGTTTGATGGCGACCAGCCCCTGCGTGCGATCTATCGCGCTGACGTTGCCCCAGGTAAAGGTCACCAGCTTATGGTGTGGCAGCGCCAGATTCGCGGCCAGCACCTGTTCTTTCATTGCGGCGATGCTCATAGTAAACCTCCTTCCTGCATTCTTTGTTCAATCCAGCGCCGGGCATGAACGATTTCGGCCACCGGCTCCTCTGCTTTTTCTGTCCACATCTCGATCAGGAACGATCCGCGATAGTTGAGTGCTTTTAGCGTGCGGAAGACCCCGACAAAATCGACGCAGCCCTGTCCAAAGGGCACGTCACGAAACTGCCCCGGCGAGCTTTCGGTTACGGGTTGCGTGTCTTTCAGATGAATGGCGGCGATGCGGTCGATGCCCAGGGTCAGCTCCGCGGCAACATCGTTACCCCATGCGCTGAGATTGCCGACGTCGGGATAGACCGAAAACCACGGTGAACCCTGCTGCTGCTCCCAGACTTTCCACTTGCTGATCGCATTCATGAATTCGGTGTCCATGATCTCAACCGCCAGCATCACCTGCGCGGCAGCAGCACGCTGCACCGCGCGGGATAGCCCATCGGCGAAGCGTGCCACGGTGCCCTCATCGTGAGGTTCGTAATAGACGTCGTAACCGGCCAGCTGAATCGTGCGGATACCCACATCCTTAGCCAGCTGAATCGCCTGATCGATCAGATCGTCCGCACGCTGGCGGGTAACCGGATCGTGACTGCCAAAAGGAAAGCGGCGATGTCCCGACAGGCACATCGAGGGAATGGTAACGCCGGTTTCAATCATGGCGTTTACCAGCGACAGCCGCTGCTCTTTTCTCCAGTTCAGGCGTGCCAGCCTGGCGTCGGTTTCATCCACCGACATCTCGACAAAATCAAACCCACAGGCTTTGGCCAGCGCGAGCCGTTCAGGCCAGGTGAGGTTGGCGGGCAGGGCTTTTTCGTAAATACCTAACGGATGATGGCGTTTCATAGGGTTCCCCAGATGCTGGCAATGGCCTGATGGAATGCTGCTGCGCGCGGGATGCCGCTGGCGGGATCGCTGAGGGCGCGCCCGGCGATAAATGCCTTGACGTCAACCTCTTTAAACTGCGAAAGGTCCTCAGGGATGATCCCGCCGGTGATGGAGAGCGCGAAACCCAGATCTGACAACGCCTTCATGGTGTCCAGGTCATGCTGGGTCCACTGCTGCCCGCTGGCCTGCGCATCCCGGCCACGGTGATAAATGGCCTGTTTCAGCCCCAGCTGCCGCCATTTTCGGGCATCGTCCAGTGTCCAGTTGCCAAAGAGTTCGATCTGAATATCGCCCTGGTGCTGCTGCGCGACTTCCAGCGCGCTGGCAAAGGTGGCCAGCGGAGCGGCGCAGATGACCGTCATCCAGCTTGCACCCGCCCTGAAGGCCATGTCTGCCAGCGTGCCGCCGGCATCCGCCACTTTATAGTCAGCCACCAGCGTTTTCTCAGGATGCTGCTGGCGCAGACGGCGAACGGCGTCGACTCCACAGCTCAGGCACAGCAGGGTGCCTGCTTCGATGATGTCCACATGCGGGTGAAGCTGCTGTGCGGTACGCAGCGCCGCATCCAGATCGGTATGATCCAGCGCCAGCTGGAGTAGGGGCAGGCTCATAAGGTGGCTCCTTGTGCATCACTCAGGATGCGGATCAGATGCTGATAACGCTGATATTTCTGCTGAAAGCGGGCGTGTCGTGCGCTGTCTGGCTGCCAGATCACGATTTCGGGTGCCAGGGCCTGCTGCGCCTGTTGCAGCGAGGCGTAAGCGCCGGTGCCGGCCAGCGCCACCAGTGCCGCCCCCAGACAGCCGCTTTCGCTGATCTGTGGCACTTCCACCGTCAGGCCGCTGGCGTCGGCAAACATCTGCATCCAGGGCGCGGATCGCGTGGGGCCGCCGCTCAGACGCAGGGCGGTCACCTGGGGGAAGCGCTGCAGGATACGGTTGAGATGGGTCAGGTGTGAAAAGACCACGCCTTCGTAAATGGCCTGCACCAGATGGGCGCGCGTATGGCCCGCCTGCAGGCCAAAGAAGCTGCCGTGCAGATCGGCACCGGCGTTGGTGCCGTACAGGAAAGGCAGAAACAGCAGCGTGCTGCTGGCGGGTTCCAGCTCCGCGACCCACTGATTCAGTGAGTGGTAGTCGCTGATGCCCCACTGCGCACAGAACCACTCCAGGTTGGCCGCCGACGTCGGGCTGGCTTCATGGATCAGGTACTGTCCCTCAATGGCATAGCGGCCATAGACGTAGGGATAGCCGGCTTCATCGCTGATGCAGTCGGTGATGCCGCTGGTCACCGACCAGGTGCCCATCACCGCGTTGAGGCGCGTTGCGTCATTCAGCCCGGCGCAGAGGGCCGTGGACATCACGTCAAACAGACCGCCGACCACGGGCGTGCCGGGCAGCAAACCGCAGGCGGCTGCGGCCTGCGCCGTCACATAACCTGCAATCTGCGTCGGCCCGATAATCGGGGGCAGCGCGGAGAGGATCTCGCCGATCCCCAGCATCTCTGCCAGCGCGGGCGACCAGTTTGCCGTCTGCATATCGTAGAGGTTGGATTCGGAGATATTGGTCTCTTCACACGCCAGCTCATCGGTAAGGCAGAAGCGCAGATAGTCATGGGCCATCAGCACGCTGCCAATTGCGGCATAACGCGCGGGCTGATGCAGCTTCAGCCAGCGCAGCAGTGAAACCGGGTGGCCGGTCCACAGCGTCTGGCGCGTCAGCGGATAGAGCTGTTGCGGCATGCCTTCATGCTGCCACTGCCGGACCAGGCTCAGGGCGCGGCGATCGGAGGATAAGATGCCATTCCCCAGCGGGTTATGCTCTTTGTCCAGCAGGAACAGCCCTTTACCCTGAGCAGAGATGCCCAGGCCTGCGATGTCGGCCGCATCCTGACCGCTGGTGGTCAGCACCTCGCGGATCACCGCGGCCGCCTGCTGCCAGAGCAGCGTCATATCCCGTTCGGCATAACCCGGCTCCGGCACCTGTACGGGCAGGTTTTGCCGCGCAACGGCCAGTTCGCGGCCCGCAATATCGTAAAGTCCGGCTTTAATAAAGGTGCCGCCGCAGTCCAGTCCCAGCCAGCGTTTCATAGGGCCTCCCGTTTCGCCGTGTCACAACGGGCAGGCAGCGTCATCGCCAGCAGTGCAGCCAGCGCCAGCGAAATGGCAAGGCTGTAAACCCCGGCATCTTTGCTGTAAAAGGCGATCAGCATCCCCACCATATATGGCCCGCAGAAGCCGCCCAGGTTGCCAAGCGCGTTGATCAGCCCACGGGCTCCGCCCGCGACTTCAGCATTGAACAGGCGCGGGGGAATACTCCAGAACACGCCCGCCGCAGACTGGATAAACACGCCACAGCCCACCAGCGCCGCGTAAGACCACCAGACATGGGCTTTAAGCAGCACAGACAGCGCCATGCACAGCGCAAACCCCGCCAGCGGCAGCGCCACAAACAGCTTGCGTCGGCCGGTTGCATCCGAGAGAACCGAAAACAGAAACATGCCGAAGATAGCGCCGACGTAGGGGAGGATAGCCAGCATACCGACCTGTTCGACGTTGCCGTGGGTCAGCTCTTTCAGGATGGTCGGCAGCCACAGGGTGTAGCCATAAATGCCCGTCTGGTAGAAAAAATTCACCAGAATCAGCCGCCACATCACCGGCTCGCGCATTACGCGAAGCAGGGAGGCATTCCGCACGTTCTGCCCTTTGATCATCAGCTGTTCGTTGTGCAGGGTGGTGATCAGGTAGTGCTTTTCCACCGGCGAGATCCACGTTGCTTCCTGCGGCCGGTTACTGATGGTGAAATGCCACAGGGCCATGACAACCAGCGACAGGGCGCCTTCCACGTAAAACAGCATGCGCCAGTCCCACTGCGTGATGATCCAGCCAGAGAGCGGGGCGGTAATGATCCCGGCGATTGGCACAAACATAATCACAATGGCATTGGCACGGCCGCGTTCTGCATCGGGAAACCAGTTGCCAATCATCGTCAGCACCACCGGCAGCATTCCGCCTTCGGCAATACCTAACGCGAAGCGCAGCGCCAGCAGCTGATACTGGCTGGTGGCCAACCCGGTGAGGATCGAGATGACCGCCCAGGCCAGCAGTGACCAGCCGATAAAGCGTTTACCGTTGCCATAGACGGCCAGTCTGCCGCCCGGCACCTGCAGGAACAGATAACCAAGGAAGAAAATGCCGCCCGCCAGCCCGGCCATCGAGGCGCTGATACCCAGTTCGGCGTCCATGCCGCCCGGCATGGCAAAGGCGATATTGACCCGATCCATATAAGAGATGATGCAGGTGATGAGAATCGGCGGAATGATCCGCAACCAGCGCAGGGCGGGGATTTTCTCACGGTTAACGACGGTCGATGTCAGACTCATGGCATTCCTCCTTGCCTAGACCAGCTCGTGGGTGGGGATCTTGATCACCACCTTGCGAATCGGCCCCGGAGTGCCTGCCGAGCCGTTCGGGCGATGAATATCCTGCGGAAAAAACACGGCAAACGTGCCTGGCAGCATGCGCACCTGGGTTTCATCCGGCGCGTGCTGATAGAAGATGATGTCGCGCTCGCTGTCGTAAGGCTGGTGGACGGGCAGAGTAAGGGGCTGCGTGGCGACCCCGATCACTTCTTCACCCGCCACCAGATACTGCACATCGATATGCAGGCGATGCGCCTCCGGATAGTTCTCTTCAGGCGGGGCGGTATGCAGATCCAGAACCTGCATCACCCAGCCCGTTTCGCTGTCCTGATAACGCCCGGCGGCCAGGCTGCTCAGGTCCTGCCGGGAAAGACAGGCGATCGCCCGTGCAATCGCTGGAGGGTAGTGACGCGGGTCGGTGTTCGAAAGATGTCCGGTGATCATGTTTTTCTCCTTACAGCGCCTGAATACGCGCCCAGATGCGTTCATCGACCGGAATACCCAGGCGCTGGTTTTCGGCACGCAGCGGCGGAAACTTATCGCCGGGCAGGCGGATTGCCTGCTCGCTATTCGCCCGCTCCGCGTTAATAACGGAGGCACGGATGCGGTCGAGTTTGTGCTGGCGCGTCTCGCCATCAATCAGCCGGTCTACATCGATGGCGATAAAGACCTGCGAGATGCCGAATTCATCGCCGTTGTCGTGAGTCACTTCAGTGACGGAGGCACCGTTGGAGAGGAGGGTGGCCAGCATATCCAGCACGACTGACAGCGCGGAGCCTTTCCAGTAACCCATAGGCAGGATGCGGCGGTTTTTCTCCAGCGTGGCCGGGTCGCGGGTGTAGTGGCCGTCATCATCAAATCCGCCGTCCACCGGCAGGCTTTTCCCGGCCAGACGGTTCACCTCCAGCATGCCGTAGGAGAACATCGACATCGACATATCCACCATGGTGATCGGTTCACCGGGTACGGCGATGATCAGCGGGTTCGTGCCGATAGCGCCGCTTTTTGCGCCCCAGGGCGGCATCACGGCAATTGAGTTCGTCCAGCAAATCCCCACAAAGCCTCTTTCCGCCGCCTGCCAGCCGTAACTGCCGCCCCGCATCCAGTGATTGGCATTGCGCAGCGCCACCAGGCCGATACCGTGCTCAGTGGCCACCTGCATGGCGCGATCCATCATGCGGTGCGCGGTGACGTTGCCAATCGCACGCTGCGCATCCCACTGCTCGATCGCGCCCAGCGACAGAACCTGTTGTGCATCGGCTTCGGGGACGATATGGCCTGCGTCCAGTTGCTGAATAAAACGCGGAAAGCGGTTTACGCCGTGGGAATAGACGCCGTTGAGACTGGTCTCGGCAAACATCTGTGCGCAGGCTTCAGCTTTATCCTGCGGCACGTTGCGACTCGTGAGAACGCGGAGAAACTCCCTATACAACTGCTGATGGCTGATTCTCATACGACTAATACTCCCGGCGTTGCCGCCTGTTTCATAATGTGGAATGTCATTTCAACTAAATGCTATGGGGAAAAGCAGAGCCAGTCAAAGAAATGACCTCAGAATTATTTGTTATAAATCAGTAAGATATTTTTATGTGTGGCTTTTGTGATCTCAGGCTTTTTTGCCGGATTTTGCCCGCAGCAAAGCCGTCAGCGCCGGACGCGCTGACAGGATAGCGACGGGGTACTGCTCTGCCAGATCGGGCGCTTTAGCGCAGAATTACCCGGTAGAGCGAGGTGTTGGCTGTAATATAAAGTTCATTGTTGTCGGGTCCGCCAAGGGTGCAGTTGGAAACCGTCTCCGGGATCGGGATTTTGCTTTTACGCGCCCCGTGAGCGTCAAAAATAATCACGCCGTCGGCGCAGCTGCAGTAGATGTCGCCGTTGCTGTCCACACAGAATCCGTCCGGAAAGCCGGGTGTCACATCGGCAAAAAATTGCCCGGCGGAGAGTTCCTGTCCTTCAACCCGGTAAACGCGGAGCTGATGGCGTCCCAGCGTCGGGAAATCCACTACGGACATATCGGCCACATAGAGCAGGCTTTCATCGGGAGAGAATGCCAGCCCGTTAGGGCGTTGCAGATCGCTTGCCGCAATGGTGAGCTGCCCGCTGCCGGGGTCATAACAGTAGAGATAGCAGCCGATCACCTGGCTGGGGGCCAGGTAGCCTTCATGATCGTTGACGATGCCGTAGGGCGGGTCGGTGAACCAGATCGTGCCATCAGAACGGATCGCCAGATCGTTGGGCGAGTTAAAGCGTTTGCCCTCGACTTTATCGATCAGGACATTGACCGAGCCGTCGGCTTCGGTCCGGCTGATCGCCCGGCGGCCATGTTCGCAACTGACCACGCGTCCCTGACTGTCCCGGGCATTACCGTTGGCGTAGTTCGCGTGGTGACGCCAGATGCTGAGTTCACCGTTGCGCTGCCAGCAGTACATGCGGTTACCTTTTACATCGCTGAAGACCACCGCATCATCCTGCGGAAGCCAGACCGGGCCTTCTGCCCAGATGGCAGGGGAACACAATTTTTCAACCTGCATGCTGCTGGCCTCCCTTACTTCACGCCCCAGATGGTTTTGTAATGCGCCTGATAACCGTTAGCAGGATCGTAGTTATTCTGCGGTCCGCCATCCTGGCTGATATTTTCCTGGGTAATGAGGTGCGCGGGCGTCACATAGCCAGAGGAGGGCTGACCGGCAAAGGCGCGGTTGAACTCATCCAGCAGTTGCCAGCCGTGCAGTTTTAACGGTTCCGCCACGGTAGCGACCTGGCTTTCTCCGTTGCGAATACGCTGGAAGGCCGAGACTGAGCCATCGCCTGCCGAGACATTGTAAGGCGCGTTTTTGCCCCCTTTTCCTGCGGTTTTCAGCGCCGGTGCCATAAAGTCGAAATAGAGATCGTTAATGGCCAGCGAATACTGCCAGCGGTCGCCATACTTCTGTAACAGACTGAAGGTCAGCGACGGCATACGGTTAGCGGTATCGGCCAGCGGCGTATCGATAAAATCGATGACTTTACACTCGCTGCATTTTTCAATTTCCTGCTTCATCGCATTGGCCTTATCCAGCGCGATTTTATACAGCGAGTCGGTAAAGATAATGACCTGGGCTTTGCCGCCTGACTTCACTACAGCGTACTGTGCCGCCAGGCGGGCCACCTCGTTTGAGTCCGAGGTGATGTTATCCGTAATGCCATACTGCCTGATCGGCCCCGGCGCGGGTTCTGCATGCCAGGCCATCAGCACAATCTTTTGCTGGACCGCTTTTTTGAGCGGCATTTTAGCGACGTTAGGGTTCCAGCCGCCAATGATGATGCCGTCCGGACGCCGGGCGATTGCCTGATTCAGTGCGGAGAGCTGATCTTTCACCGATCCCGCGCCGTCCAGCGTATCCAGCTGCCAGCCCGCCACTTTGGCCGCCTCGCTCAGCCCCTGCTGAACCCCCTGCACACCGCCGTTTTTCATATCGGAGGCGATAAAAATCAACTTCTTATTCGCCTGGAGCGTGGGGCCCGTGGTGGGGCCGTCCCAGGTGGTTGCGCTGGCGGTCGCTTTCGCGACGGCCGCCGTGGCCTGTTCCAGATAGCTCTCTGCATGGGCAGACAGAGAGGCTACCATCATGGCAACGAGAGAAAGACCAGATACCGTATTTTTCATAATGAATTCCCTGGTGTGATGGTTTTTTGCTGGGGGTCTGGGGTGGTCGCTGGCGTGCTCTGACTGCGCACGACGGCTTTCTGATTCAACATGCGGCGACGCTGAGCGTAGCC
The DNA here is from genome assembly GCF_022647325.1 of Pantoea deleyi. NCBI lineage: Bacteria > Pseudomonadati > Pseudomonadota > Gammaproteobacteria > Enterobacterales > Erwiniaceae > Pantoea > Pantoea deleyi. The sequence goes on from NZ_CP071407.1 coordinate 157,834, forward strand.
GGCGAGCGTAATCGACAGCAGCAGCGTGGCACCGTTAAAGAGAGGCTCGACCCAGAAGGCGCCGCCGAACTGCTGGATGCCGGCAATACCGATTGCCAGGATCGCAATCCCGACCACCGTGCCCCAGACGTTAACCCGGCCCGGACGGATGGTGGTGCTGCCAAGGAAGGCGCCGACTAAGGCCGGTAAGAGGTAGTCCATGCCGACGCTGGCCTGACCGACGCCCTGTTCAGCCGCGATCAGCACGCCGCTGAAGCCGGTAATGACGCTGGAGGCGATAAAGGAGCCGATTACATATTTGTTAACCGCAATACCGTTGAGTCGGGCCGCCACCGGGTTGCCGCCCACGGCGTACATGCATCTGCCCAGCGGCGTATGCTCTGTAATCAGCCATAACAGCAACGCCAGGCCCAGCACATAGAAGGCACCAATCGGGATACTGGCAAGCTCCGTGCTGTGCAGCGCGCTGAAGGCGTCCGGCAGATCGCCCACGATTTGCCGGCCACCGGAGTGCCACAGCGCAATCGCATACAGCACCGTGCCGGAGCCCAGCGTGGCGACAAAACTGTCAATGTCGGCCAGTGCCACCAGGATACCGTTCAGCAGGCCGTATAGCGCTGAGAGGATCAGCACCGTCAGCACCGCCATCTGCCACGAAAAACCGTATTCCACCTGCAGCGTAATGGCCAGAATGTGCCACAGCACGATACCAAAGCCGACGTTCAGGTCGATTTTGCCCACGATCATCGGCAGGGTGGCCGCCAGCGCCAGCAGGGCAATTTTCGCCTTACTGGACAGAATCGCCTGCACGGTCAGCATCGAGGCAAAGGTCGGGGAAAGCGCCGAAAAAATTAACGCCAGCAGCACACACAACAGCAGTAACCCGTAACGAGTGAGGATCTGCATCGACCACGGCGCAAAGCCATGCTGTGCAAGGCTGACCCGTTGTTCGAGTGCGGTAGATTTCACCGAGGTTTTAGACATATCGTTTCTCCTGACGGCCTGTTCAGACGGTAGCTAAGGGAGCCGCAGAACTGGCGGAGGCCAGCTCCAGTAAACCGGCAAAGGTAACCTGTTCATTTTTCAGTTCACCGACCACCTGACCCCGGTTAAACACCAGGGCGCGGTTGCAGATGTGCGCGATTTCCTCAAGGTCATTGGAAATCACCAGCACCGCTACGCCTTCCGCCAGGGCCTTATTGAGCAGGTGATAGATTTCTTCGCGTGCGCCGACATCGACACCCGCGGTGGGATCTTCCAGAATCAGCAGTGGCGCATTGAGATGCATCCAGCGTGCCATGACCACTTTCTGCTGGTTGCCGCCGGAGAGGGCGCTGATATCCAGGTTCACATCTTTGGGACGCACATCGAACAGCTGGACCTTCCACCAGCTGGCGCCTGTCTCCGCGCGGCGGCCGTAATGAGAGAGCAGCCGCTGCCCGCTGGCGCAGGGATTGATAAACAGGTTTTCACGCACGCTCATCGACATCACCAGGCTTTCGCCGGTGCGATCGCCCGCCACAAATGAGATGCCTGCGGCCATCGCTTCGCGCGGGGTGCGCGAGTGGCAGGGTTTGTCGCGGAAGATCACCTGACCGCGGGTGGTCTGCTTCAGCCCGAACAGCATCCGGCCAATCTCTTCCTGACCGGCACCGCGCAGCCCTGCAAGCGCCAGCATCTCGCCGGGTTGCAGGCTGAAAGAGACCGGGCCGACCTCATCGATACACACCTGGTCCAGCGTCAGAACAGGCGGTCGCGATTCGGGCAGGGCAAGGCGCTGGTTGCTTTCCAGCGCTTCGCCCACAATCATTTCGACCAGATCGTGCAGCCGGTAATCTGCCGTCACGCCCTCCGCTACGCGCTTACCGTCCCGCATTACGCAGATGCGGTCTGCAATTTCAATCACCTCATCCAGGCGATGCGTCACATAAATCATGCCGACGTTGCGGCTTTTCAGGCGTTCAATCACCCCAAACAGATGACGCACATCATTAGCGGGCAGCGAGGCGGTCGGTTCATCCAGCACCAGCACTTCGGCGTTCACCGCCACGGCGCGGGCGATAGCCAGCAGCGACTTCTCCGTGCGTGACAGCTCAAAGACGCGCGCATCGGGGTCCAGCTGAATGCCGACTTCTTCCAGCGCCAGTCGTGCACGTTCACGCACCGCACGCCAGTTAACCAGACCGAAACGGCGGCTGAATCCCATCACCAGCGCCATATTTTCCGCCACGGTCATCCACTCAATCAGTCCAAGATCCTGATGAATAAAGGCGATCGGCTGCGTCGTTGCCGTTTTCAACGCGGCGGCGGATGCTGTGACGTTGCCCTGAAAGGTAATCTGACCTTCATCGCTGGTGTATACGCCAGCCAGCACCTTGATGAGCGTGGATTTGCCTGCGCCGTTTTCCCCTAACAGCGCCACCACTTCGCCTGGGTAGACATCCAGGCTCACATCATTGACCGCAGCGTTACCGCCGAAGCGCTTCGTGATGTGGCTGAGTGAAAGAACCGGTTTATCCGGATGAGGTTGCATTCCTGCCTCCCGTAACGCCTGATGTTTGTTGGCAGCAGGAGCAGAGGCTGCTCACCGCTGATTTCAACATGTGAAATAGCATTCCAAAAAATACTATTCCTGCCGCAGAGGAAAAGCAAAGAAGGCACCCGTTTATTTATTCAACAGAAACAGCAGGTTAAAATATTGTTTTGAATTTGTGATGGATGGCGCACTTCTGCGATGACGTAACAGGCGTGTCCAGCCACACTAAAAAAGCTTAAGATTCCCAGCATGCAGGTCATGGGTTAACATCACGCCTTAGCGCGTTCAGGCTGTAAGAAACGGAGAGGAGAGGTGGATGGCGGTTAAAATGGATAAAGAAAAGGATACGAAGAGCGAAAAGCCATCAGGGACACAGAGCCTATTTCGTGGTCTGCATTTAATTGAGTTGCTGAGTAATTATCCTAACGGTTGTCCGCTGGCCCAGCTTGCTGAGCTGTCCGGAATGAACAAAAGCACCGTACATCGGCTATTACAGGGATTGCATAGCAGTGGTTACGTGACTCAGGCCCCTTCGCCTGGCAGTTATCGCTTAACCACCAAGTTTATTTCGGTGGGTCAGAAGGCGCTTTCGTCACTCAATATTATTCACGTCGCGGGTCCGCATCTGGAAAAACTGAATCTGGACGTGGGCGAAACCGTAAACTTCTCCAGCCGTGAAGATGACCATGTTGTGCTGATTAATAAGCTGGAACCCACGACAGGCATGATGCGCACCCGAGCCTATATTGGTCAGCATATGCCCCTTTACTGTTCAGCCATGGGCAAAATCTTTCTGGCCTGGGGCAGCGAAGATTACCTGCTGAAGTACTGGCAGAGCCACCAGGAGACTATTCAGCCGCTCACCAGAAACACCATCACCACGCTGCCTGAGATGCAGCAGGAACTGAAAGATATTCTTGTCCAGCGCACCGCGATGGATCGTGAAGAAAATGAACTGGGCGTGACCTGTATCGCGGCGCCCGTGTTCGATATTCAGCAGCGCGTGCCCTATGCCGTTTCGGTCTCACTACCCACAGCGAAGCTGCAGCTGATTGGCGCGAAAAACCTGATGGATAAAGTAGTCGCGACCGCCCGCGCCATTTCAGAAGAGCTTGGCAGCACGGTCTGAGATCCTCTTTTAAGCAGCTACGTCACGTCGCTGCAAGCGTCCTGTCAATTGAGTTTTGGCCGGACAGGACGAGGGCAATCACTCAAAGTGCGACGCTACAAATGATGCACCGTGACGGGCGATTATTTTAATAAGCCCTCTGTGCCGTCGCGGGCTGCCGACAGGGCATAAAGAAATACATTCTGTCGCGTTCCTTCCCTGAAACAAGGCCACATCAAAATTTCTCTCTTCGATTCCTTTACTGTAGCCACAAACATTCAGGTTTATTTCTGCCATACTCGATATCCCAGGCAATGCGGCTCAGATGGAAGTACGAAAAGTTTTTTTAGACCGTGTTTTTAAAAAGGAGCTGACTTACCGGTTTACAGCCATCAAAGACTTAACATCGTCGCCAGACAGCTCAACGTGAGGCCGGGAAAATACCAAACTATGAATTACTTGCAGCGTGTTTCAATCAGTGTATTGTTTCCATCAGTTGAACCCACAGCGAATAGCGGGCAGGTTGAGATTGATTGCAACACAAGATAATCTTAGCGTCTAATGTGGTAGGAAATAACTGGCCATCAAAGTCAGGTGTTTTTGCCGATGTAAACATGGATATCCATTCACGGAGGAAGGCTCATGAGAAGTTTGGTTTTGTCTGCGTTATTTCTGACAGCCATAACTCAGGTTTCATATGGTCAGGAAAATATTGAATACAATGAAATTCAACAGAATGTTATTAATTTCCTTGAAAGAGTAGCGATTTCATCGGCAAGTTGTGATTTATTCAAGGAGCTTTTAGCTAAAAACCCTTCAAATGAAAATAATAAAAAAATAATGTTAGGTTATTGTGATAGCGATATTGATTTTTCGAAGCCAATATCATTCTCCGAAATGAGTACTCATGAATTTGAGGGGGTTAGTTATGTATGCGGAATCATTTCTGGTCGAACAAAAATAAATAAAAAATTAGGTGCCCGGTTTATCTCTGCTGAGCCATATCACTTGATATTGAATGTCAAATACTCACGCCGACCCATAATATATACAAGTGATAATGCATACCTGGCTAATGAGTATCATTTACAATTGAGGTCATTTAATGAACTTAACGAAAAATATTGCCAGTAAATGATAATTCAGGCTGATTATTACAATAAAATATCAGGTGCTTGTGTCCACGCATAGCGTATACGGTTTTCAGTATATGAAAGATATTTCCGCTTTTAGCAAACAGTGAACGGTAGTACTAACGACCGGCTTTGAGCGAACAAAAGACATTGCTCAGGTCATGCTATGTGAGTTAACAGGGAGCAGATCAGCATAAATCGCTGCTGCATAAGCTTGAATAGAGATTTGGTCGTGCGGCAGGCGAGAAGAACAGTCCGCATTCAAAAAAACTTTTCTTAATGACGTAAAAAAGTCATAGACGATTTAACTCAGCTTAGCTGAATCGCTGCGGTAAGCATTAAAAGCGCCTGCTGTATAGAGTTTTTTTATTGCTGTACTATTAAGCAAAACGTATCTGATAACCAAAACGTATCTGGCAGGCTTACTTGAAATTTTTCTCATGTTTCCGCTTTCGTTGCCGATAACCTGATTGCTGGCTTAGTGATGATTCACTCAGCATTTTTTTATTTTAGGTGATAAGGATATTTATGAACAAGCTTTGTGTTGCTGCGTTGTTAGCTCTGAGTTTAACCGGCTGTGCGCAGCAAACTTTCGTAATGAAACAGAATCAAGTTGGCGCGGCTACGAAAACCACCAGTCAGCCATTCTTTGTTTCAGGTATCGGTCAGCGTAAGAGCATTGATGCGGCTCAGGTGTGCGGCGGCCAGGAAAAAGTTAGTCGGGTTGAAGTGCAACAAACGTTTGTTAATGGCTTATTGAGCGTGGTGACGTTTGGTATCTACACACCACGTGAAGCGCGCGTTTATTGCGCTATCTGATAATGCCTTAGGCCGGTTCGCCGGCCTTATTCTGATTCTGTTATTAAATCGTATTAGAATATTGTAATTATTAAATTCTGCTGTCGCACTGCTGCGTGGCTTGCCTGCTGACGACGATATCCAAAACATGTTCAGGCAACGTCGTTCAGCTTGTTAAAAGCAGTGGTAATGTGTTGAGACATGTCAGTCCGCTTTGAGCGAGAGGCGAACCTTGACAATTTCTGCAGCAGACAGCGATTTTGCTGAAGTAGCAACTTCAAGCGGGTGGTTTACTTAATTTCACAGATCATGTGATGAAATGAGTCATTGGCACGTCAGTTTCCGAACCATAACTGTTACCAATTCACCAGCAACTACACGTTGCTCTTGCTCTACCCATCCTAAATTTTTGTATAAAGACTGCTTATCAGGAGTGTAAAGCCAAAGTTCTGTAATATCTTGCTGAGCAGCTAACTCACTAATGCGTTTAATCAGTCCAGAGCCTATCCCCTGACCTCGATGAGTTGAGCGTGTAATCACCTCTCCCAACCAGTAAATGCGCGCCGGAACATCTTTAAGCTCATAACAGATGAGGCTACCGGCAGCAGCCACTGTGTTCTGTGCATCTAAAGCCACTAAGGTGAATTGCCTACTATCGGTAGCATTACGCTCAATAAGACGGGTACGAATTTGTTGTAGTCCTGCCCAGGAAGGCAGGTGTGACCATTCATTAAACAGTAGTTCCGTTGTTGCATGGAGATAATCAGGGTGATCCATTAGATTTTTAATTCGCATTTTAACCTGATAGTGGTGCGTTTGAACTTCTTTATAGCACCAGAATGTATCCACCATCAATTAAAGGAATTTTGCTAAATCGACAGATCCTATGGCTTAAAAAAACTATTTTTTCGAGTAAGCTGAAACGTCCGCTCCTGCCACAAAGCGGACCCCCATAAAACCAGGATTTGCCATAAACGAACGGCATACCTCTATGCATCGTTAGCGTCGCAATATCACAGACTGAAGATCGCTTAAAATCCGCAGTATTTCCGTTTAAGGAATAGCGCGTAAAAGACAATAAAGGGGAGAATTGCATCCTTCAGGAGGCGGGAAGCGAGTCACTCACGCTTAGCTGGATGCGCCCTGCATCGGCCTGAGCTTATCGACGTGCAGAGACGCCCGGTATCATCTGTTGAGTGGTTGTTTCACCGCCCATTTCAGCGCTTTTCGCGCTGATTTTCTCTTGCGTTATCGCAGCGCATCAGCCCGCGAAATGCCCAAACAGCGCGCCGGTGACGCCCGATAAGGCCATGGCCAGGCTGCTCCAGAAGCTGACGCGGATAACGCTGCGCAGCACCGGCGCGCCTCCTGCCCGGGCGGCGACGGCACCCAGAATGATCAGGGCAAGCAGGGCCGCAATCACGATCCCGGCGATGCCCTGAAGCAGCAGCGCCGCCGCAAACGGAATCACCGCGCCGAGCGTAAAACTCCCCGCCGAAAAAAGCGCCGCCTGAAGGGGCCGCGCACTAGAAGTATCTGAGATGCCGAGTTCATCGCGGGTATGGGCGTCCAGCGCATCATGTTTCATCAGGGCGGTAGCGACCTCGTGGGCTAACTCCCGGCTCAGGCCGCGATGAACATAAATCGACGCAAGTTCATGGGTTTCAGCCTGATAGTTCTCTTCCAGTTCGGCCTGCTCTTCGGCGATGGCCGCGCGTTCGGTATCTGCCTGTGACGAGACGGAGACATACTCTCCGGTCGCCATCGACATAGCTCCGGCGACGACACCCGCTACCCCGGCCAGTAAAATACTGTGCGGGGAACTGTTGGCGGCGGCCACGCCCGTAAGCAGGCTGGCGGTGGACACAATGCCATCATTGGCACCCAGCACGGCGGCCCGCAGCCAGCCAGAGCGCGAAATCTTGTGCGATTCTCCGTGTATCAAAAGCCTGTTCCTTTCAGATCGGATAGGGAATGCCGCAGGGCTGGCACTGTGCGAACCTCATCCCGGCCGCTGTTTTCTGTACGGGAACGTCAGGATGAGGATCGTTACTATAGCCGACAGAGGGGCGTTGTCAGCGGTTAATCCAGTTTTTTCAGATCGCGCTGGATGTCGGCATGTCGGCCGCTGTCAGCAATTTCGCGTCCGGGACGTGGAGCGGCTTTCAGCGCCTTATCCAGATAGCGTCTGGCAAGCGCTTTATTGCCCTGTTCGAGCTGGAAATCGCCATAGAAATAGTTGGGATCGATGCCGTCCGGGTTGATCGCCAGGGCTTTCTGCAGCATCGCTTCGGCTTTTTTATTATCGCCGAAACCTACCGGCCAGCCCGGCACCTGATAGTAAAGCGCGCCGAGGCTGGTGTAGGCCGAGCCCTGCAGCGCCTGCGGATTAATCGCCATGGCCTTTTCCAGATCGGCCTTCGCCTGTTTGACCAGACTCAGCGCGCCCAGGCCGCCTTTTGCGCCCGCCCAGCTACTGTCGATGATTGCGCTCCAGATCAGCAGTTCAGGATCGCTGTCACGCCCCTGAACGCGATGGGCCTGCTGGCTGAGATCGCTCAGGCAGCTCTGTTTCTGGTTTTCCAGCGTGCGGTACTGGCACACTGACCACGCTTTCTGCAGAGAAGAGAGTGGCGTTTCCGCCGACGCGAGGCCGGGCAGGGCTGTCAGCGACAGCGTTAACAGTGCGAATAGAGGTTTCATTTATTTTATCTCCGCTGAAGCGTCCGACTGTAGAAAACGATTGATAACCGGCAGTTTTTTAAGCAGCGCCCGGTCAACCAGCGCAGGAAAGAGCGCATTGACACGCACAAAGATGCCCTCCATCACGCCAATTCTGGCCCGGCGGCGACCCTGGATCAGCGTGTCCGTAATAAACCGGGCGACCTCTTCCGGCGTGTCGCTCTGGTTACCCAGCGCGGCATTCATGGCGTTCACCGCTGCCGAATTCAGCCCGGTCCGCGTGGCGCGGGGCGCGGCGTACAACACCTTCACGCCGGTTGCCGCAAGCTCGCGGCCCAGCGATTCCGAAAAGCGATGCAGCGCTGCCTTTGAGGCGCAGTAGACGCTGTAGCCCGGATGACCCAGCTCGCCCAGAATCGATCCCACATTCACAATGGTGCCGCCGGTACTGAACTGATGAATCAGCGCGCGCGTAAGGATCAGGGGGATCTCCACATTGACGCGCAGCTGCTCACGAATATCCGCAAAACTCTGCTGTTCCAGCCGCGCAAAACGACTGGTGCCGGCGTTATTAATCAGTACGTCAAGCTGCCGCCCGCCCTCAAAACAGCTGCCGAGGGAGAGGATCTCATCGTCGCTGTAGTCAAACAGGGCAAACACGGTATGCCGATCGGGGTCCTGCATCCGGTGACGCAGGTTCTCCAGTTCGCTGTGGTTGCGGCCCACCAGCCAGACGCAGGCTCCCGCCGCGGCCAGGCGCAGAGCCAGCGCCTGACCAATCCCGCCGTTGGCACCGGTCAGCACCACATTTTTATTGCGCAGTTCCATCAGGTACCTCAGCAAGAGCACGGAGCATGTCGCCGTAAAGCGCGTAGACGACGTTAGCGGTATGGACGATATCCTGCTGGTCGCGCGCATCGGTGACTTTGTCCATCAGGCTGGCAAAGAACTTCAGATGCTCCAGATCCAGCGCACCGTGCGACCGCAGATAAGTTGTCGCCTCTTCCGGTAACTTCAGCGCGTGCTGCAGCGATTCCGCAATCGGCGTAGCGATGTTAACGCTGGTGCCTTCCAGCACATGCACCATCCCGAATATGCACAGCGGGTTAATGCGCTCAATACGGTAGTAGAGATAGGCGAGCATCAGCTCAATGGCCCGTCCGGGCGCGCCGTTGCGTACCGCTTCCGCATCGCCCCCGCAGGCACGGATGTCGTTCAGGATCCATTCGTGATGCCCATATTCCTCTTCGATATACTCAGCCAGCGCCGCCCGCAGCCACTCTTTCTCGGCGGGCAGGCGGCTGCCTGCGCTCATCAGCAGGGGAACGGTATGGCTGACGTGATAAAAGGCCTGGCTGAGAAAGGCGATATACATGTCACGCGTCACGTTACCCTGGGCGCTCTGTTCGATGACAACGCTGCTTAACATTGCGTTGCGTGCCTGTTCTGTTTGATCCTGTAATTGCTGATAAAAGGCCATTCAGATGTACTCCTCACAGTTCAGTATTTGATGCTTCATCAACGTCAAGATCGCATCGCGACGCGGGCGTCCGTTGGCGGTCAGCAGCTCAGGTGATGAAATGACCGGGGTAAAAATCAGGTGGTGCGGGCGTGCGTAATCCGGTAATGCGGCGGACAACGCCAGCAGCTGTTCACGGGCGGCGGACTCCATGCCCTCCATCGCGTGGATGAGGGCCACGTTGCGCTGCAGCCCTTCGCCGAACATAACGATGCGCCGGACGGCACCGCAGCTCATCGCCTCTGCCTCAATCCACTCCGGCGAGAAGTTGCGGCCAAAAGCGGTGATCTGCACGTTGCGCGCGCGTCCGTTAATGTGGATAAAGCCTGAGGCGTCACGCTCCGCCAGATCGCCGGTGTTAACCCGCGTGCCGAACGGCGCTTCGCCCAGATAGCCCGCGGCATTACCGGGGCTTGCCACCAGCAGGCTGCCGCTGGCGTCGAAGCTGATATCCACGCCGGGCAGAGGGCGGCCGGTGCTGCCCGCCTGGACATTGTCGGGCAGATTCAGGGTGACGACCGAACCACACTCGGAAAGACCGTAGCCTTCGTAGACCGGCAGGCCCGCCTCTCTGGCTGCGTTCAGCAGACCGACGGCCACTTTGCCGCCGCCCGCCGCCACAAACTTCAGCGCGGCAGTGACGGACGGCATCCGGCTGTGCAGGAAGCTCAGCACGCGCAGCAGTTCGGGCACCAGCACCAGGCTCTGCGGCTGCCAGCGCAGCAGCGCGCCGGCGAACACCTCATGGCTGAACTGGCTCGAACCGGTAAAGCCAACCTCGGAGGCGGCGGGGATCACCGTGGTGACGCCCAGCAGCAGCGGCACATAACCGCCGCAGATATTCTCCAGCAGCGTGCTCAGAGGCAGGACGACCAGATGACGCGCCAGCGCCAGCGGGGCCATCGCCGTTGCCAGCGCCGAGGCGGTCCACTCAATCCCGCGCTGCCGCAGACAGACGCCTTTTGGCTGGCCGGTGGTGCCGGAGGTGTAGGTAATCTTGACCGTGTCCCGGTGCAGTTCAGGCTGGTGCGTGCAGGGTAAGCGCTGCAACTGGCCAGCGGAAACGGGGACGGATTCACCCTCAGCCGGTGACGCCTCACTCAGAATGGCGTCGAGGCCCGCTGAGCCGATCACCCACGAGCGCTGCTGCGGCGAAAAGAATGCCGGAATGGGCACGCAGACAATGCCCGCCTTTAAACAGGCGAGATCGGCGATGATCCAGCGCGGTCCGTTTTCCAGCGCCAGACCGAGTCGCTGAACGCCCGCCTGCTGCAGCTCAGCAGCCAGAAGAGAAACAGCCTGTTCATATTCGCGCCACGTCCAGCTTCGCGCGGTGCTGACCAGCGCCACGGCATCGGGCTGGCTGTTAGCATGACGATCAAGGGTTTCAATGAGCATGACGAAGGTTCTCCTGCTGCACGTCCCAGGGGGCCGGGGGTAATTCACCAAAAAGATTGAGAAGCAGCGAACTGCCTGCCAGCGCTTTCTGTCCGCCAGCGAGATCGCCCGCCATGACCTGAGGCCGGTGCTGGTAGTAGCGCCCCCATGTGGCTTCTCCGCCTGCCACTCTGGCGTGGTCGGCCATCGAAATGCACACGGGTGACAGATGGAGCCTGGCGAAGATGTTGCGGATCTTCTGGGTGCCCGTGAACATGATGTACTGATAGCGATAGGCGTTAAGCAGCAGGCAGACGGCGGCATACATGACGCGGGCAGCCGCCCCATCAACCGCCGCAAAGTTGCCGGCTTCGACGATGCTGTTGCGATGGACGCTGGTGAACCCGTGTTCAGGCAGGCTCGCCTCCGCCGGTTTGTCCAGATACTGCTCAAGAAACATCGGGCCCTGGGACGCTGGCATCACGCCACAGGCGGCCAGCAGATTATCCTCTCCGTCACAGAGCATCAGAATCCACGGCATCAGAACCGTCAGTCGGGCATCAAAATGGTGTGAATAGTGGTCGCGTATAAAATCGGTGGCGATATTGACCTGTGACGCACCTGCGACCCATTTCAGCGAACATTCCGGCGTGATTCTCATTGCGTCACCTTTACTCTGCGGAGCGTAAATCAGCGGTCTGTTTTTTATTGCGCAGGAACATATGCGCAACGCCCATCAGCCCATGTGCATAAAAGTACGTTTCAATGAAGGTGGTCAGGAATTTATGCCAGTGCAGAAACAGCCCCGAATAGAGCGCCAGCGAGGGCAGCAACCTTTCTGCGGCAAACCATGCGCTGCCTGACGCCGCAACCAACAGCAGGGCGGCGACGCCCAGTCCCTGTACCGTGGCGGCGATACTGCCGCGGGAGGATTCCGGTAAAGTGAACTGCATCAGCTGACGGATATCGGCGTTGATCTGCCTGAAATCGACGAACGCCCAGCTGAAGTACCATCTGATGCCTCGCTGCCCGATCATCCAGGCCAGCAGGATCAGGCCCAGGATCAGCAGCAGTGCACCGGAGAGGGCATGCCACCAGGTCATCAGCGCCGGCCAGCCCGATTCGCTCAGAGCATCGGCGTCGATAAAGTCTGAATTGATGATCTGCAGTGCGATCAACAGCGCAATGGAAATATGAAGGCCACGAAAAAAAGGGGCGTAATCATGCGGCAGAGATCTGAGTAAAGTCTTAAGCATTTTTTTCACTCCAGGTCAGTATGGAATGAATTATCGCGGCCGGATATTAGGATTACCTTAAGCAAAACAGCCTCAGAAAATTTTTATGCCTTTTTTCTCGCCATCATCAGAAAGGATTCGCCTCTTCTTTAATGTGATAAATCAGCGGTCTGGCGTTTTTATACCAGGGCCGGGTCAGTAAACAGAGTCGGGTGGCAGTAAATCGCCGGAAGAGAGAGGTGAGGAATGCGAGGCACGGTCTGAATTAAAGGCGAATCGTGATGATAATGGCCTGATAATACGCGGCATGATTATTCCGCCGGAAAAAGGCTTTTTTCTCGGGAAAATGAAAAGGCGCATAAGTGTCAGATATTCATTGCGCAGATAAACACTCATGCCGCGAGGCTTCGCAGCCTCGCTGTAAAAGATCCCGACACCACAGCGCGCACCGTCCGTTCAGGGCAACGCTTCACAGCCGCTGCTCAGCCCGCGTCTGTCCTCTGATCACGCGTCTTTTCAGCGCATTAAGCCTGATCGTTAACGCCGGCGCTGACAAATAAAAAAGATTTATTTCATCTGCGTGTTTAATCACTCTTTTTCCCGCTTCGGCTGCCGATAACAAATTCAGGTAACAGCGAAACAGAGACAGGGATATGTCGCTGAACGCATCCTTTTTTCTTACTTCGGGGCTATCCATGAAACAGCACAAAAAAATGAAGTTAAGCGTCATGCTCAATGCCGCATTTCTGACCGTTATTCTGATGGGGGTTTTTGTGACCGCCTTTGCCGGATTTAAACTTAATACGGCCAGCGATCAGCAGAAATTAACGCGTGCGCGACTGACCGACCTTCAGACGCTCCAGACACTTAAAGATAACTTAACGCAGCAGACGGCACTTTTATTGTCCGTTTCTCCAGAGACGCAGCCGCAGGTGAAAACGCAGTTTTTTGATCTGCAGTCAAACAGCGACAATACGATTGCGCATTTTCGTACGCTGATTAACGGCGCGAAAAGCATCCCCGGAATCAACCTGGCCGAGGTGGATGAAGCCTCCGGAAATTTAAAGAAAATTGAAGATGCCGCGGGGCCGCTGAATCAGGCTGCGCAGACCCTCTTCAGCGCCGATGCGGCCGCTTTCCCGGCCAGGCTTCGCGAGGGATTGATCCCGGTGGTTGAGCAATACCGGGTTGCCGTGAATGGCATGGTGGATTATCAGGCGAGGGTAACGGGCAAGACCGCGGAAACCTCCAGTGAGGCGTTATCGGGCGTTTATATGACGCTCGCGGCCCTGACGACGCTGTTTGTGATAATGGGCTTTGTGATGAGTGCCCTGATTACGCGCCGGATCAAGTCTCAGCTGGGCGGTGAGCCTTCGCATGCGCAGCACCTGGCCGCCGCCATTGCCGCTGGCGATCTCACGACCGCCGTCACCCTGCGTAAAGGAGACAGCGCCAGCCTGATGGCGTCGCTGGATAGCATGCAGACCAATCTGCGCGATCTGGTGTCACACATCAAAGACGCGTCCGCTTCTGTCGCGATGGCCGCAGATGAGATCTCTCAGGGCAATACCGAACTCTCTTCACGCACCGAGCAGCAGGCGGCCGCGCTGCAGGAGACGGCCGCCAGTATCGAGCAGCTGACCGCGACGGTGAAGAGTAACACCGCCACGGCGCAGCAGACGGCGGAGTCAGCCCGCGAAACCGCCTCCCTGGCGCGCTCCGGTGAAAACGATATGCACCGGATGTCAGACACGATGAACGATATCTCCAACAGCGCGACAAAAGTCAGAGACATTACCTCGGTGATTGAGGGTATCGCCTTCCAGACCAACATCCTGGCGCTTAACGCGGCGGTGGAAGCCGCGCGCGCAGGCGAACAGGGGCGCGGTTTTGCAGTGGTGGCGGGTGAAGTCCGCACGCTGGCGCAGCGCAGTGCAACTGCGGCCAGAGATATCAAGAGTCTGATTGAAGAGGCGGTGGCGCAGGTTGAAAGTGGGGTGGAAGTGGCTAACGGAACCGGTAAAAGCATCCTGCAGATTAACGCGATGGTCGGCAAACTGGCGGATGCGATGGATAACATCTCGCTGGCCTCTGCTGAGCAGATGCAGGGGATTTCACAGGTCAGCATTGCGGTGAATCAGATGGATGGGGTGACGCAGAACAATGCCGCGCTGGTAGAGGAGTCCTCGACCGCATCCCAGTCGCTTTCTGCCCAGGCTCACTCTTTACGCGAAACCGTTAACGCTTTCCGTATCTGAGCCTGAACGCGCCTGCGTCGTCCTGAATCAGGCGCGTGCAGAAAAGTGCAGACATCCGGATGAGAGGTGGCGGGTTAAATTTGCTGCCGTAAGCCGGGCTTCACGTCAGCAATACGGCTGGCCTGGTTTGTTCAGAAACCGCCACCTCGTCAGCACGGCATAAAAGATGCTCAGAAAGTTTGTCGCGAACGCCAGAGCGTGGGCGCGAAACATCAAACGGGATGTGCATACGGTCTGGCTTGCCGCCCGCGAGCCCCGAAACCCCAGGTGTGTGAAGGGGCTGGCGATGCTGGTGGCGGCTTATGCCGTCTCACCTGGTGATCTGATCCCCGACTTTATCCCGGTGATCGGCCTGCCTGATGATCTGATTCCTGTGCCATTGAGGATCATGATGGTGGTGCATCTTGTTCCTGAAAAGGTGATGCGTGGACATCGGAAAACCGTCGCTCAGGTCACCAGGCATCCGATCAGTCGCATAACGGCTGGCATCCTTATACTGCTGTGGGGGCTGTGTGCCACGCTGCTGGTCAGGGCCCGGTTGTCATGCGATCCGGCCTGCACGCCCAGCCTCAGCCTGACGGCCCGTGCGGGAACGCCTTACAGTCCGACCAGCGTGATCTGCTTCTTCAGCGTCAGCGCCTTATAGAGCGCTTTCGCCAGGCTGCCCTGTTCCACCTTCGCCTGCATGCCATCTGAATCTGTCCAGAACGATTTAATCCGCAACACCGTATTGATACTGGTAACGCGCTCCATCTCCAGCACCGCCAGTACCGGATGACGCATTTCGCCACACTCATCGGTTGCGTCTGCTTCGATAACGGCGGCACGCGTGGCCTGGCTGTCATAGATCACCTGGCAACGTGCACCGTTCAGCGTAAGGTTCTCTATCACTTCATACAGGCACTCGACGGCTTCAGCACTGTAGGATGCGGGGAGCGTTAACATTACAGATCCTTCTGATGTAAATAAGTGAACAGCCAGCATAGGCGAACAAGTTATTCAGGAGAAGTTGCTGTTTTTGAATAAGAAAATTAGGTTTCTAAGGTTACGGTCACGCAGGTTATGGTTACTCTGATTATGACTGGTACTGCCAGTAAGCGAAACGCGAAAGGGCTAGCGTTGTAGGGCGCGGATTTGACTTAAGTCGGAGTGGCTGTTTATACGCAGAAATCGCGCCAGTAAGAAATGGTTTAATCCTGGCTGCGGCGGTCACCTGCGGTGGCATCGGGCCGGAAAGACGCTTAAGGTCAGATTAAGTTTAAGAATTATCGCTATTCTGTGTGACCCCGTTTTCCTGCGCGGGCACGGTTTGCGGCGCACCGGGAAGGGGGTTTAAACATCTCTCTATGCGGTGAAGCGAAGAACCGGCTGCGACAGGCTGACGGTCGATGCCCGCCCGCGTCGTGCATGACGGCCGGGCTCTGGATTGGGTCAGACCGGCAGAAAATGATGACTGACAGGGCCTGTGAGGCAATGGCGTACTGTAGTCACCGGCTGTCACAATCGCCGATAACGGCCTAATAAATATCTAATAATTTACTGGTATAGTGACGGGAAAAAATAGTGGCGGGGATTTATTAATGCTGAAGAAATACAAAGGTTCACAGATACTTTTTCACTGGCTGACGGTCCTGTTAATCATTGTGGCGTACGCCACAATCGAGCTGCGCTGGATGGCAGAGAAGGGCACCTGGCAGCGTAATGCGGTGATGATCACGCACTTTTCGGCCGGGTTCTGCGTGCTGATCCTGATGATTGCCCGCCTCTGGCTGCGCGCCAGGAGCAAGACACCGCCGATCACGCCGCCCGTTGCGCGCTGGCAGACCGGCATTTCCCATCTGGTTCACACCCTGATCTATGCACTTTTTGTGGTCCTGCCCATTCTGGGGCTGACCTCTCGCTACCTGCGGGGCAAAGAGTGGGCGCTGTTTGGGATCAACATGCCGGTTGCGACCATGCCCGATCCGGCCACGGCCAGTATGCTGATCGACTGGCACGAAACCCTCGCCCCGATGGGCTACTGGCTGATTGGTCTGCATGCGCTGGCGGCGCTGTTCCATCACTATTTCCTGCGGGATGACACGCTGCGCAGGATGATGCCTTGATCGGCTGTCACGACGACCGGGCCAGGTTCAGCCTGGCCCGGTTAATCCGCCCTGCAGAGGACAATCATGGTCTGGCTGATAGCGAAATATGCAGTGACAGCCTTTATGGTCGTGCTGATTTCAGAGGTGGCAAAGCGCAGTGACCGGCTGGGCGGGCTGATCGCGGCCCTGCCGCTGGTTACGCTGCTGGTGCTGATCTGGATGAAGCTGGAAGGGCAGTCGGCGGAAAAGATTACGGCTCATGCGTGGTACACCTTCTGGTATGTGGTGCCGACGCTGCCGATGTTCATTCTGTTTCCCTTTATCTATCCCCGTTTTGGCTTCTGGCTGACGCTGCTGTTCTCCAGCGCGGTCACGGTCATCCTGTTCGTGCTCTGGGCGCTGCTTCTGAAACGTTTTGGCGTCGTCCTGATGTAATCTTCCGTTGCCCATCGCGGTCACATCTGTGTCACCTGATTTACCCGGATAAGTCTGCGGCACAGGCCCGGGCAATTGGGCAATTAAGCCCTGGGGCGCCACTTACGGCCGCGACAGACCCGGCTCCGCGATGGCAGCGGTTACGATTACCCGCTGTGCGGGAAACGCCGCTCAGCGATGGTGATCCCGCAGAAACACCGTCAGCACATCTTTCGGCGGCACGCCCCCGCATTCACCGATTAACCAGCCGACCGCGCCACGATGATAGGTGCCGTGAAAGAGTACGTGATCCAGCATTTCACTGACGCGCATCTCGCCGTGGCCGCCGTCGACAAAGGTGAAGCTGATGACCTCGTCTGCATCGGCGGGCGTCATGGCGGCTCACCCGCTGGATATACCGCTCCGTGCAGGCGGTCATGCTGGCCTCCAGCGCCTCAGCAGTGGGTATCTCCGGCGTGTTGAGCGCCGTATAACCGTGCGGCTCGCCTGACATATTGGCTTCGAAGATTCTGTCGACCACATAGATATGGTTCATCAGTCTCAGCATCAGGTGACGCTTCCCTGCATCCGCCGTGTCATCGATCGCGGTGAGGCTTTTCAGCGTTTCCGAATCAATCCAGCGCTTGTACTTCAGAAGTGTAACAATTCTGTCCTTGTCCATGATTTTTACCTGAATTTAGCTAAAGTTGAGATCACGCTGATTAAACCGCACTGGCTGACCTATGCCGACAACATTGACCTCGACGCTCTATTCCCGCTTACGTCTGCTGCTCTCCATTTCCGCCGGCCTGGTTTGCTATTTTTTACTCTCCGATCGGCTCGGGCAGATGCAGCGTCTGCTCATCGGCTGGAACGTCTGGGCCTGGCTCTACCTCTGCATTCTCTGGATCCGCATGCTGCGGACGGATGCAGCCGGGATCCGGCGTATCGCTCAGCAGCAGGATCAGAGCGCCGCGCTGGTGCTGGGGATGGTTATCGTGGCGTGCGTGGTCAGTATGGTGGCGATTCTGAGTGAGCTTCCGGCGCTCAAGTCGCTGACCGGCACGCCGCGCCTGATGCATCTGCTGCTGACCGCACTGACGCTGATTGCCTCCTGGGCCATGCTGCCCACGGCGTTTGCGATGCACTATGCTCATCAGCACTACCTTTACCGCAGCAGCGATCTTACGCCGCTGATTTTCCCTGAGAAAAAGGCAAATCCCGGCTACTGGGATTTCCTCTACTTCTCGTTCACCATCGCGGTGGCGTCGCAGACGGCAGACGTCGCCACCGGCACGACCGCGATGCGCAGACTGGCGCTGCTGCAGTCCGTGATCTCGTTTATTTTTAACCTGGCGATTCTGGGTCTGTCGGTGAATGTGGGGGCCGGATTGCTGAATTAGCGACTCGCGCAGACAGGCCATGCCGCTTAGCCCATTCAGCCATAAACCCCATCCCCGGTCCACTGGCAGGCTATCCTCGTTCTCTTTCTGAACTGACTCCCTCACGCATCGTGATTATCACATTGTGTAATAAACTGTGATCGGCCTCTTTCACCCGCCCATCACAGCATGTAAGTTTCAGGCTCTTACGCCAGAGATTCCCCTAATCCTCAGAGGAGAAAGAGAGTGAAAGCAACGGCAATGATGACCACCAGTCTGTTAATGATGATGAGCGGTGTACACGCGGAAGGAGTGACCACGGCCGCACAGGATAATACGCTGACCGTAAGATTCGGCCAGCCGACCATCCGGCAGGTGCTGCACTACCGCAAAATGTACGACAAAAAGCCGTTTCCGGACGCTGAGATCTACTACTACGATAACGGCACTTACAAAATCATTTCGCAGGGTGAGGATCACTACGGCGTTTACGTCATGCAGGGCCACTTTGACGACCAGACCTTTACCGTGCGTTTCATCTCTCTGCCCTCGTCTGACTGGGGCAACAAAACCGCCTTTCATCAGTTAACCTTTGTCAAAGGTGATCAGCAGAACGTCTTTATTCAGAACGCGATTGTGGATACCGGCGAAGCCATTGCTCAGCAGAACGGCACCTACACGCAGGAGAAAAACAGCGTCAGTAATCCGGTTTCCACCCGCTGGAAAAAGTGATCATGAACGGGTGGCCGCCCTGAGCCACCCGGCTTACACTTGCAGCCGTGGCCTCAATGATGATCGCCGCCGGATTTGATGAAGAAGATGATTTGTCCCGACTGAATGCCTTATCTTATCCCCCGGATGGTTCATGGTGCCGCCTCTGTGCGCCGGACACACCTGATCGGCGAACCGCGGCTTCCGGCCCCCGACTTCTCCACTGTTAATTAACACCCTGAGGCGAAATATGGACAGAGGCTTGCCCCTGCTGGATGCGCAGGCGATCGCTTTTTCCGCTGGCGAGCGCCAGCTTCTGCAACCGATCTCTTTACAGTTATACCCGGCCGATAAGATCTTACTGACCGGCCCCTCCGGCAGCGGCAAAAGCACCCTGCTGAAGATCCTGGCTTCACTGATGGCGCCGACCTCCGGACAGATTTTTTTCAGCGGCAGTGACATTACCACGCTGGCGCCGGAGGCCTATCGCCAGCAGGTTTCATACTGTTTTCAGACTCCGCAGCTCTTCGGGCAGACGGTGTATGACAATCTGGCGCTGCCCTGGCAGGTTCGCCATCAGAAGCCCCCGCGCGACACGCTGGTCAGCGCGCTGGAGAGCGTCAACCTGGCCGCCACGATGCTGGACAAACCGGTTGAACAGCTCTCCGGCGGCGAGAAACAGCGCGTGGGTCTGCTGCGCAATCTGCAGTTTATGCCGCAGGTGCTGCTGCTGGATGAGGTGACCAGCGCGCTGGATGACGAGAACAGACAGGCCGTGCTTGCCCTGATCGACCGCGTTGCCACGGAGCATCAGGTCGCCGTGGTGCGCATCAGTCATGATGTTCAGGACATTGACCAGGCGGCGCAGGTGCTCCGTCTGGCACCGCAGAAAAAGGAGAATGCGCGTGAATCAGCATGATATCAGTGACACCTCGCTGTTGCTGTCACTGAGTCTGGTCATCATTGCCTTGCTGATCAGTCAGAAAGAAAAGCTCGGCATGAGCAAGGATATTATCTGGAGTGTCTGCCGGGCAATCGTACAGCTGGTGATCGTCGGCTTTGTACTGAAGTCGATTTTCGATGTGAACAACGACTGGCTCACCGTGCTGATGGTGCTGTTTATCTGCGTCAACGCCGCAATCAACGCCCGCAAACGGGGACGGGATATCGGAAACGCTTTTGGCATCGCGTTTGCGGCGATTTTCAGCGGCACGGTGATAACCCTCGCGATTCTGGTACTGAGCGGTGCGATAGCCTTCGTGCCGATGCAGGTCATTCCCATCTCCGGCATGATCGCGGGTAATGCGATGGTCGCCGTCGGGCTCTGCTTTACCAGTCTGCATCAGCGTTTCCGGGATAATCATCAGAAAATTATGGAGATGCTGAGCCTGGGCGCCCCGGTGAAACTGGCCTCGAAGCGCATTATCGCGGACACCATCCGCACCGCCATGATCCCGACCGTGGATGCGGCGAAGACGGTCGGGCTGGTCAGCCTGCCAGGGATGATGTCGGGTCTGATTTTTGCGGGTATCGATCCGCTTAAGGCCATCAAATACCAGATCATGGTGACCTTTATGCTGACAGGCACCGCCAGTCTCTCCACCATCATCGCCGTCTGGTTATCTTACCGGCGCTTTTACAACGACAGGGCGCAGCTGAAAATCACCCACCCCCTGGATCGGTAAGGTCGCGTTAGCGCGCGCCCGGAACAGCCGTGCGCATGTGTACAGAGCACCCGCCGGGGGCTGAGGAAAGCAGGGGCAGGGCCGATCCAGTAGGGCCTGTTCGGAAAGCGATCTCCGCAGTTGCCCTGCCGATCGTCAGACCGCAGGCCGGTGCCAAACGGTTGCTTGTCTGTTCCTGGCACGCTGTTACGCATTGCCTTCTATGTTAGGGTTAAACCTTCACGATGAAGGAGAGCAAGATGATAGTCAGAACATGGCACGGATGCGTTCCGGTCAGACATGCTGAAGGATTTGCCGATCACCTGCAGAAGACCGGGGTTGAACATTCAGAAGGAACGCCGGGCAATCTGGGGGCCAGCGTGCGCAGAGAAACGCAGGGCGAATGGGCGCATTTTTTTCTGGCAACCTGGTGGGAAAACATCGACGCGGTGAAAGCCTTTGCCGGTGAACAGTATCATGTGGCCGTTACCTATCCCGATGATGAGCAGTTTGAGCTGCTATCCGACCCGTATGTTTTCCAGCATCAGGTAGAGAGCATGACACCGCTGTGAGTGACCGGCAGGCGCAGATCGCGGCGGCGCTTCTGCGCCTGCGGCGGGCTAACGTCTGAAGTCCGCATCTCCGTTCAGATAAAAAAACAGGCTTCCGGACGCGGAGCCGGGCCTGAACAGCCCCTGTCTGTGCCCTGTTCAGGGGATTGCCGGGCTGATGGGTGCGGTACGTTATCCTCCTCATGCAGGAGGGGATCATGATTAAAAATACCTGTGTTATTTCGGTAATGCTGAGCCTGGCGCTTTGCTGGGCCGGTGCGGCTGAGGCTAAGCGACAGAAGCAGACCGACGATGAGGTTCGTCAGCGCATTATCGACGATGCCATCGCCGCTTATCCTGGCGTCTGCGCGTGCCCGTTCAACACTGCGCGCAACGGCAGCCGCTGTGGCGGACGTAGCGCCTGGAGCAGGCAGGGTGGATACGCACTGGTTTGTTTTAAAAAAGAGGTGTCAAAGGAAAGCGTGGAGGAATGGCGCAGGAATAATGATGCCTGAACAGTGTTGTCCGGCCATGTCTGGCAGGGATATCAGGGTCTGGACAGCAGGGAAGTCTGCATCCCCACGCTCTGCCGGAAGTGATTTTCGCTGATGAGTTGTGCAACGCCTGGCGAAACAGTGACGGACGGCGGCCGGGTAAAGCGCTGATGACCCGGACCGGGCCATCAGCGTACACATCACCGTGTCACGGGGCCGCTTATTTCTGCGCCTGCTGAGCCTGCTGGTTTTTTTCTGCTTCTTTCTGTTTCTTCTTCGCCATGTGGTGACCGACTGCGCAGCCTGCCGCAGCGCCAGCCACGCCATGATGAGCAACATGACCTGCTACGCCGCCTACGGCCGCGCCTTTCAGACAGCCTTCGGCATTAGCCTGCATATTCACAGACAAAAACAGACCGGTCGCCATCACAATCACTGATAATTTTTTCATCACTGGATATCCTGGTAGTCATAGTTGCACGTTGAACTCAGCAGAGCATAGCGATCCGGTGAGCGTTATGCTGTCCGGGATACAGGAATCACGACGTTAGTTACCTGTGGTTACGCTTTTCGCGCACAGAGAGGACGGAGGGCTGTCTTCCGGTGGCTGGCCGGTGTGTTATTCCTCGCCAGCCGCTATCACGCCAGGTCTGGTGGCGGGCAGCCAGAATGAAAATCGGGTGCCTGCCAGTGCGTTACGGCTGCAGGTGACGGACCCGCCCAGCGCCAGCACAATGGCCTTCACCACCGCCAGCCCCAGCCCGGTGCCGCCGCTCTGACGCGACCGGGAATCATCGGTACGGACGAAGGCATCCCAGACGGTAAGCGCAAACGCCGGATCGATGCCGGGGCCTTCGTCGTCGATATGCACCACAACCCCGTCTGCGTCCTGCTCGCAGGCGATCATCACGATGCCCGGCACAGCATAACGGCGGGCATTCTCCAGAAAGGCCAGCAGCACCTGCCTGAAGCGTGAGGCATCGCACTCGATCGTCGCCGGCGTGACTTTGAGCACCAATGAGTGGTGACTGGCTTTGAAATCCGCCCTGACCAGTTCAGCCAGCGACTCGATCTCACTGTGGATGTTCACACGCTCATAATGCATGTGCAGATGGCCCGACTGCGCCAGACTCAGGGTTCTCAGATCTTCAATCAGGCGCGTCAGGCCCTCAGTCTGATGGATCAGACTGACGAAGAGCTTCTGATCGGGCGCGAAGATACCGTCCGCCAGGCCCTGAAGCCGTCCGCGCAGTATCGTCACCGGCGTGCGTAGTTCATGGGCAATGGCGGCGTTCCAGGTCTGGCTGTTCTGCGACAGATTCTCCAGCGCGGCCGCCATGCGGTTGAAGTCTTTGACCAGCGCATCTATCTCGCCAATCTCTATGGCACCTTCGCTGGCGCGCGCACTCAGGTCGCCTTCCGCCACCCGTTTCGCACTATGCGTCAGGGATTCCAGTGGCACGACCATCTGACGCGCGAAGCGGGCAGAGAAGAAAACGGAGACGGCGATGGTCAGCAGCGTGGAGACCAGCATCGTAAGCCAGTCGCTGGTGGTGCCAATATCCAGATCGGGCGGCAGCAGCTCACCCGAAAACAGGCCGATGACGGTTGGCGCGAGCGTGTAGGTGGCAAAGGAGGTCACGAATGAATAGAGCGTGACCCTGATAATCAGCCAGTTCAGCTGCTGGCTGAGCCCCCGGCGTTTCATTTCCCCTCTCCCAGGCGATAGCCAAAACCGCGCACGTTCTGCAGCAGTCCGGATACCCCGGCGTCTTCGAGTTTCCTGCGTAACTTACTGATGTGGCTGTCTACCGTTCGCGGCAGGGTGTCGCCCTCTGGAAAGCAGGCTTCCAGCAGTTCATCCCGGCTGAAAACCCGCGCAGGCTCACGCACAAAATGGGCGATCAGCCGGAACTCGGTTGTGGTGAGGCGGGGAGCGATGTCGATACCTTCGGGTTTGAGGGTGACGCTGTGCTGCTGCACGTTCACTGAGAGGGATCGGCTGGACAGAACATCGTCTGAACGGGTCGCCACCTGTGTGCGGCGCAGGACGGCCTGCACCCGCGCCACCACCTCGGCGGGATTGAACGGCTTAACCACATAATCATCGGCACCAATGCGCAGCGCAGAGAGTTTATCCACGTCATCGTCGTTCGCCGTCAGCATAATGATCGGCGTGTCGCCGCGCCGACGGATCTCCGCCAGCACCTGCCAGCCATCCATCACCGGCATACGGACGTCCAGGATGATCAGCTGCGGCGCAGCGGTCGCGTAACGGCTCAGCGCCAGGGCACCGTTTTCCGCATGGCTGACGCTATAGCCGCTATTCTGCAGATAGGCGGTCAGAATGGCGGCTATCTCCGGATCATCTTCGACGATTAAAATATCGCTGTTGTTCATAAGTATCCTGTGTTCGTTTTTACCGCCCCGGCTGGTGTTGTCCGGCCAGACGGGGCGTTACGGAGGGTATCGCTATGCCGGAAGCCTGCTGTTTCCCGGTAAATCGCCGTAAACAGACGCGGCCTTATCATATCAGCTCCGGCAATCAATAAAGCAGACGGGATAGCGCCGGTGACGCGGTTACCTTCTCTTTCCTTTCAGTCTGACCGCCAGCGTCATGATCACGACGAAAAACAGCGGGACAAACAGGATGGCCAGCAGTGTGGCACTGATGATCCCGCCAAAAACGCCGGTTCCGATAGCATGCTGGGTTTCACTGGCCGGGCCGGACGCGATAATCAACGGCACCACACCCAGCCCGAACGCCAGCGAGGTCATGATGATCGGACGCAGCCGCATCCGGGCCGCCGTTATCGCCGCATCCCGCAGGCTCCGGCCCTCCTGGTGAAGCTGCCGGGCAAACTCGACGATCAGCACCGCATTTTTGGCCGACAGGCCGATCACCGTAATCAGTCCGACCTTGAAGAAGACGTCATCCGGCAATCCGCGCATCATTACGGCGGTGACGGCACCGGCAATCCCCAGTGGAATAACCATCAGCACGGAGAGCGGGATGGCCCAGCTCTCATACAGCGCGGCCAGCACCAGGAAGATCACCAGAATGGAGAGCGCCATCAGCATCGGTGCCTGCGCGGCGGACTGCTGCTCCTGCAGCGACTGCCCGGTCCATTCGATCGCGAACCCCGTCGGTAGCTGCCGGGCAAGCGATTCCATCTCCTTCATGGCATCGCCGCTTGAGACGCCGGGCGCGGCACTTCCGGATATCCGCATCGCCGGATAGCCCTGATAGCGGACCTGCTGAAGCGGCGAGGAAGCGGCGGTCGGCGTAATAAAGCTCTTCAGCGCCACCATCCTGTCGTCGCTGTTACGGACGTAAAGATTCAGGATGTCATCCATCTGCATACGATCCTTTGCCTCGGCCTGAATAATCACCTGCTGCATACGGCCTCTGTTGGGATAGTCGTTGACGTAGAGCGATCCCATCGCGGCGGAGAGGGTGTCGCTGATACTGGCAAACGAAACGCCCATGGCACTGGCTTTCTCACGATCGATATTCAGCCGGATACTCCTGCCGGGCGGCAGACCATCTGCATAAACCTGGGTTACTTTATGGCTGCTGGCGGCAAGCTGCAGTAGCTGCTGCTGCGCGGCTTCCAGCGCCGGGTAGCCCCGACCGGCCCGATCCTCCAGCCGCAGCGTAAAGCCGGACGAGGTGCCCAGCTCCTCAATGGCCGGGGGCATCATCGTCATGATGGTGCCCTCCGTCATATCGGCCATCGCCGCGTCGGCGAATCTGGCCTCGCGCAGCGTTGAGCTGTCACCGCGATCTTTTGCCTCTTTCAGGACGGTAAAGGTCAGTGCGGTGTTTGCGCCCGCACCCGAAAAGCCAAATCCCAGAATGGACTGATTGGTGGCGATAGCCGGGCGCGCACCCATCGCCTCTTCATATTTTTTTACGACCGCCAGCGTCCGCTGCTGCGTCGCCTCGGCCGGGAGCTGAAACGCCGTCATGAAATAGCCCTGATCCTCCTCCGGCAGAAACGCGGAAGCGAGCTGGCTGAAGGCGATCGCCGTTCCGGCACAGAGCGCAACATAGACCAGCAGCATGCGGCCTGAGCGTCTGAGTATCGTGGCTGTCCAGCCTGAATAGCGCTGGGTCAGTCGCGCTAACGCCCGGTTAAATCCGCCAAAAAAACCGCCGCTGGCGTGATCGTCGGGCATTCGCAGCAGCGTGGCGCAGAGTGCCGGGGTCAGCGACAGCGCCAGCAGCGCGGAAAAAAGAATCGCGGTGGCGATGGAGAGCGCAAACTGACGATAGATGATGCCGACGGAGCCGCTGGCGAACCCGATCGGGATGAAAACGGCGGTGAGCACCAGGGTAATGCCGATGATGGCGCCGGTGATCTCCCGCATTGCCCGTGAGGTCGCCTCACGCGGGCCGAGATTTTCCTCGCGCATCAGCCGTTCGACGTTCTCCACCACCACAATGGCGTCATCAACAATGATGCCGATGGCCAGCACCAGACCAAACATGGTCAGCACATTGACGGAGAAGCCAGCGAGCAGCATGACGGATAGCGTGCCCAGTAACGCAATCGGCGCGACAATGGCCGGAATGAAGGTATACCTGATGTTCTGCAAAAACAGATACATCACCACGAAAACCAGCACCATCGCTTCGAGAAGGGTGTGGATGACCTTCCCGATGGAGAGCTTTACGAACGGTGCCGTATTGAAAGGGATGGCATACCGGATATCCTCAGGCATGGAGAGACTCAGTGTCTGCATCCGGGCCGACAGGGCTTCTGCGGTTTTCACGGCGTTGGCCCCGGGCGCGAGCATGATGGCCGCACCGGTAGAGTGCTGTCCGTTTTCACGCATCATCATGCTGTAGGTCTGCGAGCCATACGCCACTCTGGCGACATCCGCGAGTGTGACGCTGGAGCCATCCCTGTTCGCACGCAGCACAATACGGCCAAACGCTGCCGGCGTGGCCAGCTGACCGGCTACCGTCAGGGGCAGGGTAACCATCTGACCCGGCAGCGCCGGTTCGTCGCCGATGCGGCCCGGCGCGATTTGCGCATTCTGCTGCGTAATGGCGGCGGCGATATCATTCATCGTCAGGTTAAATGAGAGCAGTTTCACCGGATCAACCCAGACGCGCAGGGCGCTTTCGGCGCCAAAGAGCTGAACGCGACCCACGCCGGGCAGCCTGCGCAGCTCTTCAACCACGTTTCTGGCCATGTAGTCACTGAGCGCTTCACTGTCTGTTTTGCCGGTCTTGGAGGTCAGGCTGACGATCATCAGAAAACCGGTATCGGCAGCTTCGACCTGCAGGCCGTTCTGTCGCACGGCCTGCGGCAGGCGGGACTCCACCGCCCTGATACGGTTCTGAACATCGACCTGCGCCAGTTCGGCATTCGTTCCCGGTTTAAAGGTGACGGTAATCGTCGCCTGACCAGAGGTGTCTGTCGATGATTCAAAGTAGAGCAGGTTTTTAACGCCAGAGAGTTCGCGTTCGATCAGACTGACGACCGAATCGTTCATGGTCTGCGGCGACGCTCCGGCCCAGGTGGCGGTGAGAGTGACATTGACAGGAGCCACCGAGGGATAACGGGCCACCGGAAGCCGCGTCAGAGACAGAACGCCGAACAGGACAATAAACAGCGCGACCACCCAGGCAAAAACCGGACGTCTGATAAAGAACTGAGCCATATTACTCTTTCTCCTGCAGGGTCAGATTCACAGGAGGCGCTGCTGACAGCACCGCGGCGACGCGGGTGCCGTCGCTGAGTTTGTCCATGCCTTTTACGACGACACGACTGCCAGGCGGTAATCCTCCGGCGATGCGATAGCCTCCGTTAACCTGCTCGCCCACGCGGACGCTGAGCGGGTGCGCCTGCTGCTGATCGTCAATCACCCAGACCACGGCCGTGTCATTCTGGCGGGAAAGGGCCTGCTCAGGCACCATCAGTGCATCCTCATAGTGCTGTCGCGGAACCTGCACCCGCACGAACATACCCGGCAGCAGTTCGCGGTCGGGATTACTCACCTCAATACGCACCAGCACCTGACCGGTACTGGTATCCACGCTCATGCCGGAAAACAGGATCCGGCCAGGCTGGCTGTAAGCCGTGCCATCCGGTAACAGGAGCTTAACCGGCAGGCCTGTCGTGGCGTTCTGCGGGCTGGCCACCTGTCTGCGCAGCTGCTGATAAACCCCGGCGGGCTGATAGACATCCACATAGATCGGGTCTGTCTGGTACAGACGGGCAAGGGGGCTGCTGTCGCCCGGCGTCACATAGGCCCCTTCAGAAACCAGCGCCTGATCGATACGGCCTGAAATGGGCGCTTCGACCGTGGCGAAGCGCAGATCGAGGGCTTTGCGCTTCAGGGCCGCGCTGGCCTGTGCAACATCGGCCGCCGCCTGGCGGGCCGCAGCGACGGCATCGTCGTAACTCTGACGACTCACCGCGCCCGTGCCGATCAGTTTCCGCAGCCGGGCGGCCTGCTGCTGTGCTCTGTCGTTCGCGGCCTGGGCCCGCAGTAAGCCAGCCCGCGCGTTCTCCACCTCGGCCGCAAAGGGAGCGGCGTTGATCTGGAAAAGGGGATCGCCCTTTTTCACCTCGGCACCCTGTTCAAACAGGCGGCGCTCAATAACACCATTCACCTGGGCGCGTATCTCGGCCGTACGCAGGGCGTTGACCCGGCCAGGCAGCGTGTCATGCACGGATAAAACCTGAGGCTGGATCACCGCAACCGCAACCTGAGGATCGGCGGCCTGCGCATCGGGGCGGACATCATCATCGCAGCCCGCCAGCACGGCGATCAAGGCAGGCAGGATAAAGGGCAGCGAAAAGCGTTTAGGGGCGAACATGGGCATCTCGTCTTATTAAGGATGCGCAATCGTAACGGAGGGACGTTGATATGCCGTCGAGGCTGTGTGGAGATTGTGTGTAGCGGTGAAATATTTTAATAATTCAGACGGAAGCCGGGCCGGCAGTGTCTCTGCCGGCCAGTCAGTGAATTCACTCTCCGGTTTCAGAAAAGTGTGCGGCCTGAGGGCATTATATCGCACCACTGTTGTTTATAGTGCCAGGCCGGATTATAGGCACCCAGCGAAAAGATGAATTTCTTTTCTGAAGAGGCGGCTAATGCTTTAGCATGAAGAATGTTTTCCCAGAGTAAAACCGAGCCGATGCCAATGGATTTAAACTGCGGATCCATCCCGCCATTAAAATCTTCAAAATAGTACCAGTCGGGACACTCGACTTTATAATTGAGATCAAACGCGCAGGGTGAGTCGTTGATGAATAAGATTTTTCCAAAAATCATTTCCCGGAACAGCGTAAAGGTTTCAGTCAGAGTGTCGATATCCGTGCATTGAAGCTGATTCTGCCAGCGGAGATTGAACAGGCGCTGATAGATCGCGGCCAGCTCACCCGGCGAAAACCCGGAAACATCTTCGACCGTGCCACCCATTTTCGTGAATCGTCTCACCTCACCTGTGCGTTTTTTTGCCGTTTTAACCGAAAAGTCAGATTTAATATGGGCCATTTTTTTCTTAAACAGATTATGGCGAATACTGTTAACTATCACGCCCGAAGAATGCGGCGATAACCGTTTTGTTCTGAAGGGCAGCAGGATTTTTGCTCCCGCCTTAACCGGCAGAATAAGATCGTCAAAGACAAAGGGCAGGCGCGATTTTTTATATTCCAGCGAACCATTCAGTGAAAAGATAGCGGCGACAGGCTGGCCGTTTACCCTTTTCAGGTAGTACTGAACCGCGACGCCTTCCCGCTCTGCCAGATAGGCGATGACGCGGGGATGGGTGCAGATGCTCCCGCCGAACGTCGTGTAAATCTGAGCGTAAGCCGAAGCGTCACACTCTTCCCAGCCGGTTTTTTTAAGTTTTAAGTGTGTTGTCAGCATACCTGCTCTCTTAAGTAAAATCTCATGCGTAGCCCGCCAGACTGACGGCAGGATATTCATAACGGGCGAGGGTATAATTCATCTTATTTAAACAGGCGATAAACAAAAGAATAACCAGGCGTGCTAAAACCGCTTTGTTTAGCTTCTGCACATGATCTACACACAGACGCAACGATTCCTCCATCTTTAATCCGTCAGAAGGGTTTCACTTATAAAAATCTGACTAAGTTCAGCAAAAATAATTTAAATAAAACTTGATCCAAAATGAGTAAGTTTGTTCAAATCAGCCGCAGGATCAGCAACACTCAGGGTTATTTCGTGACTGATTTCCCTGCCGTGAATATAAACAGAAGTTAAATGAAAAATCGCCGTGAATTTTGTAGCTTGTTTAACTTCCGGATAATAACTGGCTTTATAATGGGCGAAAACGCTGACTGAAAGATAAATCCTGTCTCAGTGCGGGCTGGCTACGCCCCTGTCAGGTCTCTGCGCCTGCGGGATATTTTAGCGACAATTCATTTATTGTTTTGAATTGTTTTTCTGAACGGAAAGTCATGACTTCATGCTTTCTTTGATCAACCAGAATGAATGATACCATTATGAAAAACATACTCATTACCGGTTCTACAGGGTTTTTAGGCGGAGCTGTCGTCGCAAATTTATTACAAAACAGCGTTAAGGATCGACTGCTGCTGCTGGTCAGAGGGAAAACCGTTGATGAGGGCTTAAACCGGCTCCGGGCGAATCTGGTCAACTTTGGCCTGGAGGCGTCATTAATTCATTCCATCACCGCTGAAAATATTCTTCTGGGTGATCTGGCGATGCCGGAACACTTTATCAGTGACGCCCGCCTTGATGACGTTACGCACGTTATCAACTGCGCGGCCGTAGCCTCATTTGGCAAAAACCCGACAATCTGGAAAGTGAACGTGGAGGGCACGTTCAAATTTGCCGAGCGTATGAGCCGCGTCACCGGGTTAGAGAAATTCATTCATGTCGGTACCGCTATGTCATGCGCACCGGAACCCGGCTCGCTGGTCACAGAGAGCTGGCTGGACTCCAGCCGGGATCAGCATATCGTCGAGTACACCTGGAGCAAGGCTTCGATTGAAAAGCTGATGACAGAGACGCTGCCGGAACTGCCGCTGGTGATTGCCCGCCCGTCGATCGTCGTGGGGCACTCGGATCAGGGTTGTCTGCCTTCCGCCAGTATTTTCTGGGTCTTCCGGATGGCGCTGGCGCTGGGAAAATTTACCTGCGACCTCAACGATCGTATCGACGTGGTTCCCGTGGATTTCTGCGCGGACGCGCTGGTTCTGCTTCTGGATGCCAGAGACGTGATCAACGAGGTGATCCATATTTCTGCCGGAACCCAGAGCAGCGTGACCTTCGCTGAGATTGATGAGGCGATGGCAAAAGCCTCCGGCAAACGCGCGCTGGGCGAAGATTATCAGAAAGTCTCCTATAAGCAGCTCTCTGACAGCAGAAGAACGTTCAAAGATCTGTTTGGCCCCTGCAATGAACGGATCATGCTGCGCGCCATGAATCTGTACGGACATTTCTCAAATCTGAATGTGGTCTTTGATAACACGAAACTCATGCAGCTTGGCATGGGCAAGCCTTCACGCTTCACCGATTATCTGGATCGCTGTGTCTCGACGACCCGCGATGCGACTATTGCTGAACTGATGCAGGTCGACTTCAAGTAATGACCAAAGGCAGCCTGGAACACAGGCTGCCTGTATAGGGTTTATCACCTTTCTCTCGTCTGCTTTCAGGGGGTAGCATGAATTCTCGTGAACGCCCGCCTTACCTGACCCTTTTCCGGTGACCGTTCCCGCACTTCACATCAGCATACCCCCCGAACTCTCCTGGCGAGCAGGGCTGCCTCGTTACGCCAGAGCATGCTTTCCTGATGATTGCGGTTTCAGATAAAAAAAGCCCGCGCAGGGCGGGCTAATCGTATCGCAGGGACTTTTATTATTTGTAGCTATTCACAGGTGCTGGTGTTGGTCTTCGTATTGATTGCAGTATAGGGAAATAATCTTAGTTTTAGCTTGGCACACGCTGTTACAGACATCACAAATTCCTCTCCGACTTACTTTTTTTCCTGCTATTCACCTCGGGTGTTAAGGCATGGCAGATTATTCACCCGCGCATCCTTTCCCTGACACGTACACGTTCCTGCCTGCCGGTTGCACGCTTTATCACCTGAAAACGACCCTGATAATCCTCCTGCACTTTCCTCAGATTGCATCAAAACGCGTCATTGTGACTCCAGACTTAATAGGTCTGGAGTCACAGGCGTACAGTGATTAGAATGACGCACTTTGCAGTGATTCAAAGGCAGGAATATGACGATGGAAAGAGTTGTGGCCCCGGCGCGTTCGGCGCATGTTGGTCGCCATGTCATGATCTGGCTGGAGCAGGTCAGAGCGGCTTCGCTTGGCGATCTGGATAATTTTGGCGACGAGGGTACGGTCGAGCAGGTGATGAAGGTCTGGGTAAAACTCTCGCTGCTGGTCAGCCGGCGCCGCCCCGAGATCGCCGTCTCTTCGCTACTGAAGCATGTCCTGCCCGGTATCGGCGCGCAGCCGCTAAGATCGCTGAACCGCTTACGGCTTAACCGGCTCTATAACATCCTGATCGTCGACGGCAAAAAGGAGGAGGCACGCCGGGTCTTTGCGCTCACCAAACAGTTTCTCGCCTGGTGCGAGATGCAGGGCTATCTCGATCATTCACCCATCGCGTCGATGAAGAAAAGGGATGTGGCAGGCCGCACCACGCCGCCGCGCAGCCGGCAACTCTCTGACGCCGAGATCTGGGTCTTCTGGCACGGCCTGGATAACCGGGCATTATCGGAACAGGCGCGCTGGGCGCTGCGTTTGTGTCTGGCCAGCGCCCGGCGACCGGATGAGATTGTGCAGGCGCAGAAAGCGGAGTTCGATCTGCGTTCAGGTTTATGGAAGCAGGGCACGCGCAACAAATCGCAGCGGGAACATGTGCTGCCGATATCGCCCCTGATGCAGATGTGTATTGAAGCGCTGCTGCGCGCAGCCGATCCCGACTCCCCGTGGCTGGTGCCCGCGCCACGCGATCCCCAACAGCCGCTCTCGAAAGGCGCCCTTAATCAGGCGCTGCGCCGGATGATCCGCGACCCGCGCGGACTGGGGCTTGAGGCCTTTACGCCGCGCGACCTGCGTCGCACCGCGCGTTCGAAACTCTCAGCGCTCGACACGCCGAATGATGTTGCCCGAAAAATCATGAACCACGCGCTGGAGGGCATCGATCGGGTCTATGACACACACGACTATCTGAGCCAGATGCGACAGGCCATGAATGCTTTTTCTGACGCGGTTGAGCAGATAATCGGGAGCGAAAGTTACCATTCGCTGCGACATCGCTATGATGGCGAAACCCTGGTGATCAGCGATCTCTCCGTCATGGCGATGTCGCGCTGACGATCAGAAGTGATAACGGAACCAGGCAAAGTAGACGTTTCCGTTATTGTGGGTGCCGGGAATGTAGGTCATCTGGAAATCCAGATCGCCATAACCCACTGATGCCAGTGGTAAAATCGCCGGAACCGGAATATATTTCCAGTTATCACGCGCGGTTACGCCCGCCGTATAACCTGCACCCCAGTGGAAGTTCTGATCGGCCAGCGGACGCCAGGTGGCCACCCAGCCATATCCGCCAAAGGGTTCCCATTTATTAAAGGAGTCTTTAAACGCCATCAGGTAGATGCCGTTCCAGTTTCCTTTTTCATCATAACGGGAGATACCACCGCCTGCGCCCCAGGGTCTTTCATTATATTTATTAATGTGTTCCCGATCGTAGGTGGCACGGTTGTGCCAGGTAATGGCAGGCAGATAGAAATCGACGCCATCAGGCTGATTCCATGTGGTAGCCACTTTATCGCTGAAACTATCCCAGCCTGCGCTCACAGTCTGCACGAGAGTGGCAGAGTGAGCCGGAAAAGCCGTGTAAACGGCAGTGGTTATCATCAGCGCTTTGAGAGTTGATGTTTTGCGCATGTGTAGATCCCTGCAATATCTGGTATTTAAAAAGAGAAAAAGTGTTAATGCGGTCATTATGGCACGAAGAAAGGCAACTTCAGCTCAATAGATGGCCAGAGCAGGATTTTATAATTAATTTAAGCGAAGCGGAAACCCTCGTTCCATAATTTATCTGCCCTCAGACTGTAGCAAACGAAACATCCTCCCTTTCTCGTTCCCCTGTCTTTAGCAACATTCAGTCGCACTCCGAAAAGAAAAGAGATTAACTGTTAACAAAATATTGTAATGATAATATAAATGAGTATATTTCTCATTTGCTTTAATGATGGGACTTACCCCTGATCGGATGATCGGGAATCCAGGGAAAGGGTTTCAGGGGATGTAAAAGAGCGGGCGGCGGAGTCAGCTGTCAGCACCGTCATAACAGTCGTTGCAATAAAAACATAAAAAAATTTGAGGAATGAATGAACGCTCTCTCTCTTAATAACGCCAGGATAAGCTCTTCTCCGGTTCGGTCGCATCCGCGCCGTGTCTCACTGCTGACGGTGCTTATCGCCTCGACGCTGGCAAATATGGCGCACGCCGCAGTCCGTCCGGCTTCACTGGATGATCCCCAGACGCTGACGGTCACGGCAGCGGATGATAACGTGACGCCGTCACCTGAAGCCGACTACAGTGTCCCGGTGACCCGCGCCGGTACGAAGATGCTGGGCACCGTGCGGGATGTCCCGCAGTCGGTCAGCATTGTCAGCAAACAACGGATGGCCGATCAGCAACTTCAGTCGCTGAATGATGTACTGACCAATACCACCGCCATTCAGGGCATCCGGAGCGATATGGATCGCACCAGTTACTATGCCCGCGGTTTTATGATTGACAACTATATGGTCGATGGCATTCCTACGGCCTTCGCCGCGCGCTGGAACCTGGGCGATGCGCAGACCGATATGGCGCTCTATGAGCGGGTTGAAGTCGTGCGTGGCGCGACCGGCCTGTTAACCGGGCCGGGCAATCCTTCCGCAGCCATCAATATGGTGCGTAAGCACGCTGACAGCAAAGCGCCCACTGGCACGATCTCTGCCAGCTACGGAAGCTGGAATAAGCAGCGTTATGTAGCCGATCTCGCTGCACCGCTCAGTGAATCCGGCAATCTGCGCGGACGCCTGATCGCGGGCTGGCAGGATAACAACAGCTTCATTGAGCGCTACGGTGCCAGAAAACAGTTTATCTATGGCGTGGCAGATGCGGACCTGACCGATTCAGCCACGCTTTCTGTCGGCTATGAGCTGAGTCAGGTGAATACCGATGGCACGATGTGGGCCGGTGCGCCACGCTGGTATACCGACGGCGGACAGATTCATTCGCGCCGGGGATACAACACCGCACCTGACTGGGCCTATAACAACAAAGAGAACCGTAAACTCTTTGTGAATCTGAAGCAGGACTTCGATAACGGCTGGAATATCACCCTCAACGGCACCCACAATGAGATGCGGCTGGACAGCAAACAGCTCTATCTCGACGGCTATTTCGATCGCAATACCGGCGCGGGGGTCTCTGGCTATGCCAGCTATCCGGTAGTGGGCGGAACCGGCTACAACACCGGTAAACGCAAAGTGGATGCGGTGGATGCCTTTGCCAGCGGGCCGTATGAATGGCTGGGACGGCAGCATGAACTGATGGCCGGAATCAGCTACAGCCGTCAGGATAACCGCTACTACAGCACCTTTGAGAATATCTCGCCGGCTTCGCTGGGCAACTTTAACACCTATAAAGGCGACTACCCGGAATCGGACTGGACGCCGCGTCTGCTGGCCACCGATTCACAGCGGGTCCACCAGAAATCAACCTACATGGCGACCCGCCTGTCGCTTGCCGATCCCCTGCATCTGATTCTGGGTGCGCGTTATACCCGCTGGAGCCGTGTCACGCCAACCGGCGGGATGGAGCAGAACAATACAACGCCATACGGCGGACTGATTTACGACTTCGCGGAAAACTGGTCTGCTTACGCCAGCTACACCTCGGTTTTCCAGCCACAGGACTATCGTGATGTCAGCGGCGCCTACCTTTCACCGGTGATCGGGAAAAACTATGAGGCGGGGCTGAAATCTGACTGGCTGGACAGCCGGCTGACCACCTCGATTTCACTGTTCCGCACCGAACTGGATAATGCGGCAGAGGCGACGACACAGACGATTCAGGGTTCAGGTGATACCGCCTGGATTGGCCGTAAAGGAGTGGTAAGTCGTGGCGTGGAGTTTGAGATCAACGGTGCCGTAACCGACAACTGGCAGATGACCGTGGGCGGAACGCGCTACCTTGCGGAAAACCGCGATGGCAGCACGTTTAACCCGCAGCTGCCGCAGACCAGTTTTAACCTGTTCAGCCGCTATCGCCTGCCTGCCCTGCAACCGCTTACGCTGGGCGGTGGCGTCCGCTGGCAGACCCATATCTGGAACGACATCGCCGCGCCGGAAGGGAATGGCACCTGGCGTGCGCGGCAGGGCAGCTACGCGCTGGTCGATCTGTTTGCCCGCTATGAAGTCAGTAAAAATCTGTCGCTGCAGGGCAATCTGAACAACCTGTTCGACAAAGCTTATGATACCAATGTGGCCAGCTCCGTAGTTTATGGTGAACCCCGCAATGTCTCGGTGACCGCCAGCTACACGTTCTGATATCACGCTGATTAAAACGCCTCAGCTGAGGCGTTTGCTTGTTCCTTCACTGACGTTCATTACCCGCGTTCGCGTTCGCGTTCGCACCATGTTTTATATTCCGGCATCAATTGACACTGTGTTTTACTGGTTTTGTTGTTGTTACTCCTCACGGGCCATGAGATGATAGTTTCCAAAAAGGAAACTGTCAGGAGCCAATGGAATGCATGTAATATCACGTGTACCGTTTGACGAGGCGGTAAAAAAACATCCTAAGGCAGCGGCAGCACTGGAACTGCTTTATCGCAATCTCAGGCAGGGCGATTTTCGAACGCCTGAGGATCTCAGGGCGCTTTATGCAAGCCTCGATCGTATGAAATATCGTGCCCGATGGTGGGTCATTGACCTGAGTGGCAATCAAATACGCGTCATGTTTTTTGCAGATTTTGAACGCAGTAAAATTTTTATTAAACATATCTGCACACATGCTGAGTATGACAAGCTGGTGAAGAAATATCGGGAGGCAACCTAATGAATAGTGAAGCTATCAGGCTGTCAAATCAGCTCGCGGAAGCATTACCCTTACTGGCGGGCAGCGGCCAGCAACGGGATTATGAAGATGCACTGGAACTGGTCGAATATCTCATTGAACATGCGCCGGATAATCCGCTGGTTGATCTGCTGTGTGCACGGATTGCGGATTATGAAGATAACGATCCCGGACTGGCCATATTTAATGCCCGTCAGAGGGAAATCGAAAGCGGCTCTGCTGTGCTGCGTGTGCTGATTGAGCAGCACAACCTCCGGTTGAGTGACTTCGAAAACGAAATTGGCAAAAAATCACTGGTGAGCAGAATCCTGAGCGGCGAGCGTCAGTTGACGGTGGCCCATATACGGGCGTTATGCGCCCGATTCGGCCTGTCGCCGTCGCTGTTTTTTTAATGCGGACGGCCAGCGTCGTTTAAGGTGATGCTCCGGGCTTTATCTGTACCGATCTTCCTGTAAAACGCCTCAGCTGAGGCGTTTTTTTGTTCCCTCACTGACGTTCAGGTAAAACGCAGCGCCAGATTAAAGCCCTGGCCCGCCTCCACGACGATGGCATCGGGCTGCTCCTGAAAAACGATCTCTCCGGCCTGCAGCGCACGCTTTACCTGATCCAGACCCGCTGTCTCAAAGCCCAGCGCCACCATCCGGGCGGTACCATCATACTCTTCCGGCAGGGGACCAAACCGCTGCTGCGCATAATCTGCCGACGCAAACCGCACGGTGGCCGCACCGGCCCGCAACACAAAGGCACCTTCGGGACAGGCGATGACTTTCGCCGCGCCGAACAGACGGCTGTAAACCTGAGCGGAAAGTGCCGGGTCCTGAGCCACAATGACAAACTCGCTGATGTTACGCACGCCGTTGGGGTGGCGCTGCCACGCAGGCAGCCATACCGCCTCAGGCGTCAGATGCTGACAAAAGAAGCTGCGACCATTAGGGATCAGCGAGGCGCGAACCCGGACCGTGGAAAAGCGTGCTTCCGTTTCGGTTCCATCGGGCAGCGTCACCGGGCGGTGGAAAGTGGCGGGCGGATCGCCATCCAGATCCTGCCGTTGCAGGTGCAGAAAGGTGCTCTCCGCTTCGTGGGTTTTCCATACCAGTCCGCTCAGGCCCAGCGGCGACTGCCAGAGGTCGGCACGCTGGCCGCGCTTGCCCGCTTCATAGCCCAGCAGCTCAAGGTAATTCTCACCAAAGACCGCCAGATGATTACTCGACCCCAGCGAATGATGCCCCCGTTCGGTGAGCTGAAACCCGAGTCGCCGGAAGCGGGCGCGGGCGCTATCCAGCTGGTCGGCGACATGAATAACAGCGTGATCCAGAATCGGTTGAGGAACCGGTACAGCCATATCGGCACTCCTTTTTTTCGTCATTGCGCCGCCACAATCTGTAGCGCACGCGGCACCAGTTGCGTGAAGTAGTCAACCGCAGGCGCGATCAAGGCTTCATCGGGATCGAAGGCGGCATGATGCAGACCAAATTCACTGGCGCTGCCGATACTGACAAACGCCCCCGGCACCTGCTGCAGATAGAACGCGAAATCTTCGCCGCCCATCTGTGGCGAGGCGGCATGCTCTGCGTGATAGCCGCTCTCACGGGCTACCTCCAGCGCGACATCCACCCACTGAGGCGTATTGATCAGTGCAGGCGGCCCTTCGGTCCACGCCAGTTCCGCAGATGCGCCAAACCCGCTGGCAATGCCCTGAATCAGTGACCGGATGCGATGGGGGATCTGCGCCCGGATCCCGCTATTGTGTGTGCGCACGGTCCCTTCCAGCTCAACGCTCTGCGGCAGGACGTTCCAGGTATTGCCCGCGGTAAAACGCGTCACGCTCAGTACTACCGTCTCCAGCGAGCTGAAGACCCGGCTCGGCAGCGTCTGCAGCGCGGTCACGATATGACTGGCAATCACGATGGAGTCGATGCCCTCCTGCGGCCGCGCCGCATGCGCGCCTTTGCCGTTAACCCGGATCACAAAGCGATCGACGTTGGCATAAAACGCACCCGCGCGGCTGCGCAGCGTGCCCAGCGGCAGGTCCGGCGCGTTGTGCAGGCCGAATATCGCTTTTACCCCCTCCAGCGCGCCCGCCTCAATCAGCTGACGGGCACCGTCAAAGGTCTCTTCGGCGGGCTGAAACAGAATCCGCACCCGGCCCGGCAGCGTGGCCTCCTGCTGTTTCAGCTGCAACGCCACGCCGAGCATGACGGCGCTGTGAACGTCGTGACCGCAGGCATGCATTACGCCGGGTTGCTGTGAACGCCAGGGACGATCGGTGACCTCCTCAATCGGCAGGGCATCAATGTCAGCGCGCAGCGCGATCAGGGCTTCGCCGTGACCGATTTCCGCTACCACGCCGGTCTTCAGCCCGAGCGGCAGGCGCCGGATCCCGGCCTGTTCCAGCCAGCGCGTGAGACGTTCAGTGGTGGCAAATTCGTGGTTTGAGAGTTCCGGGTGCTGATGCAGTTCGCGACGCCACTGCACCAGTTGTTCAGTTAAAGGCAAAGTCATCATTATTCCTGTTATTCCGGCAGAAAAGGCTCACCCAGCGTCAGCATCAGGCGGTTGGCCCAGGCAAAGAAGGCGGTGGACTGAATCAGATCGAGCAGATCCAGCGTGTCCAGACCCTGCTCGCGCAGTGCCTTAACCTGCGACAGCGTTGGTTGCGCAGGGGTCAGCGACAGCGCAGCCGAAAAGCCGATGATGGCCTGCCAGCGGTCACTCTGTCCGTGTGACAGCACCGCGCCCGGCGCGACGTTCAGTAACTTCTGAATCGCCTCATCCTGTTTTGACAGCTGGCTGGCTTTACGGGCATGCACGGAAGCACAGTAGATGCAGCCGTTGACTTTACTTACCACG
Source organism: Pantoea deleyi (assembly GCF_022647325.1). Classification (NCBI taxonomy): domain Bacteria; kingdom Pseudomonadati; phylum Pseudomonadota; class Gammaproteobacteria; order Enterobacterales; family Erwiniaceae; genus Pantoea; species Pantoea deleyi. The sequence continues at coordinate 197,752 of NZ_CP071407.1, forward strand.
GTTGCTGCCAGTTCCCGCTCAGCGCGGGGCAGGCCACCGGCGGTATAGAAAATGCCTTTATCCGTCAGCGTCCGCTGTTCCAGCAGCGGCAGATTCCGGGCCAGCAGGCGAAAATAGTCCGAATGTGTGTGGCCGAATTTTGCCAGCGTGGCCTGTTCAGCCTCGCTGAACTCCGCCAGCGGTTTTGCAGGCAGCCAGGGTTCCCAGCCGAGCTCCTGTTGCGTAAACGCGGTCAGTGCCGTTTTACCGCTGGCGGTGCGTGTGGCCTGGTGCCAGCGTCCGGCCACGACAGGCGTCGCCTCATCGTGTCCATGCTTGCCCTGTAAGCTGTGCAGCCCCGCCAGTAAGCGGCTCTGGAAGCTGACGAACGCCACCAGTTGCGCCAGCGTGACAATACCGCGCAGGCTCCAGCCCGCCGCCTTCAGGATCTCAAGATCGGCGGGCGTTGCCGCAACCGGCTCCACGCTGAGACGACAGGCAAAGGCCTCCGCCGCCACGATCCGTTCAGGCTGTCTGACCGATGCCTGTTGCTGATAATGTGCCTGCAGGCCGGGCTGCGCATGCCAGCCAGCCACCAGTGCGGCAAGATAATGGCGCCCGCTCAGGGGAAAATCGTCATCGCCCTGGTCAAACAGCAGGTTGTAGCTGCCCTGGGCATGGAGCGTAGCGGCGTGACGTGTCTGGCGGGCGTGCGCCAGGTCGGAATCGGGATCGATATCTGCCAGCTGCGCGATTAAATCGTCGGGTTGACTCATGAAATTCTCCTGTTAAGTTCGCCTGAGCCACGGAGCGCGGGCGCAAGATGTTCGGCAATCAGCTCAATTGAGCGCAGCGTATCGGCGTGCGACGGCTCGACCGAATGCACCTGAAATGAGATGTCGGTGACGCGCGCCAGCACGCTGTCCCGCGCCAGCGATGCTTTCACCCGCCCGGCATCGCCGACGTGGGCATCAAACTGCGCCAGCAAATCGTCGAAGCGTTCGCCGCGCAGTTCGCCCCGGTACTGTGAGGCCTGTCTGCGAATGCCGGGTTCAGCTATCTGACGCGCATAGGCGTCCGAATCGGCGACAAAGGCGGTTCGTGAGGCGAGTATGCGTGGCGCCGTTCCCGGCGGCAGGGCCGCCAGGTAAGCGTCGATCAGGGGATTCTGCAGCGCATCGAGCGGCAGATCGGGCTGCCCGGCGGGACGTGGCTGGGTGCGCGAGAGCATCAGCCCATGTCCACCCTGTGCAGCACGGATCGCGCCTTCAACCGAGAAAGTGGCAATCCACACCCGTCCGGCGAGCTGCGGCGCGGCGGGATAGAGATGATTGTCAGGATGGCCCAGCGAATCGCCGCCCCAAGCGCTGAGCAGCGTATGCAGATGGTCGTTAAACGCTACTCCGCGCCCGGCAAAAGTCAGGCCAAAGGGCAGAAACGACTCCGGCGTGCCGCCCGAACCCACTCCGACCTCCAGCCGCCCCTCTGCCAGCAGATCGAGAACAGCGGCGTCTTCCGCTACCCGCAGGGCATTTTCCATCGGCAGAGTGATGATGGCGGTGCCGAGCCGGATGGTGCGGGTGTGCGCAGCTACATGGGCCAGGAAGAGTAAGGGGGAGGGTAAACCGCCCTCATCCTCATGAAAGTGGTGCTGAGCAATCCATGCGGTATCAAATCCGCACCGTTCAGCATGCTGGATCTGTGCAGTCGCCAGCTGATACCGCTGTTTCGCCGGCACCTTATCCAGCAGCCGGGTAAAGAATCCGAGACGTCGACTCATGCTGACTCCTGATGAGTTAAGGGAACGAGCAGGGGGATGGCGGCAATCAGATCGCACGTGTAAGGGTGCTGTGGCGCACTGAATATTGTGACAACGTCACCCTGTTCTGCCACTTCGCCTGCTTTAAGCACCGTGACGCTGTCAGCAATCTGCCGCACCGTCGCCAGGTCATGTGTAATAAACAGATAGGTCAGGCCCAGTTCGCGCTGAAGCTGCAGCAGCAGATCGAGGATCTGCGCCTGCACGGTGACATCGAGCGCCGAGGTCGCTTCATCCAGCACCAGAATGTCCGGCTCACAGATCAGCGCACGCGCCAGCGCGACCCGCTGACGCTGGCCACCGGAGAGCTCATGGGGATGGCGTGACAGCAGAGACAGAGGCAGCGCGACCCGGCTGGTGATCGCTTCCACCCGCTCGCGGCGCGCCGTGCGGCTTAACCGTCGGAAATTACGCAGCGGCTCTTCGATGATGGCGAACAGGGTCTGGCGCGGGTCCAGCGAGGCAAACGGGTTCTGATAAACAAACTGAATCTTGCGCCGCAGCTGGCGTAACGCTTCGCCCCGTAATCCATTGACGACGATGCCATCCAGCGTCACCTCACCACTATCGGCCGTGTCAAATCCCATAATGATGCGGGCGAGAGTGGTTTTACCCGAACCGGATTCGCCGACCAGAGCATGCGTGGTGCCGCGGGCCACCTGAAAACTGACCTGATTCAGCGCCTGCAACCGCTGCTGTTTGCCCAGCGCAAAACTTTTCATCACGCCGCTTACCCGGATGGCTGGCGAAGAGAACGGCGTCGCGACTGGCTGGCTGCGTGGAGGACGCCGGGGAGCGGCATCGTTCAGCAGCTGGCGCGTATAGGGATGAGCAGCGGCACTTATCAGCCGGCCGGCCGGCCCCGATTCCTGAATCTCGCCGTGGCGGAAAACGATAATGCGGTCTGCGCGCTGAGCCGCTAAGGCCAGATCGTGGGTGACAAACAGCACCGCCGTATTGAATTCGTGCCGGAGGTTATCCAGCAGATCGAGAATGCGCTTCTGAACCGTCACGTCGAGGGCGCTGGTCGGCTCGTCAGCAATAATAATCTCTGGCTGCAGGGCGAGTGCGATGGCGATCAGCACCCGCTGTTTCATGCCGCCCGAGAGCTGATGCGGATACTGGTTTACCCGCTGTTCCGGGTGACTCAGACCGACGCGGGTCAGCAGTTCAATAACCCGCTGCTGACGCAGGGTGGCCGGTAAAGGCAGGTGCAGCCGAAGGATCTCTTCGACCTGCTCACCGATCGTTTTCACCGGATTCAGGGCGTTGCCGGGATCCTGTGGCACAAGGCTGATACGTGCGCCGCGCAGGGTGTCGAAGCGCTTCTGCGACCACTGACTGATATCCACGCCGTTGAGCCGGATCGCCCCCTGTTCGCGGCGGCCATTCTCCGCCATCAGGCCCAGAATCGCCTGCGCAGTGGTGGTCTTGCCGGAACCGGATTCACCGACCAGCGCCACCATCTCTCCGGCGTGCAGTTCAAAACTGACGTTATGGACGACCGGCTGCCACCGGTTGCCACTGCGATAGCTGAGTGTCAGATCGCTGACGGCCAGTAAAGGCTGAGTACTCATCGGCGTCCTCCTGAAAGTTGCTGGCTGATGCGATTAGCGGCGAGCACGACGGCCACCACAACCACGCCCGGAATGGTGGTCAGCCACCAGGCGGTAGCCAGATAATTACGCCCTTCGGCGATTAAGAGCCCCCACTCGGGAACCGGGGGCGGCGTGCCGTAGCCCAGGAAGCTCAGAGTCGACAGCGCCAGAATGGCCTGACCAAACTGCAGGGCAGCGTAGGCGATCACCGGTGTCAGCGCATTGGGCAGGATATGACGCCAGAGCACGCTGAAAAAGCGACCGCCGCTGCCGTACGCCGCCTCGATATAATCGCTGTGGCGGATCCGCACGACTTCGGCACGCGCCAGGCGGGCAAAACTGGCGATAGAAGCCACCCCCACCGCCAGGGCCGCATTGAGTGTGCCGAAGCCGAGCAAAATCAGCAGACTCAGCGAGAGCAGCAGCGAGGGGATCGCCAGCAGCACATCCACGCCACGCATGATGACGGATTCTGATCGGCCGCCGAGGGCACCTGCGACAATCCCCAGCGTGGTGCCCGCCAGCAGTCCAATCGTGACCGCCATCAGCGCAGCGAAAAGCGAATGCGATGCGCCATAGACAATACGGGCATAGAGATCGCGCCCCAGCTGATCGGTGCCCAGCCAGTGCCCCGCCTGTGGGGCGAGTCGCTGGGCGCCTGCAATCCCGTCTGTCGGGCTGGCGTGTGTCAGCAGCGCAGGAAACAGGGCCGCCAGCAGGGCCAGCAGCAGAATGAGGATGGCCAGCCAGAGACCGGGAGCGAACCGGACGCTGCGTTTTCCCGGCGTCGCGGGGCGACGGGCGGCGGCGTAATCCACCAGACTCATACAGCACCTCCTGTCAGCTGAATGCGCGGATCAAACAGCGGCATCAGCAGATCGACCAGCAGGTTAATGACCACAAAGCCCAGCGCGGCGATCATCACCACCGCCTGTAGCACCGCCACATCCTGATTGTTGACCGCCTGCTGGGTGAGCTGTCCCAGCCCGCCCAGTCCGAATACTGTTTCGGTAATCAGCGCGCCGGCAATCAGTTCACCCAGCAGCAGCCCCGCAACCGTAAGCACCGGCAGCATGGCGTTGCGCAGGATGTGCCGCCACAGAACATAGTTTTCGCCTGCCCCTTTGGCGCGCACCACCGCCACAAAAGGCCGGGTCGAAACCTCATCAATGCTGCGCAGCAGAATCTGTGCGAGCGGTGCAGAGATCGGCACCGCCACGGTCATAATCGGCAGGATCAGCCCCTGCCAGGGCGACGGGTTTATCACCGGGATCCAGCGCAGTTGAAAAGAGAAAAACTGGATCAGGGCGATGCCGAGCCAGAAGGTCGGAACGGAAATAAACAGCGCGGGCAGAGACTGCACCAGATTGCGCACGCCACGCAGGGCCGGCAGTCGTGACAATGCCGCCAGCACGAAAGCCAGCAGCGTCGCCAGCGTAAAGCCGCACAGGGCCAGACGCAGCGTACCGGGCAGGTTGCTGCTCAGCAGTTCGCTGACCGGCACCCCCGCCTGAACGGAGTAACCAAAATCGCCGCGCAGCATCGCCAGCAGCGTATGCAGATATTGCTGCCACAGCGGGCTGTCCGCGCCGTAGGCCTGACGCATCTCCGCGATCTGCTGCGGGCTCAGGCCGAGATCGGGATTCTGGAACTTGATCAGGACGGCATCGCCGGGCAGCACCTGCAGCAGCACAAATGACAGGCTGAACGCGGCCCATAACACCAGCACACCGAGGCCCGCACGCTGTAAGAGATAATGACGCATTCTCTGCTCCGGTTAGGGTTTTTCCAGCCAGGCGCTGTAGAGCGCCGGACGACCCACGGCTTCAAAACGGACCCCTTTCAGCCAAGGCGCGCCAGCATAGACCTGCGGCTCTTCAAAAATGGGGATGACGTAGGCCTGGTCCAGCAGATAGCGCTGAACATCGCCCGTCAGCTTAAGTCGTTTCGCTGGATCGACCTCCGCAGAGATGGCGACCAGCAGCTGATTCAGCCTCTCATCACGGAAGTTTTTCACTTTGTCGCTGGATCCGCCTTTCTGCAGCAGGTTGTCACGGTTGGCAGGATAGAAGCTGCTTTTGATGACATCCGGATCGGCGCGACCGACTTCCGTCACGTTCAGCGGCGTTTTAAGCGGATCGAGGTTATCCAGCGTTTTGCTACCCGCATCGCCAGCTTTGACAGTGAGCAGGACACCTGCCTGCCGCCACTGCTGCGCCACCAGCTGCAGGACCTCTTTGTTCTGCGGCTGTGGCAGGGATTCGTAGACGGTCAGGGCCAGCCGCTGTCCCGCTTTCTGCCGGATGCCGTCTGGGCCGGGCTGCCAGCCCGCCTCATCCAGCAAAGCTCTGGCTCGGGTGAGGTCAAACGTGAGCTTATCCGACAGATTGACGTATCCCGCCGCCGTCGTCGCCACCACAGAGGTCGCCTGTGGATAGTTGGGTGAGAAGAGGGTCTCAACCACCTGCTTCGCGTTGGTGGCGTGCAGCAGAGCCTGTCGAACGCGGATATCACTGACCAGCGGATTATCGGGACGGAAACTCAGGCTGTCGTTAACGCCACGGGTAGGGGCGGCATAGACCGGGTACGCCTGATCTCTGGCCTGTTTCTCATCATACGCCTGCACCTGACGGATCAGCCCCGCCTGACCCGCCAGCAGCGCACCGATGCGCACGCTGTCTTCCGGCGTCACAATCACTTTGATGCCGTCGAGATTAGCCGGGCCCTGCTGCTGAATATTCTTTGGTCCCCACTGATACGCTTTGCGGGCGACCAAATCCACCTCCCGGCCCAGTTTCTCATCGCTGACCACAAAGGGGCCGGAGCCGATGATATGTCGTGCATCGCCGAGTTGATCGAAACTGCGTGCCAGCGTACTCAGCGAAACCAGACCGGATCCGATAGTGGCGGTTCCCTGTAAAAATCCGGGCGAAGGTTTTTTGAAATAGAACTTCACCGTCAGCGGATCGATTACTTCGCTGCGTTCGTAATTATTAATGACCTCGGATACCGGCAGACGTAGCGCCTTATTTCCCAGGCCATAGGTATCGAAGTTTTTAGCAACCGCATTCGCATCTAGCGGCGTGCCATCTGAAAAGGTGACGCCCGGCCGTAATTTAAAGGTGTATTCGGTTTTATCTGCATTGGTGGTCCAGCTTTCCGCAATCCAGGGTTCAACCTGCAGCGTTTCAGGATTCTGCCAGGTTAATTTATCGGTGATCTGATTGAGGATGCCGCCATTCGGATAAAACCCCCCGGCGGGTGGATAAAGATTGGTATGTGCCTGCTGCTCAAGATAAATCAGCGTGCCGCCTTTAACCGGCGCGGCCAGCGCATGAAAAGAGAGTGTCCCGGCAAGTAAAGTAAAAACCAGCCTCTGCGTGCGTGGTTTAACGCGAAATAACGTCTTCATGGTGAATTCCTTTGTTATCAATTGCCTCAGCAGGCGGAATCATCATCGAATGACGCAACACACAGATAAAGTAATGATTTGGTCAAAGCTTATCTGAAATTAATCAATGCGGGCCTGGCGGGGAATTAATGCGGGAGAAGTAACAGGCGGAATGGCAAATAAGTGTCTGCCATTCCGGAGGGTTTATTTAATGAAGGTCTGACTGCAGAGGGGTCAGGATTCGGCGCATAATCTGCGCTGACCGGCGCGCAGAAACGCGCTGACCAGACCCAGCCACAGCAGACCGCAGATCAGGTTGACCAGGCTGAACCCTCCGCTGCCGTAACTGAAGTAGGCCGTTTTGGCGGCCTCAATGCCGAGCGCGATGATCAGAATCGTCACCATGCCCACCATCGCGGCTACGCTGCCTTTTCCGGCATGGCTGGAAAAAAGCGTCATGCGGTAAAGTCCGGCATTGACCAGTCCGGTGCCGAAGCCGTAAAGACTCACGCCCGCAGTGAGCCACAGATAGTTCTGCGGATTCAGCACGGTGGCGGTTGCCGCGACGATCAGCCCGCAGACCACCGGCCAGGCCCCGATCCTGATCGGCTGTTCAATCGACAGACGGCTGGATAAGCGTCCCAGCGTCAGGTTACCCGCAATCATGGCGGCAAAAACCGGCAACTGCAGCAGCGCATAGTCGATACGGCTGAGTTGCGCGCCGTGCATTAAAATCACGGGGGATAACGCCACCCAGGCGATGCAGGGCACGGTGACCAGTCCGATAGCGAACGAACCGCGCATCACCTGGCGATCTTTCAGCAGCGCGCCATAATCGCTGATGATCGACCCCAGCGACAGGGGCTTCTGACGATCGCCCGAGGTTTCCGGCATCGCGTACCACAAGCCGGCCAGCGCCAGCGCTGCGACGGCGCCCGTCAGCCAGAACAGCGTGCGCCACTCACCCACGGTCAGAAACGCCGCGCCCGCCAGCGGACCGGCGAGCGGCGCCAGCAGGGCGACATTCGCCATCAGCGCCATCATTTTAATGCTGAGTGATTCCGTAAACGCCTCCTGTATCGCCGCGTAACCCACCGCGCCGATGAAGCAGAGACTGATGCCCTGCAGAAAACGCAGCAGCACGAACTGTTCGATGGAGGTCACCCAGTGGGTCGCGATGCAGGAAAGTGTAAAAAAGGCCACACCGCTGAGCAGCACAGGACGGCGGCCCACCCGATCTGACAGCGGGCCGAGCAGCCACTGCAGCAGAATCCCGCCCATCAGATAGGCGGTCAGCGAGGCGGAAACCCACTCCGGCCCGACCTTAAACTCCTGGGTCACCAGCAGCATACCCGGCTGGATCATGTCATGGGCGATATAGGTGGCAAACTCGAACAGCACCAGCGACAGCGGAAAGATCAGATGTCGCCGTGTCAGCCGGGCGATCGGTTGAAAGGAAGTCATGATGAATACCTGAGAAATAACAGCAGAACGTGCGGCCAGCAAGGTGGCCGCACGGAGGAAGTGTGACAGTGTAACGATTAACGCCAGCGGGCAATCGGGTTATCCAGTGTTCCGGCAAACTTCAGATTCTCAGCCGGATCGGCGAGGTTGATCATCTGCTGATTATTTGCCAGCTGAAGACGGTTCAGGCAGGAGCGGGTAAACGCCGGTGCGAACATGTCATAGCGCGCAAACTTCGCGGCATGTTCCGGGTGCGCCTGCTGGTAATCCTTCACGCACTGCGCCACCGCCTGCCAGAACGCCTCTTCCGGCAGCGTCTGCGACTGATGCAGGATCGCGCTGATAAAGCGGAAGATGCAGTCAAAGACATCGGTGAAGATCGACAGGAGCTTAAGCTCGTCCGGCACATCCACCGCCAGGCGCTGCACGCCCTCCGGCAGTACCGCGTCCGGGTTCATCACGGCGATCTCCTCGCCAATGTCCTTCATATAAGCCGCCACCGGGACGTTATTCTCCAGCAGCATGATCAGGTTTTCGCCATGCGGCATAAACACCAGGTCATGCTGATAGAAGCAGTGCAGCAGCGGGCTGAGGTAGCAGGTCAGATAGCGATCGATCCACGCTTTGGCGGAGAGACCGGAGTCCGCGATCAGCGCGGGCAGCAGAGGCTGCTGCCGCTGATCGACATGCAGGAACGCGGCCATGGTCATCAGGCGCTGACCCGGCTGCAGGCTGGCAGCCGGGTTATCCCGCCAGAGTGCAGCAAACATCTTTTTATAGGCGGAGTCTCCTTTGATCGCCTGTTCGTAGGCGCGATTGTGATAACCCACCGCCGCCACCTCGCGCAGGATGCGGAAATCGCAGCGCTTCAGCCACGCATCGTCGGCGACCAGCGCGGCCAGCCAGCCATTAATGGCCGGAGTGGTCGCCATATAGTAGGGCGACAGGCCGCGCATAAAGCCCATGTTGAGCACGGAGAGGGCGGTTTTGACGTAGCGTTTCGACGGCGCACTGCGGTTAAAGAAGGTACGGATGGACTGCTGCGCCTGGTAGGCATCGTCACCGGTGCCGAGATAGACAATCTCATGGCGGGCGACGTCTGCGGCAAACACCGTCAGCAGTTTATTGTTCCACTGCCAGGGGTGAACCGGCATCAGGATATACTCTTCGGCCGCCAGCCCTTTCTCGGTTAACTGCGCGGTAAACGCGTTCAGCGTGGTGTCACCCAGTTCGTCGCGCATCAGCTGCTCATAGCTCAGTTCGCTCAGGCTGGAAAAATGCGCATTGCGGCGATGCACGGCAACCCAGATAAGGTGAACCGGCGCGGCGGCTTCCGGCGCAAAGGCCAGATAGTCACGGGCGTCGAAGCCGATGCGTCCGTTATTGGCGACAAAGCAGGGGTGTCCTTCGGTCATCGCCGCTTCCACCGTCTGGAAATCGGCAGAAACCAGCGCCTGGCTGTCGGGGTTAGGTTTCTGACGTTTATAGACGCTGCTGCACAGAGTGCTGCTGATCTCCTCCATGTAGGTGGCCAGCAGCGGCTGCGGGATACCAATCTCCGCGTTGAACTCCACGATAAACTGCAGCGCATCCAGCGGCAGCGCGCGCCCGTTCTCCTGTTTGCGCAGCGAGTCCGCGTCGATCTCCCAGTGGTCCAGCGCCAGCCTTGCGGCGCGGAAATGATAGCTGGCTTCACCGCCCGGCACCGTCAGCTGATAGGCGTCGCCGCCCGTGGCCTGTGGCGCGATAATTTTTTCATGGGCAAACTCGGCGATCGCTTTACGAATGAGCATGCGGTTTGCCTGGATCCAGTGTTCGCCGGTCAGATGGGTGCCGTCGGTCAGTGAAGCGGGGGTATCCATAGTCTGCGACTCCTGCAGTAACGCGTGTTGATAATCTTCCCGCTGGCAGAAGGCCAGCCAGGCGGTTTTATGCCCCAGGTCGAGGGTATGCTGATAGCGGAATCCGGCGCGCCGGTTCAGGACGTGGATCTTCTCGTTGCGCACGTCCGGCTCCACGACGACCCGGTTCACCTCCGGGCGGCTGAACAGGTAGTCCATCACCAGGGTGAAAACCTGCCAGCTGAACGCCCTGATCGGCTGGCTGGCGGGCGCTATAAGGATGTGCATGCCGTAATCATCGGGCGCGGCCGGGTAGAACTTCCCGATCTCGTCGTCAGCGGCGCGATAGCACTCAATCAGACAGACCGGCTGATCGTTGCAGCAGCCGATCAGCGCCGCATGGGGATCGGCGGTGGTCAGCGTCTGATAGAACGCGGCAACCTGCGCCAGGCTGTGTGACTGCATCCCCCAGAAGCGGGCATAGTCGCGAGTGACCCAGCTGTGGATCAGGGGCGCATCGCTCTCACGCATCGGTCTCAGGGTAAACCGGCCAGCAGGGCGGTCGGCCGTAAACAGTGGTGGTGTGTTCATCTCAGCGCTCCGTTTTAGCCGGGAAAGTCTGGAAGGCGATCTGACGCTCGATCGGGTAGACCTCGCGTCCGGTCAGCTCGCGCAGCAGCACGGAGTTGCGATAGCAGGCCATGCCCAGATCCGGGGTAACAAAGCCGTGCGTATGCAGCTCGGCGTTCTGCACAAAAATCTGATTGTGGTGGTCGATGCTGTAGTTGCGCTGCACGTCGTAGCGCCCCTTGTCATCCCAGCGCAGGCGCGATGCGATCCCCTCTAAAAACATTGGCGGCTGATAGTGATAGCCGGTCGCCATCACCAGCCCTTCCGTGCGGCGGGTAAAGGTGCACTCCTGCTCCTCCTGATGGAGTGTCAGCTCGAATTCCCCCTGTGGCAGCCAGCGCATCGCGGTCAGGGCCGAATGGGTAAAGAGATTGACGTTCAGGTTACCGTCGAGCTGTTTAACGTACATCAGATCGTAGATGTCGTTGATCAGACTGCTGTTGATGCCTTTGTAGAGATTCTTATGACGGGCATTCAGCGCATCGCGGGTGTGGGCGGGCAGGGCGTGGAAATAGTCGACCCACTCCGGCGAGGTCATCTCCAGCGTCAGCTTGGTGTACTCCAGCGGATAGAAACGCGGCGCGCGGGTGATCCAGTTGAGCTGATAGCCAAAGCGGTCGATGTCGGTCAGCAGATCGTAATAGATCTCGGCCGCGCTCTGGCCGCTGCCCAGCACGGTGATCGACCGCTTCTGCTGCAGTTCAGCTTTATGCGCCAGGTAGTGGCTGGAGTGGGTCAGGCGCTGGCGGTGCGGCTGACTGCACTCGGGCATCCAGGCCACCGGGCCGGTGCCGAGGATCAGGTGACGCGTCAGATAGCGCTGTTTCTCCCCGCTGCGGGTGTCGGTGACCTGCACCTGATAGAGGCCTGCGGCCTCATCGTAGCTGACATAATCCACATGACTGTTCCAGCGCAGACTGGAGAGCCGCGAACTGGCCCACTGACAGTACTGGTTATACTCTTTGCGCATCAGGAAGAAGTCTTCCCGGATATAAAACGAGTAGAGCTTTCCCTTCTCCTTCATGTAGTTGAGCAGGCTATAAGGACTGGTGGGATCGGCGAGCGTCACCAGATCGGCCATAAACGGCGTCTGCAGGTGGGCGCTTTCCAGCATCATCCCGGTGTGCCAGTCGAAGCCCGGATTCTGATCCAGGAAAAGCCCCTTCAGCCCCTCAACCGGCTCACTCAGGCAGGCCAGGCTCAGGTTAAACGGGCCGATACCGACGCCAATAAAATCGTATACAGGCTTTTCCATCTCAGTTCGCTCCCTGACTGACCGCGCTCAGCGCAGAGGCACGCACCTGTTCCCGGCCGTAATGTGTGATCAGGCTCAGCACATCTTCGATGTCCGCAGGGGTGGTGGTGGGGTTCAGCAGCGTGAATTTCAGATACTGGCGTCCGTCAACCCGGGTGCCGGCCACCACCGCATTCCCGGCGCGGAACAGCGCTTTACGGATAGCGGCGTTAATCTCATCGATCTTCGCATCGCTGGTATGTTTGCCCGGAACGAAGCGGAAAATCTGGGTGGTCAGCTCCGGAGCGTGCAGCACTTCGATGGCAGGATGCGCGCTTAACAGCGCATGGGCAGACTCGGTCAGCGTAATCAGGGAATCGAAGGCGTCTCCCAGCGCTGCCGGTCCCATCACGCGCAGGGTCAGCCACATTTTCAGCGCGTCGAAGCGGCGGGTGGTCTGAATGCTTTTATTGACCAGGTTAGGCGTACCTTCCTGCTGAGCGCTCAGCGGGTTCAGGTAATCCGCATGGTGGGTGACATGCTTCAGATTCTGGCTGTCACGGACGAAGAAAGCGCCGCAGCTGACGGTCTGGAAGAACGATTTGTGATAATCGACAGTGACCGAATCCGCCCGTTCGATACCGTTAAGACGCGAACGGTGCTTCTCAGAGACCAGCAGCCCGCAACCGTAAGCGGCGTCAACGTGCATCCACAGGCCAGACTCTTCGCAGAGGCGGGCGATCTCCGGCAGCGGATCGATGCTGCCAAAGTCGGTGGTGCCGCTGGTGGCGACGACGGCAATCGGGATCAGCCCCTCGCTGCGGCAGCGCGCAATCTCCTGTTTCAGCGAAGCCACATCCATACGGTAGTGTTCGTCGTGATCCACGGCGATCACCGCGTCATAGCCCAGGCCGAGGATCGCCATCGATTTCTGGATACTGAAGTGACTGAGTTTCGAGGTAAAGACCCGCCATCTGGGCGCGGTCTCCGGCAGGCCACGCTGCTTGATCAGATGACCAGGATGATGCGCTGCACACCAGCTGTCACGCGCCAGCAGCATGGCCATGAGGTTGGACTGGGTGCCACCGCTGGTGAAGATCCCGTCCGATCCGTCAGGCAGCCCGATGCGGCCCAGTGTCCAGTCGATCACCTTCTGCTCAATCAGCGTGCCACCGGCACTCTGATCCCAGGTATCGACCGAGCTGTTGACGGCGGCCATGATCTGCTCGGCCATCAGAGAGGGCAGCACGACCGGGCAGTTCAGATGGGCCAGATATTTGGGATGGTGGAACCAGACGGCGTCGCGCAGATAGAGCTGGCTCAGCTCCGCCAGCGCCGCCTCGTTGTTGCCCAGCGGGCGATCCAGATCGACGCCGCTGAACTCGGCCGCCAGCTCGTGGGGCAGAATGCCGCTGAAGGGTTTCTCTACGCCGGTGACGGTGCGGGTCATCAGCGCCAGCACCTCCTGAGTCTGCTGCGACCAGGCTGCCAGTTGCTGATCGTTAAAAATGGCGGTGTCAGCCGTGCTGGCAATCGCGGCTGGCGCGGGTTCCCGTGCCGCCTGGGTGGATGAGCGTAAAAGCATGTTCAGTTCCTGTGCGTGAATACCTAATACCCTGCTGACATAAAATCAGCAGCGCCGGATGTCCGCTCAACAACTCCAGTAAACATAAAACTAACTAACCAGACAAAAACCCGGCCATCGGCTGGCAGAGTGTTTTCACCTTAAAAAGAGACAATGCCACAGATTATTTGTGGACTAATCAGCGTTAAACGCTTTGTTATATGCGGATGAGATTGTAAATGTTAATCATTTGCATTCAATTGTTTTATTGTGAAATTTTATTTATTAGCTGCTCTTATGTTGCAAATGTGATTTTGATCACATTTTTGATTCGGAATCGTCCTTTTTTAAGGGGTAAACATGATGCTTCAGGGGCGAAGGAACAGGATTTGGGCGAGGGCAGCCCGGTCAGGAGCATGATCAGGCGGGATAAAACAGTGCTATTAGGGTCACTCAACGGGACGGGACGTGAAGCAACCAGAAAGCGCAGAGCGCGCTTTCTGGCTGGAAGGGCGTGACTCAGCCTGCGTTCGTTTCCGCAGGCACTTTCTTTCTGGTCATAAAGTTGAAAATCACTAACAGGGCAAAGATGCCGGTGATGATCATTGTGATGGTGCCTTTATCCATAAAGTGAGCCATGTTGCCGAGAAGGATACCGGTGACGCCAAAGTCGGTGTCGGAGAAGGTGGTGTTAGTCAGGCCGATCTGTCCCAGCACGGGCAGCAGGGCAACGGGCAGGAAGGTGATCAGCAGGCCATGCGCAAAGGCGCCGCAGATGGCGCCGCGTTTACCCCCGGTCGCATTACCAAATACGCCCGCGGTCGCGCCACAGAAGAAGTGGGGCACCACGCCCGGCAGAATCAGAACCCAGTGAAGCTGGCCAAGGACAAACAGCCCGACCAGACCGCCGATAAAACTGGAGATAAAGCCCACCAGAACCGCATTCGGCGCGTACGGGAAGACAATCGGACAGTCCAGCGCAGGCCGGGCATCCGGTACCAGTTTTTCGGAGAAGCCGGTAAAGGCCGGAACGATCTCCGCCAGAATCAGGCGCACACCTTGCAGAATAATAAAGACGCCCGCCGCAAAGGTAATCGCCTGAATAAATGAATAAACCAGGTAGTTCTGACCGTTACTGAAATGCGTCTCCACATACTCTTTACCGGCCGAGACCGACAGGATGAGGTAGATAATCATCATTGTCAGAGAGATAGAGATGGTGCTGTCGCGCAAAAAACTCAGGTTTTTTGGCATGTTCATCTCTTCGGTGGACTTAGAGCCTTTGCCCACCAGTGAGCCGATCCAGCCTGATAAGACGTAGCCAATCGTTCCGGTATGCGCCAGCGCAACGTGGTCACCGCCGATGATCTTGCGCATATAGGGCTGAGCGATAGCCGGGAAGGTCGCCATCAGAATGCCTAACAGCAGCGATCCGGTGTAAATAAGCTGAATACCCTCGAAGCCGGCAACCGACAGAATAATCGCGATCATACAGGCCATATAGAAGGTAACATGACCGGAAAGGTAGATATATTTGAGCCGGGTAAACCTGGCGACAACGATATTCGCGACCATGCCGAAAGCCATGATCATCGTGGTCGGTGCGCCATATTTTGCCAGAGCGATCGAGACCATCGCTTCATTGTTGGGAATGATGCCCTGAACATCAAACGCCTGCTTGAAAATGTCGCCCAGCGGCGTCAGGGAACCGACCAGCACGGTCGCTCCGCCTGCCAGCACCAGAAAGCCCAGAATCGTTTTTACCGTTCCCTTGATCACATCCGGGAAGGGCTTCTTCTGCGCTACCAGCCCGAAACATGCCACCAGTCCGACTAAAATGGAGGGCACTTTCAGCACATCGACGACGAACTGCAAAAGGTTTTGAGTAAACATATTAACCTCGAGGGTATGGTGTTTATCTGCTTATCAACTTTCAGTTTTTCTCAAAATACTCACGTATTTTTTGCTCGATTTCTTTCAGATCGATGATGTTATTGATGATGATGACCTTCTCGGGCGGCAGGTTAGCGCTGTAGGCAATATCCTTCGCCATCACAAACACATCGGCCACTTCGGGCGTAACCGAACCGAGATCGGAATGCTCCACTTCAGCCTCAACACCAATCGTCTTCAGCACTTTCTTGATGTTCATCTCCATCATGAAGCTGCTGCCCAGACCTGAACCACACACTGCCATCATTTTCATAGCTGACCTCGTTAACTGTTTTTAGAAAAGGGGGGCGACAGACCGGCTAAACACCGGTCAGAATCGCCATCAGCGCCGGCTGACTGCGGGCGGCAAAGATCTGCTCCATGATGTTTTCATCGGAGAGCACCTCTGCCAGCTGAGAAATCATTTCGATATGGCTGTTACTGTCCGGCGCGGAGAACATAAAGATCACCTTCACGGGATCGTTCTCTTCGGAGTCAAAGGTCACGGCGTTGCCCAGCAACACTACGGACAACCCGAGTTTATGTGCGCCCTGTTCCGGCCGCGCGTGGGGCATAGCAATCTGTGGCGCAATCACAAAAAAGGGACCGATCGCCTCTTTCTGGTGAATAATGGCGTCAATGTAATCCTGTGATATGGCGCCTTCACGGAGCAGCGGACGCCCCGCCACGGCTAATGCTTCCCGCCAGTCAGCGACGTTTTCAACGTACTGTACTTTTTCGTTATTCAGCCAGTCAGCCAGATTTGACATCGTCTTAACCCTGCCTCGAATGCGTAATAAAATTTATAGAAGTCGCGACCCCGGATGCGGGGAAACGCGCGCGCTGGTGAGTCCGGCGACGCTGCAGATGTACAGTCACTTTTCCCATAAAAGCGGCTGCCTGCTGCTGTCTGCCCCTGTTATCTGACAACCCGGACAGATGAAGAACCCATGAAAAACAGTGACTATTAATTTATAAACGCCATTTATTCATGCAGTTACTGCGTAATTCATCTGCCTGCGAAGATGTAAAAAGGCGGAATCACTCACACCACCAAATCTGTACATCTTTCAGATGTCTAGTCATCCTGATAATGTACTTCGACGTGTACGGACACAACCTGTAAAATTAAAATATGGGTACGCAGGCTAAATATCAGTGTCAATTTGTTAAATTGATCACATATTCAGGTAGCCGGTGTAGTACTCCTCCGGCAATGTCAGGCAGAACTGTAGTGACACGGATAAGTGGCGCCGCCGGTTCACGCATAGGGGAAGAAAATCGATGGTTGATGGGATAACTGAAAAGCAAAAAGAGGTGGTGGATTACATCCTCAATAAAATTAAACAGGACGGCCTTCAACCCGGAGAAAAACTGGACACCGAAATCTCAATCGCAAAAAACATCGGCATTACCCGCGCCACGGTCCGTGAGGCGACGCGCATTCTGGTTGAACAGCAGCGGATATACCGGGTAAAAGGCTCGGGGATCTTTGTGGGTTCGACGGAGATGAGCAGTCAGGCGCACCGTTTTCATGTGCTCTCGCCGTTCGATTTTCAGGCGCAGCGGAAAGGGCACAAAGGCGTCCGGAAAATTATTTCGGTCAGTATTGTCAAAGTTCCCTCGGCGGAAATGGCCCAGGCGTTGCGGATTAAAAACAGCGACCAGATCTATAAGATCCATCGCCTGATGTGTTTTGATGATATTCCGGTGGCGCTCGAACAGATTCACCTGCCGGTTTCCCTCTTCAGCAGCATGGAATTCAGCAAGCTGGAAATTTCGAAATATGCATATATCGAAGAGGTGACCGGAAAAAAAGTTCAGCTCAGAGATCAGCATCTTACGGCGATTAATCTCACGCACGCTGAGGCTCTGACGCTGCTGAATTTAAGCCCTGGGGATGCGGTCATCCAGATTAATGAAACCGTCTATCTCGACGACGGGGTGCCCTGCGAAGTTAATATTGCCATCATCAACACCCGCTATTTTCCATTAAAACAGAATTCCCAGCGGCCTTAATGTCTGCCGTTTCCGCTTCGCGGCTGGCTATACCGTCACAGCTTTTCGGCAGACAGAAAAACAGGAATGGCCTGCGGGGTAAAATAACCCGGTAAAAGTCCCTGCCCGTTATTTCCGCCGAAGCGAATCGCCCCGTTTTTTCATTCGCTGAGCCTCTATGCATTCCCCGGTTGCCAGACCTCTGAAACAGCGCCGCCGCGCGCCCGCCCGCTTTATCCGCCCATCCCGGCATCGGCCCCGATAGATAAGAAGTTTTTCTGCAAACCTTTACCAGCTTATGGATTTTAATCCCGTCATGCTGCGAAAACAGGCAATAAAGAGGAGTGAATAGCGCCTGAAACCGGCTTTGAACGCCCCTTTCTGCGCACTTCCCTGCCTGGCGTGGCCATTATAAGGAATTCAAGAAAGCATAAAACAATATGATGTTTTACCAATAACTGGCGTCACCGCACACTGGTCAGCAACAGAAATGCATAAGGACCAGATAAATGGCATATCGATTGAGTCTGTTAGACAAAGCGCCCGTGTCGCAGGGAGAGTCGGCCACCGCGGCGTTGCAGCGCACGCTGCAGCTGGCGCAACGGGCAGAGGAGTGGGGCTATCATCGCTTCTGGCTGGCGGAACATCACAACACCGCCCAGCTCGCCAGTCCTTCACCCGAGGTGCTCATCGCGTGGATCATTGCGCAGACCCGTCATATCCGTGTCGGTTCGGGCGGCGTGATGTTGCAGCATTACAGCCCCTACAAAGTGGCGGAAAACTTCAATCTGCTCGCGTCACTGGCACCGGGACGCATTGATATCGGCGTGGGTAAGGCGCCGGGCGGCCTGCCGCTCTCCACCCATGCGCTGCAGCAGGGTATCAATGCTGCGAAAAAAGGATCCTTTGCCGATCAGCTTCAACTGCTGGATAGCTGGCTGACACCCGCCCGCAAACAGCCCGACGAAGAGGGCCTGGCCGCAACGCCGCTGCCTTCCTGCCCGGCGAACCGTTTTCTGCTGGGGGCCAGTGAAGAGAGCGCCAGACTGGCGGCCTCGCTGGGCTGGCAGTTTGTCTTCGCCGCCCACCTTAACGGCGATCGCCAGCTACTTGAACATGCACTGAATACCTATTCCCGCCTGAGTCAGGGCCAGCGTGCGCTGGTCGCCGTGCAGGTGGTGGTCGCCGACTCCCCGGCCCAGGCTGACCTGCTGGTCAGTTCACTGCGTCATTACCATGTGTCGGTGAAAGAGGGGCCTTCCGTTAACGTTGCCAGCCTGGCGCAGGCGGAGCGCTATGTGCGGCAGGGCGGATATCGCGATTATCAGATCGAGCCGCGTACGCCGTCCCTGCTGCGGGGCACCGCGGCGCAGGTTCATGCGCAGTTAGACGCGCTGCATCACAACTTTGATATCGACGAGTTTGTCATCGACACGCCGGTTACGGAACCGGCCGCCCGGCTGCGATCACTGGAACTGCTGGCAACGCGTCATCTGGTTGCGGCCTGAATCTCAGCGGAGAGACATCATGAGTGCGGAATCACAACTGATTGCATGGCGGCGTGAACTGCATACCTGGCCGGAGCTGTCGGGTCAGGAGTTCGCGACCACCGCCCGGCTGCGAAGCTGGCTGCAGGCGGCGGGTATCCGTCTGGCTGACTATCCGCTGGAGACGGGTGTGGTGGCGGAAATTGGTCACGGAGAAACCGTGGTCGCGCTGCGCGCCGACATCGATGCGTTACCCATCCATGAGGCGAGCGGCGTGCGTTTTCACTCCCGTCATCCCGGCGTAATGCACGCCTGCGGGCACGATCTGCACAGCGCGGTGATGCTGGGTGCGGCGCTGCAGCTCCATGCGCAGGCCGACCAGCTGCCCGGCCGGGTGCGTATCCTGTTTCAGCCTGCCGAGGAGATTGCCCGCGGCGCACGCCAGTTTATCGACGCTGGCGTGCTGGATGAGGTGCAGGCGATCTTCGGGATGCACAACGAACCGTCACTGCCGGTCGGCACCTTTGCGACCCGCAGCGGCGCGTTTTACGCCAACGCCGACAAATTCATTATCCGCGTCACCGGCAAAGGCGCACATGCCGCCCATCCGGAGCAGGGCGTTGACAGCATCGTCACGGCCAGCCAGATCATTCAGGCGCTGCAGGGGCTGACCAGCCGCAGCTTCAGCGCCCTGGACAGCCTGGTGCTGAGCATCACCCGCATCGACGGCGGTAAAAGCTGGAACGTCCTGCCCGGCAGTGTCGAATTTGGCGGAACGGCCCGCACCCACGATGCAGAGGTGCGCGCCGAGCTGGAGCAGCGGGTACGCACCCTGGTTGAGCACCTCGCCGACGCCAATGGCGCGCAGGCGACCCT
This sequence comes from Pantoea deleyi, assembly GCF_022647325.1. Taxonomy (NCBI): domain Bacteria; kingdom Pseudomonadati; phylum Pseudomonadota; class Gammaproteobacteria; order Enterobacterales; family Erwiniaceae; genus Pantoea; species Pantoea deleyi. The sequence continues at coordinate 217,565 of NZ_CP071407.1, forward strand.
GAGCTGGCATCCCGGCCCGCCGGTGCTGATCAACGATGCGCACTGGGCAGACTTCAGCAGCGAGGTCGCACGGCAGGCCGGTTATCGCGTTCAGACGGCCGGGCTGCATCTGCTGGGTGAGGATTTCGCCTTTTATCTGCAACAGGTGCCGGGTGCCTTTGTCAGCCTCGGCAGCGCCAGCGAGGCGGGTCTGCACCACGCCAGCTTCACCCCGGACGAGGCGCTGATTGCGCCCGCTGCCGACTACTTCGCCCGACTGGCCCGCCGGGCGCTGCAGCATCTCACGGCGCGATGTCGGGCCCCGCTTCTGAACTGATTTCATCTGCCGCCCTGATAACACGACGGTTCTGATCCCCGTCGCGGGCACCGCTACGACTAAAAAAGAGAGCACACCATGACCACAAGACAACTCCGGCTGGGCACGATTCTGCATGGCGCGTCGGGAAACATGTCCGCCTGGCGCCATCCGGCGGCGCAGGCCGATGCCAGCATCAGCCTGGACTACGCGAAAAAAATCGCCCGCAAGGCGGAGCAGGGCCGACTCGACTTTCTGTTTGTCGCGGACGGCTTATTCATTAACGAGAAGTCGATCCCGCACTTTCTCAATCGCTTCGAACCGCTGACGCTGCTGTCGGCGCTGGCGGGCGTGACCGAACATCTGGGGCTGGTCGGCACCGTCTCCACCTCCTACAGCGAGCCGTTTACCGTGGCGCGTCAGTTTGCCAGCCTCGATCATCTCAGCGGCGGCCGGGCGGGCTGGAATGTGGTGACATCCCCTCTGGAGGGATCGGCGAAAAACTTTTCGCGCCAGCAACATCCTGAGCACGCACTGCGTTATCGCATCGCCGATGAATATCTGCAGGTGGTGAAGGGCCTGTGGGACTCCTGGGAAGGCGATGCCTTTGTGCGTGACAAAGCGAGCGGGCAGTTCTTCGATCCGGCAAAACTGCACACGCTCGATCATCACGGCGACTTCTTTCAGGTGCAGGGCCCGCTGAACATCGCGCGCACGCCGCAGGGCCGCCCGATTATCTTCCAGGCGGGTGCGTCTGAAGATGGCAAAAAACTGGCCGCGCGCCATGCGGATGCCATCTTTACCCATCAGCCCACCCGCGAAGAAGCGCAGGCGTTCTATCAGGACGTGAAGCAGCAGCTGGTCGCCAATGGCCGCCAGCCAGAGGATCTGCATATCTTCCAGGGGGTGAGCGTGATCGTTGGCGATGACGACGAGGATGTGGAGCGCCAGTATCAGACCACGGCCGCGCTGGTGTCCATCCGCGATGCCCTGAACTATCTTGGACGCTTCTTTGACCATCACGACTTTTCACAATATCCGCTCGACGCGCCGTTCCCCGATATCGGCGACATTGGCCAGAACAGTTTCCGCAGCACCACCGATGAGATCAAACGCAAAGCGAAGCAGCACGGCCATACCCTGCGCCAGGCCGCGCTGGAAGCCGCTACCCCGCGCCCGCTGTTTCACGGCACGCCGGACGCGGTGGCCGATGGCCTGCAACTCTGGTTTGAAACGCACGCCACCGATGGATTCATCATCAACGGCGGCACGCCCGACACCTTTGAACGCTTTGTTGACCGCGTGGTGCCGATTCTGCAGGCGCGCGGCCTGACGCGCCGCGACTATCCGGGCACGACCCTGCGCGACAGCTTCGCCCTGAAACACCCCGTTAACCAGTTCACCTCACACTAAGAGCACACGCCATGCAAACACCCCTGCGTCTCCTCGCCCTGCTTATTCTGGCCGCCAGCAGCAACGGTCTGGCGGAAGGCACAAGCGTCGCCTACAACGGTCAGCGCGTCAGCCTTGAGGCAAATAAAGCCGCGATTAACACCGCGAAAAATCCGGAGGCCATCGCGCAACTGCCCGCCGGGCACCATTTTGTCGTACCGGGTGCCTTTACCGTGGCGGTCGCCGCGCTGAACTCGCCGCCGCTGACGGTATTCTCTGATGACAATAAAACCCTGCTCGGCAGTGAAGTGGATATCGCCCGCCTCGTGGCTGACAGCCTGGGCCTGAAGCTCAACGTCGTGCCAACGTCCTGGGAAGGCTGGCCGCTGGGCGTCGCCTCCGGCAAATATGACGCGGCGATCTCCAACATCACCGTGACCCGCGAACGCAAAGTGAAGTTCGACTTCGCCACCTACCGCAAAGATTCCCTGGGCTTTTATGTCAAAAGCAGCAGCCCGATTCAGTCCGTGACCAAAGCAGAAGATATAGCCGGGCTGCGGATCATCGTGGGGTCCGGCACCAATCAGGAGGCGATCCTGCTGGCGTGGGACAAAGAGAATCAGGCCAAAGGGCGTAAAGCCTTTACGCCGATCTATGCCAAAGATGACGCCGCCCAGACCCTGGCTCTGCAGGCGGGGCGGGCCGACGCCTACTTCGGCCCCAACGTGATTGGCGCCTGGAAAGCGGCGCTGACCGGCAAAACCCGTCTGGTGGGCAGCGTGGATGGTGGCTGGCCGAAGGCGGCGCACATTGCCGTCACGGTGAAGAAAGGCAGCGGTCTGGCGGAACCTATCAGCACCGCCCTGAACGGGGTGATCGGCAATGGCGACTACCAGAAGGTGCTGAATCGCTGGGGTGAGGGCGTCGAGCGCATCGATCGTTCTGAAATCAATCCCGCCGGACTGGGCGACTGAGGAGCTGACGATGAGTGAATCCACGTTTCGTGAAATCTCCCCGGAGGCACCGGAGCTGCAACCGATACTCAGCGGTCTGTTTGGTGAATATGCGGCGCGTTACGGCGACTTCTTTTCCCACCGCAACGTGCTGGAGCAGGAGCTGACCGAATGGTATCTGCCGCCGCAGGGGCTGTTTATCGTGCTGGAGCGTGACGGCGAGATCATCGCGATGGGCGCGTATAAACCCTATGACACGCAGACCGCAGAGCTGAAACGCATCTGGACGCGCAGCGATCTGCGTCGTCAGGGGCTGGCTCTGGTGGTGCTGCAGGAGCTGGAGCGGCGCGCCCTGCAGGCCGGTTATCAGCGGCTGTTTCTCACCACCGGCTTCCGCCAGCCGGAGGCGGTGCGGCTCTATACCGGGCACGGCTATCAGCCGCAGTTCGATCTCAGCGGCGATCTGGAGCGTTATGGTCAGCCACCGCACGACGGACGACTGCGTTTTATCAAAGTGATCGGCGTCCATGACGTCGCCAGGGCGAGTTAAGGAGCGACGATGAGCCAACATCAATTAAAGGTCGTGCCGGCCCGTTATCCGGCACGTACTGCGGGCGCTGTCGTGGCGCTGTTTATTCTGGCGGGCGTGGTGCAGTCCGTGGCATTCAACCCGCGCTGGGAGTGGGGCGTGTTTGCCCGCTGGTTCTTCGATCCTGTGATCCTGCATGGTTTAGGCCAGACGCTGCTGCTGACGCTGTTCGGCACCCTGTTCAGCCTGTTCTTTGGCGGCCTGCTGGCGCTGGCGCGGCTCTCCTCATCGTGGCTGCTGAGCACGCTGGCGTGGGGCTATATCTGGCTGTTCCGTTCGCTGCCGCTGATTGTGGTGCTGATCATTCTCTATAACTTCTCCTATCTCTACGACACGCTGTCGATCGGCATTCCCTTTACCGGCCTGTCGTGGGGCGCGTTTCAGACCATCGATGTGCTGGGTCAGTTTCCGGCGGCGGTGATCGGGCTGACCCTGGTGCAGGCGGCCTACAGCGCGGAGATTATTCGCGGCGGCATTCTCGGCGTCGATCACGGCCAGGTAGAAGCGGCCTCTGCGCTGGGGCTCTCCGCCTCGCGCCGGACCTTCCGCATCATCCTGCCGCAGGCACTGCGCGCCATTATCCCGACGGCATTCAATGAAATTATCAGTCTGGCGAAAGGCACCTCGGTGGTTTACGTGCTGGCGATGCCGGAGCTGTTCTACACCATCCAGATGATCTACAACCGCAATCAGGAGGTGATCCCGCTCCTGATGGTCGGTGCCGCCTGGTATCTGATCATCACCACGGTTCTGTCCGTGATTCAGTACAACGCTGAACGCTGGATGGCCCGCAGCGTCACCCGTGAACCGCAGCCGTCGCGCTGGCGTCAGTGGCGTAACCGCGCCGAACCGCTTCATTCTACCGAGGAGATCAGCCATGTCCGAAGCCATTGATTACCGCACCTCGCACACCACCGGGGCCATCAGCATCACCGGTGTCACTAAACGTTTTGGTAAGCACAAAGCGCTGGATGATGTTTCGCTGTCGCTGGAGCCGGGATCGGTTACGGTGATCCTCGGGCCGTCCGGTTCCGGTAAATCCACGCTGCTGCGCACCATTAATCATCTCGAACGGGTCGATGAGGGTTTTATTCAGATCGATGGCGACTACATCGGCTATCAGCAGCGCGGCGACAGACTGTATGAGCTGAAAGAGAAAGCGATTCTGCGGCAGCGCATCAACGTGGGCTATGTGTTCCAGAACTTCAACCTGTTCCCGCACCTCAGCGTGCTAGACAACCTGATCGAAGCGCCGGTTGCGCACCGGCAGTTAAAGAAAGCGCAGGCGATAACGCGGGCCGGGGAACTGCTCGACATTGTGGGCCTGCGTCATAAGGCCGATGCCTGGCCGCGCCATCTTTCGGGCGGCCAGCAGCAGCGCATCGCGATTGCGCGGGCGCTGATGCTCAATCCGCGCGTCATGCTGTTCGATGAGCCGACCTCGGCGCTCGACCCGGAGCTGGTTGGCGAGGTGCTCGACGTGATCAAGAAACTGGCACGTTCCGGCACCACGCTGGTGATCGTCACCCACGAGATCGGCTTTGCCCGTGAAGTGGCCGACAACGTGGTGTTTATGGTGGATGGCCGGATTGTGGAGCAGGGCAGCAGCACCCAGGTGCTCAGTCATCCGCGTCACGAACGCACACGCCGGTTTCTGGCGCGCGTGTTATGAAGGCGCTGAGGTTGACGGCAGTCGCAACGGCGCTGCTGCTGCCCGCCCTGGCCGCGCAGGCCAGCCGGACGCTGGATGTGCTGCAGAACGAGACGCCGATCCACGTCGCGGCCAGCCCGCAGGCCATCGCGAAGATCCCTGCAGGGTATCACTTTATCGAGCCCGGCACGCTGACGGTGGCGACCTCTGCCACCAACTCGCCGCCGCTGTCGCTGCTGGCCTCTGACAATGTGACGCGGATTGGCAGCGATCCTGACATCGCCAGGCTGCTGGCCGACAGTCTGGGCCTGAAACTCAGGCTGGTGCCCGCCTCCTGGGAGGACTGGCCGCTGGGCATCACCGCCGGACGCTATGATGTCGCGATGTTCAACATTGCCGTCACGGAGGAGCGTAAGAAGAAGTTCGATTTCGCGACCTACCGCGCGGATAACCACGCCTTTGCGGTGAAAAGTGACAGCCGGATCAGCCGGATCAACCAGCCTGCGGATATTGCTGGCAAGCGGATTATCGTCTCGTCGGGCACCAATCAGGAGCGCATCTTACTGAGCTGGGATGCACAGAACCGGGCCAGAGGGCTGCCCGCCGTGACGCCGATCTACCTGACCGATGACGCCTCCGCCACGCTGGCGCTGCTGTCAGGACGGGCCGATGCGCAGTTCGGGCCGCACTCGATGGCGGCCTGGAAGGTGGCGTCGCGCGGTCAGACAAAGCTGGTTGGCAGCGGGCCTTTTCGCGCCTGGGTGGCGGTGACCACCCGCAAGGGCAACGGACTGGCGCCCGCGCTGCAGGCGGCGCTGGATAACGCCATCGCGGGCGGGCAGTATCAGCAGGTTCTGGCGCGCTGGGGTGAGCAGGATGAAGCCGTTTCTCAATCGACCCTCAATCCTCCCGGCATCGTTTACTGAACCGGCAGAACCGGCAGAGACGCCCGCCGGTTCTCTCTCAGGTCAGCGGATGACCCCGGATTTGAACTACACTCTCCAGCGTTAGTGATTTATCCTGCCCGCCTGACCGCATAAAAACCCTCACGGCGTGCCGGAGTAATTGACCTGGAAGCCCCATGAAAATCAGATTCCTTTCTGCCAATGAGCAAAAACTGGCGGAGGTGCGCAAAATCCTCGAACCTGTCGGGGTCGAAGTGTTGCCCATCGCCCGTCGCATCGAAGAGATACAGACCGAAAACGAGCTGGATTTGGTGCGCGACAAACTCACTAAAGCCTTTTCCCTGATAGGGCGGCCGCTGTTTGTCGAGCACACCGGCCTCTATCTGGATGGCCTGAACGGCCTGCCCGCCGGACTGACCCGCATTTTCTGGAACCGTCTGGATGCCGATCGCTTTACCGCGCTGGTGCAGGGCCTCGACAGCCAGGCCGTCACCGCGAAAACGGTGCTGGGCTACTGCGACGGCCGCAAAATGTATCAGTTTTCGGGAGAGCTGCGCGGCACCATCGCCGCCCGGCCCGCCGGAACGCGCGGCTTTCAGTGGGACTGCGTGTTTATCCCCGAAGGCTATGACCAGACCTTTGCAGAAATGGGCGAACTTAAAAATGAGATCTCGATGCGCCGCATCGCGCTGGATCGCTTTGCCACCTTTTTAAAAACCTCACGGAGCGTGGCATGAAACCTGAACTCAAGCGTGCTTATGATTCCGGCAAACTGATCCTGTTCGCCGGGGCGGGCATCTCGCGCAACTTCGGCCTGCCTGAGTGGCATGAACTGATTGCGCATCTCGCCAACGAGCTGGGTTACGACCCCAAAATCTTCAACACCTACGGCACTCATCTGTCGCTGGCGGAGTATTACAAGCAGAAAAAAGGCTCGCTCGGCCCGCTGCGTAGCTGGATGGATCGTGAATGGCACCGGCCGGATATCGATGTCCGGTCTTCTGAAATTCATACCATGATCACCCAGGGAAACTTCTCCCGTATCTACACCACCAATTACGACCGCTGGCTGGAAGCGGCGCACGACGCCCACGGCGTGCCTTACTACAAAGTGGCCAACGCCGCCGACCTGGTCTCGCTCACCGAGGACAAACGCCACATCATCAAGCTGCACGGTGACTTCGACGATGACACCTCCATCGTGCTCGATGAGAGCAGCTATTTTGAACGCCTCTATTTCGACTCGCCGCTCGACATCAAACTGACGCACGACGTCATGGGCAACTCGGTACTCTTTGTTGGCTACAGCATCAGCGATTTCAATATCCGCCTGCTGTTCTACCGACTGACCAAAATGTGGGGACGAACCGGGCTGGCGACCGCGCGGCCTAAATCCTACCTGTTCACCAACCGGAACAACCCGGTGGCGAAAGAGGTGCTGGGACAGTGGGGGATCGAGGTGATCGTCTCCGAAGAGGACGATCCGCGCAAAGCGCTGGCGATGTTTCTTGAGGAGCTGCTGGTGTAGTGAGCACTGGCACGAAAAAAATAAAAAACCCTGTGCGCGGACAAGGTTAGCCTGCGCACAACCCGTAAACGCTATTCTCTGCTGGCAATGCATTACTGGCATGATATACTGTATGTATACACAGTACCTGAGGGCGAAAAAGATGGCTGTTGAAACAAAATTTGTAGTAGTCAGAAAGGGTGAAGAGAAGATGACGTTTGCCAATAAGAAAGAGGCCGATGCCTACGACAAAATGCTCGATATGGCCGAAGCCTTCACCGACTGGCTGTTACAGCAGCAGCCTGAAATGGGCGAATCTCAGGCAGAAACCCTGGGCCTGCTGATGGCCGATCAGAAAGATGCCGTTCAGCATATCCTGCGCACCAGCAAACTGCCTGACGCGGCGGCCAGCACACCGAAGAGCGGCACCGTTTCCGATCAGGCTGCCAGCGAGCAGGCAGACGAACCCGCGACAAAGAAAGTGCGCGCCGTTAAAGCCGCCTGATTGCCACAACGCCGGAAGCCCCCCTTCCGGCGTTGCTGTTTCTGGCCTGCGCGGCCTCAGACCGCCTTGTTCTCCGCGTGGCTGACCTGATAACGGGTGCTCCTGCCACCGCCTTCCAGCCTGCAGAGACAGCCTTTTTCCACCAGATCGGCCAGGTGTCGCGTCGCGGTTGCCTTACTCACTTTCGCCACTTTCTGATACTGACTGGCGCTGATGCCCAGCGCAAAACCCTGGTCTCCGCCATCCAGCAACCGGTTCAGCACCTTTACCTGTTCAGGGCTTAAGCCGGTTCCCTGATGCCGCAGCCAGAATCGCGCTTTCTTCTGGGTGCGTTCTATAACCTGCATCGCCTGCTGCAGGCTCTCATCCAGAATATCCAGAAACCACACCAGCCAGGGCGTGATGTCGAGATCGCCTTTCTGCGTCTGCTCCAGGATGCGGTAGTAGCCGGCACGCTGCGCCAGAATGGCGGGCGACATGGCGTAGAGGCGGATACTCTGGCTGTCCGCCTGCGCCAGCGCCAGATCGGTCAGTGCACGGGTGATGCGGCCATTGCCATCATCGAACGGGTGCAGGGTGACAAACCAGAGATGGCAGATGGCGGCGCGCAGCAGCGGGTCCAGCATCACATCCTGCTGGCTACTGTTGAACCAGGCGATGAACTCCGCCAGCTGAGGCTCCAGCCCGTGACGCGGTGGCGCTTCGAAATGGACCGTGGGGCGATCGAGGCGTCCTGAGATCACCTGCATCGGCTCACTGCCGCGCAGCGTGCCGACGCTCAGGCGCTGCACCGTCCACTCATCCGCCGGAAAGAGCCAGTGGTGCCACTGATAAAGGCGTTCCAGCGTCAGCGGCTGGCTGCGGTTATTGATCGCATCCAGCATCATCGCGGCCAGCCCCTCTGAGCGATCGGAAACCGGGTAAGGCTGCGTTTCCGACACTCCCAGCCGCCGCGCCAGCGACGACCGCACAGACTGCACGTTGACCCGCTCCTCCTCGATTGCGGAGGAGGAGAGGATATTGCTGAGCAGGGTATCCAGCGTCTGTGTCTCGCCGTCGGTCTGCAGGCTGGCACGACCCAGCAGCAGGCCGCGCTGCTGCTGCAGATGGCGCAGGCGCGGCAACAGCACCGCATCCTGCCAGTGAAAATGGGGCCAGTCCGGCTGCTGCCATATCCAGTTAACGCACATAAACGGCTCACAATCAGCGTGGATGAGCCGAACAGAGGGGGTTATTCGGCTCATAAAGTGAGTCGATAATAGCGAATAAACGGCTCAGCGGGCAACCTGGCGGAGTGAAAGAGAGAAAAAAGGACCCGAAGGTCCTGATTGTTTAGCGGGAGAACTGCATAAACGTGTCTGAATAGTAGTGAACGATCCAGGCAACATAGGCTAACCAGACGATCATCCCCACAGCTAATCCGGATTTACCAATCATAGAACTCTCCTCGGTGACAGGGTTACAGCCGCGATGGAGATAAACTGACAGTAATACCGGCTGGCAGTATTGTTTCAGATCAAAAAAAGCCCGTTCATCATCAAAGCCATAATCCCTTTCAGATCAACTTCCCCGCACCACACGGGCTGAATCCTTTCGCGCTGCCTGACAACCGCCGTTAAAGTTCAAAAAAACGCCGCCGATAGAGGATAAAGGGAGCACCACATTCACAGGGAGGGCAAGAAACAGGTAAATTTTCAGGGGAACCACGATGGCCAGTCAGGTAACACATAAAAAAAAGATGAGCACCCGCACGCAGATGCTGGTCATGGGCGGGCTGACAATAATGCTGGGATTCAGCGTCACCATTGGTGTCCTGAGCTGGCAGTCGGCCGGTGAGCAGAAGTCGCTGGCAGAGAAGTATCTGCAGCAGATTGCTCAGAGCCGTGCGCTTCAGGTTCAGCAGGAGCTGAGTCATGCGCGCGATGTGGCGAACCACCTCGGACAAAGCGTCATTGCTTTACCCCACGCCGGGATCGGCGATCGTAAAGTGGTCGATAAGGTGATGGAGTATGCGCTGCGCGCTAACCCGGATTATCTGTCGATGTCCGTGACCTTTGAACAGAACGCCTTTGACGGACGCGATGCGGAGTTTGCGAAGCTGCCCGGTCAGGCACCTGAAGGCCGCTATGCCTGGTTTGTGGACCGCGATACCGCCGGCAACTACGTGATGCATCCGCTCGACTCATTCCTGACGCCTGGCGACGGGGATTACTACCTGGTGCCGCATAAGGCCGGAAAAGACACACTGATCGAACCCTACAGCTACGCCTATAACGGCGTCCCCACGCTGCTGACCTCTGTCGCCTCAGTGATTTTCGAGCAGGGCGCCCTCAAAGCAATCGTTACCGCCGATATCTCGCTGGCCTCCCTGCAGCAGAAAGTGAACCAGATTAAACCCTGGCAGGGCACCGGTTATGCCCTGTTGCTCTCGAATGGCGGCAAGGTGGTCTCCTCCCCGGTGAAAGAAGAAGCCGGAAAAGTGTGGAACGGCGAGAAAGACAATTTTACCCCGAACGTCGTCGAACATTTCGATCCGGTACTGGGTGAAAAGGCCCTGATGACCTGGCAGCCGGTGGTGATCGGCAACAGCGACAAACCCTGGTATCTCGGCGTGGTGGCACCGGTGAGTCAGGTGATGGCCGCCGCTAACCGCCAGCTGATGTGGGCGGTGCTGCTGATGGTGGTCAGTATTCTGCTGGTCGGCACCGTACTCGGCATGCTCTTCAGCCGTAAAGTGTTAAGGCCGATTGGCGGTGAGCCCATCGAGGCGGCGAACATTGCGCTGGCCGTGGCAGACGGCCGACTGGACAACACCATCAGCGTGAAGAAGGGCGATAGTCACAGCCTCTTCTTCGCCCTGCAAACGATGCAGAATCAGCTGCGTGAGATCGTCGGCCAGATCAAAGATGCCAGCGAATCGGTGCGGCAGGGCGCGGGCGAAATCGCCAGCGGCAACCTTAATCTGGCCTCGCGCACCGAAGAACAGGCCGCCGCGCTGGAGCAGACCGCTGCCAGCATGGAGCAGATCAGCGCCACCATCCGGCTCAACGCCGACAACGCTAAACAGGCGACCAGCCTGACTGAAAACGCCACCCACATCGCCAGCCGCGGGGCCACGCTGGTGGGCGAGGTGGTGCAGACGATGGCGCAGATCGATGACAGCTCGAAGAAGATCGGCGACATTACCACCATGATCAACAGCATCGCGTTCCAGACCAATATTCTGGCTCTGAACGCGGCGGTGGAAGCGGCGCGGGCAGGCGAGCAGGGGCGCGGCTTTGCCGTAGTGGCCTCAGAGGTGCGTAACCTGGCGCAGCGCAGTGCGAACGCGGTGAAAGAGATTGGCGCCCTGATCGAGGAGTCGAGCGTCAGAGTCGAAAGTGGCGTCCGGCTGGTGAACGATGCCGGCCAGACCATGCAGGCGATGATGCACGCCGTCAGTTCGGTGCAGGGGATCATTGGCGAGATGGTAACGGCCTCCGATGAACAGGCCCGCGGTATCAGCCAGATCACCATTGCCGTCAATGAGATGGACGGCACCACCCAGCAGAACGCCGCGCTGGTGCAGCAGATGTCGGCGGCCGCCAGCTCGCTGGAAGATCAGGCCCAGCAGCTGGCGCAGTCGGTCGAGCAGTTCCACCTGGCGTAACATCCTGCATGCCGCCGCATCTGAAAAGTGCGGCGGCTCAGGAGGTGCGCGTGCGCCGCAGGATACATACGCCCCTGAGGCGTGTGCAGGCGCGTCGCCTTAAGCCGGTCAGCCGCTGACCGCCGTGCATCACTGCTCCGTCAGCCGCACACCGCTGCTGGCATCAAACAGGTGCATCTTCTCCGGATTCACGGTCACCGGCAGCGTACCACCCGGCACCGCGTCGCTGCGTCCGCTGAGCTGCATATGCAGCGGAAAACCCTGCCAGTTGAGATGCAACAGGGTAGACTCGCCGGTGATCTCCACGATGCTGACCGTGGCTGGCTGCCCGCTGACATCGCTGATCAGATCGTGCGGGCGCACGCCCAGCGTGACCGGCTGATTGGCCTGCCGCTGCGCGGCATCATGCCAGCGATGCGGCAACGGCAGCCACTGTTCACCACAGCGCAGCCCCGGCAGGCCATCCCGCTTCTCAAAGCGGGCCGCCAGCAGATTCATCGGCGGTGAACCGATAAACCGCGCCACAAAGGTGTTAACCGGGCGATCATAAATCGCCAGCGGCGCACCCTGCTGCACAATCACGCCCTCTTTCATCACCACGATCTGATCTGCCAGCGTCATCGCTTCGACCTGATCGTGTGTCACATACACCATCGTGGTTTTGAAACGCTGATGCAGCGATTTGATCTCGGCACGCAGCTCCATTCTTAGCTGTGCATCCAGGTTCGAGAGCGGCTCATCAAACAGAAAGACCTGCGGATTTCGCACCATCGCCCGGCCCATCGCCACGCGCTGCCGCTGGCCGCCCGACAGCGCGCGGGGATAGCGCTGCAGCAGCTGATCGATGCCCAGAATCGCCGCGATACGGGCGATTTTGCTTTTCTGCTCCTCGCGCTTCACCTTCTTCACCTGCATGTGAAAAGCCAGGTTTTCGGCCACGGTAAGATGCGGGTAGAGCGCATAGCTCTGAAACACCATGGCGATGTCGCGGTCAGCCGGATCGAGGTCGTTGATGCGTTTCTGGTCCAGCATGATCGCTCCGTCAGAGACGGTATCCAGCCCGGCCAGCAGCCGCAGCAGGGTCGATTTACCGCAGCCGGACGGGCCGACCAGCACGGTGAAACTGCCGTCGGGAATGGTTAAATCCAGCGGATGCAGCACGCTCTGTTTACCGTAGCGCTTCGCCACCTGTACAAGTTCAACACGGGCCATAATCAGCGCACCTCATTGGAAAGTTGGAGTTGTTGCCAGCTGGGGTAGCGGCGGGGAGAGCTGCTTATCGCCTGGGACGCCACATCGATGCCCCAGCGCAGCGCAGTATGGGAGGGCTGACCGTAGAGCAGCGCGGCGAGAAAGCCGGCATTGAAACTGTCACCGGCGCCGATGGTGTCGACCACCGTCACCGGCTGCGCGGCGGCATACTGCACCGAGGCGGCTGACCAGAGCCGTGCGCCCTCAGCGCCGCACTTGATCACGCAGCCGCCGCGACCGCTGAGCCGCGCGGCCAGCCAGGCTCCGCTTTCGTCCAGCCGCGCCGCACCCGTTAACCCCAGCGCTTCCACCTCGTTCAGGAGCAGCCAGTCGCACGCCGCCAGCCAGTGGCCGACGTGCAGGCGGACTTCATTGCTCCAGCCTGCGGGCGGCCAGCCGGTATCCACGGCCACGCAGAAGCCGCGCTGCTGCAGCGTCGCCAGCAGCGTCGGGTAGTGCTGATAGAGTTCAAGACAGAGAAACGTGCCGCACAGCAGCACGATGTCGCCCGGCACCGCCTGCACGGGCAGCTGTGCCAGCACATCCTCTGCGGTCAGCACGGTAATATGACCATAATTGCTGAGAAAGGATCGCTCGTTATCGGGATGGGTCACCCCGACCGTCAGTGAAGTTTCACAGGGGTAGCGCGGCCAGTGGGCGGCGCTGTGGGGAAAGTGGCTGGCAAGCCAGTGACTGAACCCGTCGTCGCCCTGATTCGCGATAGCCCTGTGAGGCACCTGCATCGCCTCCAGCGCCAGCGCGCAGTTTCCGGCGGAGCCACCGGGGCGTAACTCGCTGTGCTGCAGCATCACTTCCGTGCCGCGCTGCGGCCACTCGCCGAGCGTGCTCATGATTAAATCGACATTGATATTGCCCACCACATAGAGGGTGGATGCGGTAGTCCCGATCATGATTATCCCTTACTTCCGCCGCTGGTGAGACCGCTGACCAGCGTCTTTTGCAGCCAGATGGCGATGAACAGTGGCGGCACCGACGCCAGAATACCGATCGCCGCGATCAGCCCATCGTCGGTCGCGCGTCCGGCCGTAAAACCCGCGATGGCGACCGGCAGGGTCTGTGCCGAAATATTGCTGGTAAAGAGCAGCGCATAGAAAAACTCATCCCAGGCCAGCAGCCAGCCAAACAGGGCCGCCGCGCCCAGCACCGGTTTAGCCAGCGGCAGCGTGATGCGCAGCAGCACCTGCCAGAAACGCAGGCCATCCAGACGCGCAGCCTGTTCGATATCGCGCGGCAGCGCGTCGAACTGGTTTTTCAGCATCCAGGTCAGAAATGGCAGGATCAGCGAGCAGTAGACCATCACCAGGCCGGGGCGGGTATTGAGCAGCCCGAGCTGCTGCAGCAGAAAGTAGAGCGGCAGCACAAAGGCCACGGGCGGCACCATATAGATTGCCAGCGCACCGGACAGCCAGGCCTCGCGGCCGCTGTAGCGGGAGAAGCTGAACGCCGCCGGTATCGCCAGCAGCAGCGAAATCGCCGTGGCGACGGTGGCGACCAGCAGGCTGTTCCCCAGCGCGTGCAGAAAAATCGTGCCCGGCTGGTTCGGTGCCAGCGAAATCAGCCCCTGATATCGGCTGAAATCCCACTGACGCGGCAGCCACTCAAGCGGCACACGCGACAGGTCGCTGGCCGAGCTGACGCTCATCAGAAACAGCCAGCCCATCGGCGCCAGTATAGAGATCGCAACCAGCAGCGCGGCCCCGTAACGCAGCACCCGGCGCAGTTTAGTTTTCATAGGCGGCACTCCGGCGGCGCTGATGCCACAACATCAGCAGATAGATCGTGATCAGCAGGGCGCACATCAGGGTCATCAGTATCGCGTAGGCGGCACCGCTGCCGGCGCGCAGGTAGCTGAACGACTCCTGATAGACGAAAAAACTCAGGGTTTTAGTGCTGTCGACCGGCCCGCCGCGCGTCATCACATAGATGATGTCGAAAATCTTGAAGGCATCGATGGTGCGTAACACCAGCGCCACGCCCAGCGGCGCCACGATCGCCGGGAAGGTAATCGCCCGGAAACGACGCCAGGCAGAGGCACCATCCAGCCTGGCGGCTTCAAACAGATCGTCCGGAATCGACTGCAGGGCCGCCAGCACTAGCAGGGTAACCAGCGGGTAGTTTTTCCAGATATCCGCGAACATCACCGCGTTCAGGGCGGCATCCGGCGATCCCAGCCAGCTGCGATAGCCATCAAGGATGCCGAGCTGCGTGAGCAGGGCGTTGATGCTGCCATAATCGGGATTGAAGTTGAGCCGCCACATCATCGCATTGACGATGGTCGGCAGCGCCCAGGGCAGGATCACCAGCACCCGCAGGACGTTGCGTCCGACAAATCTCTGGTTGAGCAGCAGGGCCACCAGCACGCCGATGACGCCTTCGATTGAGACGGAGACCACGGTGAAGTAGAGCGTGCGCCAGATCGACGCCCGGAAATCGGGATCGCCGAGCGCATAGAGATAGTTATCCAGCCCTGTCCAGACCGGCGCCTCACCGCTGCCGATCAGCGCAGCATCGGTAAAGCTCAGCCAGATAGTGCGCACCAGGGGCCAGGCGGTGAGCAGCAGCATCACCAGCAGCATGGGTGCCAGCAGCACCCATGCCTGACGCTGTTCGCGTTGACGCAGACTCAGCATCATCACTCCTTAACGCAGCCGGGCGGCGCTTTTATCCACGGTCGCCATCGCATCCTGGGCCGGGATTTTCCCCAGTAATACCTGCTGCAACTGCTGCTGAAGCTGGTTCGAAAGACGGGAGTACTCAGCGGTTTCCGGACGTGACAGCATCACGTTCAGCGATTTATCCGCCGCCGCGATCAGGCTCTCCTGACCTTTTTTCACCGCCTCATCCTGATAAGAAGATTTCCAGATCGGCAGGCTCAGCTTCGCGTACTGATTCTGCACGGGCTGAGAGGTCATATACTGAATGTACTGCCAGGCCTGATCGGAATGGGTGCTGCCTTTGGCGATCCCCAGCCCCATCGAACCATTCACCGCCCCGACCTTGCCCGGCGCGTCACCCGGCGCAGGCATAATGCCCACATCGCCCGCGACTTTACTCTGCCTGGGATCGTTCGCCATGTTGTACATGTAGGTCCAGTTCAGTGCGAACGCCGCATCGCCGTTAGAGAACGATTTCCGGACATCCTCTTCCAGATATTCGCGCGAAGCCGGGTTGCTCAGCCCCTCATCGAGCGAGCTTTTCATCAGGTTCAGCGCCTTCAGGGAGGCCGGGCCGGAGAAGCTGAGCTTGCCATTCTGATAGAACTGCCCGCCGAAGCCGGACACCAGCGTGGTGTAGTCGCACACCAGCGCTTCGGCCTGCGACCAGCTCCAGACCAGCGGATAGGTGACGATCTGCTTCTGCTTGATGATTTTCGCGTCATCCAGAACCTGCTGCCAGGTCTGCGGCGGGGTAGTAATGCCCGCTTTCGCCAGCATCGCCTTGTTGTAATAAAGGTATTTGGTGTCCAGGATCCACGGCATGCCCAGGGTTTTGCCTTTATAGATCACCGTGTTCATTGCGCCCGGAAAGACGTTCTGTTTCTCCGCAGGCGTGATGCGGGCGCTGACATCCTGCAGCAGGTCGAAACGGGCAAACTCGGCCGGCCAGATGGCGTCAAACAGCACCACATCATAGCCATTACCGCCTGCACCGCGCGCCGCCACAATTTTGTCGTGCAGCGCTTCATAAGGCACAAACTCAAGATTAACGCTGATATCGGGATGCTGCTGCTGGAAACTCTGCGTCATCGCGCGGATATCATTTTCGCTATAGGCCGCCTGGGTCATAAACAGGGCATTGATCTGGCTGGCCGCCGCCGCACTGCCTGCGCTTAACAGCAGTAAGGCAGCAAAACCGGCTTTCAGTTGGGGGATGTAATGCTGTGACATGCTCTTCTCCACTATGCAGCAACAAGCTGTCGGTTAATTAAATCAATTTGATTGATTTAATCCGGGGCGTAAAACGGGCCACTTTGTGAAAGGGCCTGAGAGACAGAAGCAAACGGCGTGCCACTCATCTCGCGGATAGTGAACAACACCGTAACAACGCTGAAACACAGACTGCGCTTTTATGGCAAAATTGCCTATCGCAACGCGCCAGAATTGCGTACAGCATCAAAGATATTGTTTGCCCGCAGGCCCCTGGCCCCCAATACTGTCAGGCGCCGCTGTAATGGAAAACACCATGAAAACCTCGGGAACCAACCTTGAACATGCGCGGGCACACAACCGGCGTGTGGTAATCGAAGCCATCCGCCTGCACGGGGAGCTGACCCGTGCCGAACTGGCCCGCATGACCTCGCTGACGCCGCAGACCGTGTCGAATATCGTGGCCGAACTGGAGCAGGCCGGATTGCTGACCAGCCGCCAGCCGCGCCGCAGCGGACGGGGCCAGCCCTCGATTCCGGTCACGCTCAATCCCACCAGTGCCTGGTCCATCGGTATTCATCTTGATCATCAGACGCTGCTGCTGGTGCTAGTCGATCTCAGCGGCGAAGTCCACTTCCGCCGCCTTGTGATGGTGCAGAAGCCCCAGCCGGCTGCCACGCTGGCGTGCATTGCCGGCGTGCTGGCGGAGATGCGCCTTTTCCTGGGCACGAAGTGGCAGAAGGTGCTGGGCATTGGCGTGGTGATGCCGGGGCCGTTTGGCGTGGAGGGCATCTCCTCGGTCGGGCCGACCACGCTGAACGGCTGGGAGCAGGTCGATATCGAGGCGGAACTGGCTGCCATCAGCGGTCTGCCGGTCACGCTGGAAAACGATGCCACGGTCGCCGCCATCGGCGAACGCTTTCACGGCTGCGCCCGTCACCTCAACTCCTTTATCTATCTCTATATCGGCACCGGACTGGGCGCCGGGATCTTTACCGACGGTCATATCTACACCGGTCACGCCCACAACGCAGGAGAAATCGGCCATATCGTGGTGGCACCGGGCGGGCGGGCCTGTTACTGCGGTAATCAGGGGTGTCTGGAGCGCTATGTTTCGCTGCAGGCTGCCTATGAGTTCTGCGGCCTCGATCCGATGCGGGCGCTGCCGGAAGATCTCCTGCAGATCGACCCTGCGCGCTTCACCGCCTGGATTGAGAGCGTGACCACGCCGCTGCGCCAGGCGATCAATATTCTGGAGTCGGTGTTTGATGCTGAGGCGGTGATTATCGGCGGCATGATGCCTGCGCCGTTACTGGAACAGATGATTGAGCGGCTGCCACCTCTCTATCAGTCGGTACGCGGGCGTTATCTTCTGGATATGCGACTGAAGCGGGGCATGACCGGCAGCGACACGGCGGCGCTGGGTGCGGCCGCCTTGCCGATTTTCGATGAGTTTAACCCGCAGTTTCAGGTGCTGATGAAGTAGGCGGGAAAACGGGCGCGGTTGCGGACAACAGCGCCCACGGGATTAACCCGGGAAGATACCGCGATCTTTACGCGCCATCAGAATGCGCTCACAGGCCACGATGTAGGCCGCGGTGCGCAGCGAGCACGCTTTCTCCTTCGATTTCTCCCAGACGTGCACCATCGCTTCCGTCATGATCTTATCGGAGCGGCGGTTGATCTCCTCTTCGCTCCAGAAGAAGCTGGCCATATCCTGCACCCATTCGAAGTAACTCACGGTCACCCCGCCCGCGTTACAGACCACATCCGGCACCACGATGATGCCGCGTGTAGCCAGCATGTCATCCGCATCCGGATAGGTCGGGCCATTCGCGCCTTCCAGCACCAGCTTACAGCTCAGGATTTCTGCACGTTCACGGGTAATCTGCCCTTCCAGTGCGGCCGGGATCAGGATATCCATTTCGGTGGTCCAGAACGCCTCTTTCTCAATGTCCTGCGCGCCAGGGAAACCGGCAATCTGCTTGTGAGCGATCTGCCATTCGGTCAGCGCTGCCATATTAATGCCATCGGCGTTGAACAGCGTGGCGGTGTGGTCCTGAATCACCACCACACGCGCACCGGCTTCATCAAACAGACGGGCCGCTTCGCTGCCGACGTTACCGAAGCCCTGCACGGCCACGCGGGCACCTTCGATCTCGATGCCTGCGCGGCGCGCCACTTCGCGTCCGGTGATGAATACGCCACGGCCGGTGGCTTTTTCACGCCCCAGTGAGCCGCCCAGGTGAATCGGTTTGCCGGTGACGACGCCCGTCACGGTGGTGCCGAGGTTCATGGAGTAAGTATCCATCATCCACGCCATCACTTTGCTGTTGGTGCCGACGTCCGGTGCCGGAATATCTTTCTGCGGCCCGATGATGATACCGATTTCGCTGGTGTAGCGGCGGGTCAGACGCTCCAGTTCGCTCTCGGAGAGTTTAAACGGATCGACACGGATGCCGCCCTTGGCACCGCCGTAAGGCAGGTTTACCGCCGCACATTTAATGGTCATCCAGGCGGAGAGCGCCATCACTTCATTAAGATCAACGTCCGGGTGATAGCGGATCCCCCCTTTACCGGGGCCGCGCGAAAGGTTGTGCTGAACGCGATAGCCTTCGAAGTGACGAATCGAGCCATCATCCATCTGCAGGGGAATATCGACAATCAACGCGCGTTTAGGATGACGCAAAGTATCTATCCAACGTGAAAGGTCGCCCAGATAGGGCGCAACCCGGTCGATTTGCTGCAGATAGGTGGACCAGGCAGATGTGCTGCTTTCAGACGCATAAGATAACTTATCCATAAAAAACCTTTCTTAATGAAGTTATTTATTGTGTGGAGCCGTGGATGGTAAGCGCATTGTAGGGCGCGGACATAATCTAACACTCCTGAAACAAATAAGATGTGGCATCCGACAGGCCAGAAGGGCGCTATGCCTCTTTTTGGGGCGGCGTAAGTGAATAGATCGATGAATAAGCCTGCTCAGTCGCGAATAATGATGCGCCCGGAGTGCGTATTTGCTGCATAGAGGGGAAAATATCGCTATCTTTCAATTCCTTGAAGGTGTTCAAAAAGTTAAATAATTGATCGCAACCATGTTGACTTTACTGCACCAATTAGGTGCATGAATATAAGTAATCAACGCATTACATAATGTAATGGAAAGGGCAGGATTTGCGCAGGGGAATCAGTGAGTTAAACATGGCGCGGGCGAAAGGTGTCCGGAGCGCCACACGCGCAGGCCAGCCCGGCGGGCTGACCCGTTGTGTTACTGCCGCAGAGCCTGTTCGGCCTCGTCGAGTTCCTGGCGGGCTTCGGCCAGTTTCTCTTCCCGCTTCTGGATTTTGCTGGCGCTGCGTCCTTCCGCTTTTGCTTTTGCCAGCGCCTGTTCGCGCTCCCCGACCTTACGCTTTTTCTCCGCCACCTTTTCCTGACGCTGCTTCAGCAGGCCGCTCCCGGTGCAGTGCTGCTCCACTTCACGCAGCGCCTTTTCAAGGCCGGCAGCCTGCTGGCTGTTGTTGTGCTGCCGGGCAAAAGCGAGTTGTGTCTCGATCGCCTGCTTTTTAGCGGCACAGCCGGTCAGGTCAGAAGCCGCATGCGCAGCGGTGAAGGTAAGGGGTAACAGGCAGAGGCCAAAGGCCAGTAATCTCTTTTTCATCAGCGTCTCGTCAATGAGTCAGGGTTGAGCCACCAGTATACGCAGCCACCTTAAGAGCGTCTTAACGGAAAAAAATATTGTCTGGCGGGAAAAAGCGGGACAGACGCTGCCTGCGATCAGGCAGCGCTGGATGCGGAAGTGTGGGAAAACAGCAGATTGCGATCGGGGCCGGAAAGCATGATCGGATGCCCCGCCTGAGATTCCTGTTCGAAGTAGTCCTGCATCGCCTGACTGATGCCGGCACCACACCACATCACATGGTGCTCATGGTTCTGGATTTTCGTGGCAGGCTTACCGCTTGCCCGGGCGTCAACCGCCACATCGAAGCCCATCGCCGTCAGACGAATCGCTTCCAGCCAGATCTCCGTTTTATCCAGCACGCTGACCGCTTCCAGAAACAGCGGAACGGCGGTGACGCTACGCGACGAGGCGCGCTTCACCCGGCCCGCCTGCTGCAGTACGGTCTGCTCGAAACGATCGAGGCGGCGCGCGGCGCCCTGACGCTGGTCCGCATGGAGCCAGCTGCTCAGCGGCCGCAGCAGATTGATGATGAAGTCATCGCCGCTGTAGTTGCTGGCCATATGGTGCATCTGACGGGAGAGCGACAGCGGGGTGCCGAACTCCAGCTGCCAGAGCATGTCGCCTTTACGCGCCGCCCAGCCTTGTGTCTTCACCGTCGAGGCCGCCTGCTGACTCTGCCGGATCTCCTCCAGCGTGGCGCCTGTAGCCGTTAAGTTGATCAGGGTGTGAATTTCGCGGAGGTGATCGTCACTCCAGCTTTCCGCATCCGCCTGTGCCGTCAGTAAACCCTGCTTCATCCAGCGTTTCAGGTTCGCGGGATGGGTGCCGGTAAACGCACAGATCGTATCAGTCGTATGAAATTGCATATCGAACCCTCTGTTGAGGGAATGGCCGCCGGGAAGGCCCCGGGGATGAACCTCTACTATGAACCTGATCAGGCTGAATTGACAGGGGCAGCACAGAGGAAAATCGCCGCGCAGCCGTTTGCAGAGGCGAGATCGGGTCTTATCCGGCCAGAGAAATCAGGCGGATCAAGAGGTTAAAACGCGCGCCCGCTGGTGACAAAAAGACTGTGTATATATTCAGTAAAAAAACTTTACGTAAATTGTCACAACAGGCCCGCTTTTCAGGCACTTTTTAAGAGCATGCCGACTTCGGCCCCCTTACATCCGGCCGGGAACCCGCTAAAATAGTCGGTTCTGACAATCAGGAGAATGAGTGCCAAATGCGTTATCGTTTTACTCTCGCCGTTGTAACGGTTGCCGCTGTACTGACCGGCTGTGCGAAACATGCCCCTGCCGATGCAGCCGATGAATTTGCTGCTGGCCCGACGCAGATCGATGTCTCCCATATCAAAACCCGTGCAGATGATGGCTCCAGCGTATTCCTGACGGTAGATGGGAAAGAGGCCGGAAAACTGCCTAACGGGGAAAGCAAGCTGCTGCATGTGCCTGCGGGCAAGCATCAGGTGGGTGGCTATGTGGCCACGCTGTTTGGCCTGGGCAGAGTGACGATTGCCCCGATAGAAGTGACCACGTCACCGGAAGATGTCAAAAAAGTGGCTTATACGGTGACGCGTAACAAAGCGGCCTTTGTTGAAAGCAAAGGCGAGCAGGGCTGATGGAACGCTGGCGGAGAGCCACGCTCTCCGCTGGACACGCAAGGGCTACAAGCCGAGATCGCTCAGCGACGGATGGTCGTCTGGGCGTCGTCCCTGAGGCCAGTGAAACAGCCGCTGCGCCTCGCTGATTTTCAGATCATTGATGCTGGCAAAGCGCTGCTTCATCAGCCCCTGCGCATCAAACGCCCAGTTCTCATTGCCGTATGAGCGATACCACTGCTGATTATCGTCGTGCCACTCATAGGCAAAACGCACCGCAATCCGGTTCTGATCAAAACTCCACAGCTCCTTAATCAGCCGGTACGCGTGCTCCCGCTGCCACTTCTGCTGCAGAAAAGCGACGATTTCAGCCCGGCCGATCAGAAAGGTATCGCGATTGCGCCACTGACTGTCCACGGAGTAGGCCAGTGCGACCCGCTCCGCATCGCGGCTGTTCCAGCCATCTTCGGCCAGCCGGACTTTCTCCCTCGCCTGTTCGGGGCGGGTAAAGGGCGGTAAAGGCGGACGTGATTGTTCCAACGTTTTCTCCTTAGCATGGCCGCTCAGCGTATGAAGCCTCAGCAGGTGACGATCAGAGTTCGAGCGCGTGGATCTGGCAGACCGCCCGCGCCGCTTCCTGGCCTTTTTTCACGAAGTGGTGCGTGTAGAAGTCGATGAATTCGGCAGAGGGCTGGAAATTATGCGGCGTGAGCGACACGGAGAAGACTGGCACGTTGGTCGCCAGCTGCGCCTGCATCAGGCCACTGACTACCGCCTGGGCGACGAAATCGTGACGGTAGATTCCGCCATCCACCACCAGAGCCGCACAGACGATCGCATCATATTTGCCGGTCTGCGCCAGACGTTGCGCCAGCAGCGGCATTTCAAAAGCGCCCGGCACATCCCATGTCCTGATCTCGCAGGTCGCACCGCGGCTCTCCATTTCCTGTTCAAAGCCGGTCAGGACCTGTGAAACGATTTCGCTATGCCAGTTAGCTTTGATAAAGGCGACTTTCAACGGCTGCATGACGTACTCCAGTAAAAGATAATATCCAGTGGTAACGGGCCAGATTAGCCTTCTGGCCCCGAATCGAAAAGGGCGTCTGACAGGCCGTTAACCTGCTGACAGCCTTCACTATACTGCAATGTAAAGAGTCTGTGTCCATGATTGTTATTTTATGTGAATACCGGAGTGAAGAAACCGCGCCTGCGTAGCGGCGCAGCCCGCCAGAAATCCGGACAAATCGCCCTCTGTACTCTCCCGACCATCGCCCTCTGGCCGCCGTTTGCGTAACCGGTTCCGGTTATGCAATTGCTTAAATAAAATACTGGATATATGAACAGGTAGTTGTATAATAATTGGACTGCCCGCCGGGTATTGGTAGCGTTTTAGTGAGGGGTGAACCCATGATGATTTCGACTGAAAGCCTCAAATCTCTGGAACAATCGGTCACAATGAGCAGCCGTGAACTGGCTCAGATGACCGGCATCACACACGGAGAAGTGAAGCGGTTAATCAAAAGTCTGGAAACGGCGCAGCGTCTCTCCCAGCCACTCAACGTCAGCGAGTATGAGCGGGAAGGGGAAGTGCGTCAGGAGTACCGCCTGAATAAGCGTGATTCGCTGCTGGCCGTGGCTCGCCTGTCGCCGGGCTTCACGGCTGAAGTGCTGGATCGCTGGCAGGACCGGGAAAAGACCACCCATCTTCCAGACTTTACCAATCCGGCCGAAGCGGCGCGTGCCTGGGCGGAGCAGTTTGAACAGCGTCAGGCCGCAGAGCAGCAGCTGGCGCTCTCGGCACCCAAAGCCGCGTTCTTTGATACCTTCGTTGAGGTGGACGACGCGCTGGGTTTCCGTCAGCTCTGCAAGATGCTGAAAGCCAAAGAGCCGGAATTCCGTCAGTTCCTGCTGGAACGCAATATCATGTATCGTGCGAAGGGCATCCTGACGCCGCAGCACTATCACCTGCAGGCCGGCTACTTCACACTGCACACCGGCACGGGTGAAAACCAGCATGCCTTTTCTCAGGCGCGCTTCACCTCCAAAGGGGTGAAATGGGTCGCCAGCTTATGGGCCGGTCATCTCTCTGCGCAGCTGAAAGGGGCAGCCGCCTGAGCGCATACTGACCCGGTGGTGCCGGGCTGACGTCGCTGCGTCCCCCCCGTCAGCCGTCAGCCGTCAGCCAGGGCGCAAAAAAAGCCGCAACACGGTTGCGGCCTTTTTCGATCCCCAAAGAGCCGTTCTTACCATCCTTTGATGGCGTCACCCTTATAGACTTCGTCGGCTTTCGCCGCCACTTCCGGTGACTGCAGCGCCGCTTTCAGCTTCTGGATTTTATCGCTGTCTTTATTCTCTTCGCGTGAAACCAGTGCATTCACGTAAGGCGATGAGGCGCTCTCCATAAACAGGCCGTCGCGGTGCGCTGATAATCCCGCCTGAGCGGAGAAGTTGGTATTGATAATCGACAGGGTCACGTTGGGATCGTCCAGCGTGCGGGTCAGCTGTGGCGTATCCACTTCAACCAGCTTCAGATTCTTTGGATTCTCAATAATATCCAGCGAGGTCGGTAAATAACCCACACCCTCTTTCAGTTTGATCAGACCCTGTGCCTGTAACAGCAGCAGGCTGCGTCCCAGCGTCGTGGCTTCATTAGAAATGGTGATGGTGGCACCATTCTGCAGTTCGCTGATGTTCTTGATCTTGTGCGAATAGGCCGCAATCGGGAAGACAAACGTTTTGCCGACCACGGCAAACTTATAGCCGCGCTCTTTGGACTGCGCCTCCAGATAAGGCAGGCTCTGGAAAGCGTTGGCATCCACTTCTTTATTATTCAGCGCCTCGTTAGGCAGCACATAATCATTGAAGTTGAGAACCTCAACATCAAGTTTGTATTTATCTTTTGCGACCTGCTGAACCACCTGCCAGATCGCCTCATCCGGCCCGGTATTAATGGCAACTTTAACTTTGTTATCGTCATCTTTCGAGCAGGCAGATAATAATAAAACAGAACTGGCGAGTAACGCCGTAAACAGACCTTTCATTATCAGAAATCCCTCAGGTAGTAGATGATTTCAAAGATAATACAGAACGGGCAGGTTGCGAACTCGCGCCGGGCTATATCTTATAACCGCAAGGCCATTATCGGGCATAAAATAACCAGCGCTGTCGTCAGCCGCTATTTACCATGAATATTTGAGGTGGCGAAACAGTAATCAGTTGCGCGGACAGCAGGCCCGTCACCGCCATTATCTTCTAAGCTTACTTCTCATTCATGACCGGCACGCTTCCGGAAAACAGGGATTATCATGTCGAAGCAAAAGAACAAAATTAACGCCGTTGAGGTAATGCGCAGCAGCCAGGCCTGGAATGGCGAGGTAATTGATGCTTATCCCGCTGGCGAACCTGAACTGACCGTAATGCGACTGTCGCTGCCTGCCCATACCTCGCTCCCCTGGCACACCCATCCGATGCCAAATGCGGCGTTTATTCTCTCCGGCACCCTGATCGTCGAAGATAAAGAGAGCGGCGAGCAGCGCACGTTTCACGCGGGAGAGGCCCTGAATGAAACCGTCAACAGCGCACACCGGGGATACACGCTGGAAGAGCCTGCCGAACTGGTGATCACCTATGCCGGCGTAAAGGGGCAGGATCTGAGCGAACCTCTGCCAGGTGAGCCGGAGGAGTTTTAGGGCAGGGGCGCGCGGGCGCTGTCAGGCCGGGGAATGAGCCTGCGGCGCACCGCCAAACCCGGCCTCCCGCAGCCGCGCCTGCGCCCAGTCGGTCAGCAGAAACCCGGCCAGCGGCTGCGCCTCCGGGGTAAGGATGGCGCAGCAGTAACGCGCCACCGGGTTAAACGCGGGCGGGATTGCCATCACCGTCAGCCCGGCAATCCGGCGCAGCGCCGCCCGATAGCTGGCATAACCGATGAACAGATCGGCCCGATCTTCCAGAATAAGCCATTCCGCCGCCAGCCTGCCCGGCGGGATCGGGGGGGAGTGGCGTCCACCGACCCGCGCTCTGGCCCGCTGACGCACCGCTTCGCCCGCCTTTCCCATCCGGGAAAAGAGCTGTTGCGCATAGTCACCGCCGGGATCGTCGCCCGGCGTGGAGGTGGCGATCCGCAGCCTGTCACGGGTCAGCAGTGTGAACCAGTCGTCGCCCGCCTGAAGCCGATCGCTGCGGACGGTGAGGCAGAGCGTATTGGTGGCAAAGGGCAGGGTTGCCAGCGCCTGACCCGCCTGCCGCAGCCGCTGCGGATGTTCTTCGCTGGCTGAGACGAAGAGATCGCAGACCAGCCCCGCTTCAATCTCTTCACGCAGCAGACCGGCCGGGCCAGACCGGGTCTCCACCGGCGCCGGGAAGCTCGCCATCAGCGCGGGCCAGACCGGTTTCAGACTGCCCGCCACCGCCACCCTGAGCATCACTCCGTTGCCTGCCAGTGGGTGCGATAGAAGCGCTGATACCACTGATTGGCCAGCCGGGCCATATCCACATCCTGAAACGTCTGCGGATAGAGTTTTTTCGCCATCCAGAGTTCCCCCAGCCCCATCGCTTCCGGCATCGGATAGCCCCAGGCCTTGGCGTAGTCCGGCATCAGATAAACGCGATGGTGTTTAACCGCATCGATGCTCTGCCATTGCGGGGATTGCTTGATCGTCTGTACTACACCGGGATAGCGGTTCTGCACAAAAATAACCTGCGGGTTCCAGCTGATCACCTGCTCCATTGAGACCGTCTTAAATCCCGTAATGGTCGCGGCGGCGACGTTGACTGCACCCGCATGCTGCATCATCAAACCGGTGTATTTGCCCGCACCGTAGGTGGTCAGTTCCGGATTCGCCATATAGGCGCGAATGCGTTTATCCGCCGGGATTGCCTTGAGACGGTCGCGGACAATCTGACGGCCCTCATCGGTGGCCGCGATCAGCGCCTTCGCGTCTGCGGGGTGATTAACGATATCGCCGATCAGCGTAATGCCTTCGCGCAGCCCCCGATCGTAGGCCGTTTCCTCGTCGATCATCGTGGGATTCATTTTGGCCTTTTCACCGGGCCGATCGTGACGCAGAGAGATCGCCACCACCGGAATACCCAGGGCGCTGATGCTGTCAATCATCGCCTGCGGCGCATAGTTGGTGACAAACACCACCTGCGGATGCAGCGCCACCAGCTTTTCCGGATCGACGTGCGTCAAATCGCCGAGGGTGGCTTTCTGATTCAGTTCCGGTGCCAGACGCGCATAGCCGTCGCCCAGCTCCTGCTTCCAGTTCGCCATCACCCCGACAATCTTATCGGTGGCGTTCATCTGCACCAGCAGATTCAGGGTCTGATGCTGGAGTACCACCACGCGGTCGACGCGGTCAGGAATCGTAACCTGACGGCCAGTCTGGTCAGTAATCTGACGCGACGCCTGAGATGCCAGGGGAAGAACGGCCAGTAAACCGAGGGTGCATACCTGCCAGAAACGCTTCATTATGGCTCCTCAAATTTCGTTATGCACAGGATTATATAACGAAGGAGAGAGGGCGTCACGGTCTGCCGCCATTTTCAGCGGCGGTCAGCGTGACAGATTGAGACTGCCGGAACGCCGTCAGCTGGGCACCGATTATGTGCAACGCGCGCCGCTGGCTCCCCATCCCGGTGCCTTCTGCTTTCTGACCTCGTTAACCGACTGATTCTGCGCGATTTAAATTCTGGTACGCCAATTGCAGGACTTCCGGCAGTAAGCAGCGTAAGACACAAGATCATCAATAGCTGGCTAGGGTTCCGGTTCACGCAGGTGAATGGCTGGTCCGAGAGCTGGCGACCTCTGCGAGGTTACACGGCGGGACAAAAGCCCGGGAGACAGCGGCACCATCTGGTGTCCTGCGCTGCTCCCTTTTTTTGTGCCAACCAGAGGTCAACCATGAAGAAATCCCCCCTCCTGACACTTGTTATGTCGCTGGCGCTGCTGGTCAGCGCCCCCTCGTTTGCCGCGGCGAAAAAAGAGTTCAACATCTGCTGGACCATCTATGCGGGCTGGATGCCCTGGGGCGCCATCAGCAATGAGAAGATCATTGATAAATGGGCCAGCAAATATGGCATCAAAATTCACATCACCCAGCTGAACGACTATATCGAGTCGATCAACCAGTACACGGCGGGCCAGTTCGACGGCTGCACCATGACCAATATGGATGCCCTGACCATTCCGGCCGCCGGGGGCGTTGACTCCACGGCGCTGATCACCGGCAGCTATTCCGACGGCAACGACGGCATCGTCCTGAAAGGAACCGGAAAGAAACTCAGCGATCTGAAAGGGATGTCGGTCTATCTGCCTGCGCTGTCGGTTTCTCACTATCTGCTGGTCCGGGGGCTGGAGACGGCCGGGTTGCAGGAGAAGGATGTCAAAGTGGTGAACACCTCGGATGCCGATATCGTCTCGGCCTTCGGCACCAGCGGCGTTAAGGCGGCCGTTGCGTGGAATCCGCAGCTGTCGGTAATTAAAAAGACGCCGCAGACCACCGAAGTGTTCAGCTCCTCCGCCGTACCGGGGGAACTGATCGACATGATGGTAGTGAATACCGACACCCTGAAAGAGAACCCGGCACTGGGCAAGGCGCTGACCGGGGCCTGGTTTGAGATGATGGCGAAGATGCAGGCCGGGGATACACAGGCGCTGAGCGCGATGGCCGCCGATTCCGGCACCGATCTCGCCGGTTATCAGGCTCAGCTGAAAACCACCCACCTGTTCCCGACGCCCGCCGAAACCACCACCTTTGTCAGCTCGCCCGACCTGCCGAAAACCATGCAGCGCGTTGCCGCGTTCTCCTTTGATAAGGGCTTGCTGGGAGAGGGTGCGCAGAGTGCGGACTTCATCGGGATGCAGTTCCCTGGCAATGTCACCGTCGGTGATCCCGCCAACATCAAACTGCGCTTTGACGATAGCTATCTGAAGATGGCCGCCGCAGGCAAGCTCTAATTACTGACTCCGGGAGTTCAAGCCATGCGCCATATCAACCGCTATCCCCGCCAGGGAATGCGCCTGACGCTGATGCTATTACCCTTTGTGCTGCTGGCCGCCGCCTGGTTTATCAGTTCGGCGGTGCGCCTGGAGGCGAATCCGCATGACAAGCTGCTGCCGGGCCTGTCGCAGATGATCGCGGCCATCGATCGGATGGCCTTTACGCCGGACAAGCGCAGCGGGGAATTTCTGCTGTGGGCAGACACCTGGATCAGCCTGAGCCGCCTGCTGACCGGGCTGGCGATCTCATCGCTGATCGGCCTGTGCATCGGCATCGCGGCGGGCGTCTTCCCGATGAGCCGCGCGGCGCTGTCGCCTTTTATGACCGTGGTATCGAT
Organism: Pantoea deleyi; assembly: GCF_022647325.1. Classification (NCBI taxonomy): domain Bacteria; kingdom Pseudomonadati; phylum Pseudomonadota; class Gammaproteobacteria; order Enterobacterales; family Erwiniaceae; genus Pantoea; species Pantoea deleyi. Next base: position 246,766 of record NZ_CP071407.1, read on the forward strand.
GATCCCGCCGCTGGCGCTGCTGCCGATGCTGTTTATCGTCTTCGGGCTGGATGAGCTGTCAAAAATGATGCTTATCGTCATCGGTATTACGCCGATGCTGGCGCGCGATCTGGAACAGCGGGCGCGGGAGATCCCCGCCGAACTGTTCATCAAGGCGCAGACCCTGGGGGCCAACAGCTGGACGGTGGTGCTGCGCGTGGTGTTGCCGCAGCTGCTGTCACGGCTGATCACCTCGCTGCGGCTGCTGCTCGGGTCGGCGTGGCTCTTTCTGATCTCCGCCGAGGCGATCTCCGCCACGGCCGGTCTGGGCTATCGCATTTTCCTTGTGCGCCGCTATATGGCGATGGACGTCATCATCCCCTATGTCATCTGGATCACGCTGCTGGCGTGGCTGATGGATCTGGCGCTGCGTCAGCTGCACAAGGCCTGTTTCCCCTGGGCGGAAGGAGGCCGGGAATGAGTTTCATCGATATCAAAAACATCTGGCAGGAGTATGGCGACCATGTGGTGCTGGAGCGCATCAACCTGCAGGTGAAAGAGGGCGAGTTCTGTTCGCTGGTGGGCGCGTCGGGCTGCGGGAAATCGACGTTTCTGCGGCTGCTGCTTGGCCAGGAGAAGCCCACGCGGGGCACGATCACGCTGGACGGCGCGCAGCTGTCCGCCGAACCCGATCGCAGCCGTGGCGTGGTATTTCAGCGCTATTCCGTGTTTCCGCACCTGAACGTGCTGGATAACGTCGCTGTCGGCCTCGAACTGCCCGCCTCGCCGTTTCTGGGACGGCTGCTCGGTGCCCGGAAACGCCAGGCCCGTGAGCAGGCAAAAGCGATGCTGGAGAAGGTCGGGCTGGGGCATGCGCTCGACAAATATCCGGCGCAGCTCTCAGGCGGTATGCAGCAGCGACTGGCGATCGCTCAGGCGTTTGTGATGCAGCCGCGCGTGCTGCTGCTGGATGAGCCGTTTGGCGCGCTGGACCCCGGCATTCGCAAAGATATGCACGCGCTGCTGCTTCAGCTCTGGAGCGAAACCCGCATGACGGTGTTTATGGTCACCCACGACCTGGCCGAGGGCTTTAATCTCGGCACCCGGCTGCTGGTCTTTGACAAGGTCCGCCTCGATCCTCAGGCCCCGAATGCGTGGGGCGCGCGGATCACTTACGACATCCCGCTCAATGAGACCCGGCTCTCTCAGCTGGCGACCGGCACGCAAAACAACCTCTATCCGATTAAGGAGATCGCCCGATGACCACACTGTTTCACTCCGCCCCGGCCCTGCGCGACGAGCGGCTGCCGGGTGGCGCCCATACCTCACTGATTCTGCGCAAAGGGCAGATTCTGCGCCTGACCGATATCAACGGCGGCGCTAACGTCAGCATGATGATGCTCAATCCCCACGAAAAAAGTGAGCGCCTGAACCTGCCGGACACCCTGAAAGGGCAGCACACCGCGCGGCTGACGCGCGGACACTGTTTCTACTCTGATATGGGCCGCGTGATGGCGGCGATCGTCGCCGATAGCTGCGGCTGGCACGATCCCTTTGGCGGCGTACTCAACGCGGCTGAGACGCAGGAGAAGTATGGCACAGGGCGCTATCAGGAGCTGCGCAACGGCTTCTACCGCAACGGTGTGGATAATCTGCTGGTTGAGATGGGCAAATGGGATCTGGGCCTGGCGGATCTGCTGATGGTGGTGAACTTCTTCAGCCGGGTCACGGTGGATAACGCAGGCCGGTTTACATTCACCCCGGATAACAGCCGTGCGGGCGACTACGTGGAGCTTTACGCGCCGATGGATGTGCTGCTGATCCTCACCGCGCTGCCGCATCCGCAGGATCCGGTAACGGAATACAACCCGCGCCCGGTCCAGCTGAGCTGGTATCAGGCCGACGACAGTCAGGCCGTGACGGACGCCATGCTTACGCGCGATGAGAACCAGCGCGCATTTCAGAACACCCGCTTTTTTGCCCTGTAAGGAGGCTGCCATGACCCTCATTCACTCTGAACGTTCTCCCGAAGAGGCGTGCTATCGCCATCAGATCCCGGCGGGCGAGCCGTGGCTGTTTGAAGTCAGAAAGGGCCAGACGCTGCGCCTGCTCGACCTCGAAGGCAATCAGGCGATCGATACCCTGTTTTATAACGCCGATAACCCAAGGGAGCGATACGATCCGCAGCGTACGCTGCGCCGTCAGGGCAATGTCTATCTGACCACCGGCAGCGTGCTCTTTTCAAACCTGGGAAATCCGCTGCTGACTATCGTCGCCGACACCTGCGGTCGTCACGACACCCTGGGCGGCGCCTGCTCGCAGGAGAGCAACACGGTGCGCTACGCCCAGGATAAACGTTACATGCACAGCTGCCGCGATAACTTTCTCTGCGCCTGTCTGCACGATGGTCGCCTGCACAAGCGCGATATCGGCGCCAACATCAATTTCTTCATGAATGTGCCGGTCACGCCCGAAGGGGGACTGACCTTTGCCGATGGCCTGTCCGCGCCCGGCAAATATGTGGAGCTGGTGGCGGAGTGCAACGTGATGGTGCTGATCTCCAACTGTCCGCAGCTGAATAACCCCTGTAACGGCTGGAACCCGACGCCCGCCGAAGTGCTGGTCTGGAACTGAGAGGCACCATCCGCTGAAGATACCGCCCGCGCGTTTCCTGCGCGCCGGTCAGCCCCGGGGACGACCCCAGGGAATATCGAATGTGGCGGGACGACCCGCCTCCCTGAGAGTTCGCTTATGTTTGATACCTTACTGATTGCTAACCGCGGCGCGATCGCCTGCCGCATTCTGCGCACGCTGCGTACTATGCAGGTAAAAGGCGTGGCCGTTTACGCCGAGGCCGATCTGAGCAGCTTACACGTGCGTGAAGCGGACAGGGCGATCAGCCTTGGCGACGGACCCGCAACGGACACCTATCTGGTGAGCGAAAAAATCATCGCTGCCGCCCGGCAAAGCGGGGCGACGGCCATCCATCCCGGCTACGGATTTCTGTCAGAGAACGCCGCGTTTGCCGAAGCGTGCGAGGCGGCGGGGCTGGTTTTTGTCGGCCCCACGCCGTCGCAACTGCGAACCTTCGGCCTGAAACATACCGCCCGTGCGCTGGCGAAAGCCCAGGGAGTGCCGCTGCTGGAAGGCAGCGAACTGCTGGCGGACATCGACGAGGCCTGTCGCGCAGCAGATGAGGTCGGCTATCCGGTCATGCTGAAAAGTACCGCGGGCGGCGGCGGCATCGGGATGCGCGTCTGTCGGGATGCCCAGGCGCTGGCCGAGGCGTTTGAAACGGTGCGCCGTCTGGGCCAGAACAACTTCAGCGACGCCGGGGTATTCCTGGAAAAATATATTGAGCGCGCCCGCCATCTGGAAGTGCAGATCTTCGGTGACGGCACGGGGGAGGTGATCGCGCTGGGCGTGCGTGACTGCTCGGTGCAGCGGCGGAATCAGAAAGTCATCGAAGAGACCCCGGCGCCCAACCTGCCAGCCGGTATGGCGGAGGCGCTCTGCCAGGCCGCCATCGCGCTGGGAAAAGCAGTGAACTACCGCAGCGCCGGGACCGTCGAGTTTGTCTATGACAGCGCCGCGCAGCAGTTCTATTTTCTGGAGGTCAACACCCGGCTGCAGGTTGAACATGGCGTCACAGAGCAGGTGTGGGGCGTGGATCTGGTGCAGTGGATGATTGCGCTGGCCGCAGGCGATCTCCCTCCGCTCCGCACGCTGGCCACCACGCTAACGCCGCAGGGCCATGCGGTGCAGGCGCGCCTCTATGCGGAAGATCCGGGGCGGCAGTTCCAGCCGTCGCCGGGGCTGCTGACCGACGTTTTCTTCCCGGAGAGCGGGGATAAGACGCTGCGTATCGACCGCTGGGTGGAAGCGGGGTGTGAGGTGCCGCCCTTCTTTGACCCGATGCTGGCAAAAGCGATCGCCTGGCGGCCCTCCCGCGACGAGGCCATTGCCACTCTGACGCAGGCGCTGGCGGAAACCCGTCTCTATGGCGTGGAAACCAACCGCCGCTATCTGCAGCAGATTCTGGCTTTCGAACCCTTTACCTCCGGCGAGCCCTGGACGCGCTGTCTGGAGCAGCTCCGCTATCAGGCGGCAACCTTTGAGGTCATCAGTGCGGGCACGCAGACCAGCGTTCAGGACTATCCGGGCCGTCTGGGTTACTGGGCGGTCGGCGTGCCGCCGTCAGGCCCGATGGACGATCGCGCCCTGCGGTCGGGCAACCGCCTGCTGGGCAATGGTGAAGGGGATGCGGCGCTGGAAATCACCCTTAACGGGCCTGCCCTGAAATTTAACACAGCGGTCGAGGCGGTAATCTGCGGTGCGCCGCTCAGCGTCACGCTGGACGGGATCGCACAGCCGATGGACACCGTTTTCACCATTCCGGCCGGGGCGACCCTGAAGCTGGGCGCGATCACCGGCGCGGGCGTGCGAAGCTACCTCTGCCTGAGCGGCGGTATTCAGGTGCCGGACTATCTGGGCAGCAAAAGTACCTTCACGCTCGGTCAGTTTGGCGGGCACGCCGGACGGGCGCTGCGCAGTGGTGACGTACTGCATCTGGCCCCCCGCGCCACGCGCGCGACCGGGGCAGAACTGCCTTCTGCGCTGCGCACCCGTCCCGGCGCACTGCGGACGCTGCGCGTGATCTATGGCCCGCACGGTGCGCCGGAGTTCTTTGCGCCAGACTATATCGAGACCTTCTTCGCCACGGAATGGGAGGTTCACTTCAACTCCAGCCGCACCGGCATACGTCTGATTGGCCCCAAGCCGATCTGGACCCGCGACAGCGGCGGGGAGGCTGGCCTGCACCCCTCGAACATTCATGACAACCCCTACGCCATCGGCGCGGTCGATTTCACCGGTGACATGCCGGTGATCCTGGGCCCGGACGGGCCGAGCCTCGGCGGGTTTGTCTGTCCGGTGACGGTCATTGAGGCGGACCTGTGGCAGATGGGCCAGCTCAAAGCGGGAGATAAAGTGCAGTTTGTGGCGGTGGCGATTCCCGTCGCCCGGCAGCTGGCCATAGCCCGTCACCAGGAGCTGGCCACGCTACAGCCGCAGGAAACGCACTGGCAGCCCGCGCCGCTGACCTCGCCTGTGGTGATGAGCTGTGGCGAGGCAGATAAGCGTCTGGTCGCCCGTCTCTCCGGCGACACCCATCTGCTGCTGGAGGCGGGCGAGCCAGAGCTGGATCTGGTGCTGCGTTTCCGTATTCATGCGCTGATGCAGGGGCTGGAGGCGCAAGCCCGCGACGGCATTATTGATATCACCCCCGGCATCCGCTCACTGCAGATCCACTTCCGGCCGGAAACCCTGACGCCGGAGAGGCTGCTGACCTGGGTGCGCGGGGAGTGGGAGAAAGTCTGCCTGAGTGACGATCTTCAGGTGCCCTCGCGCGTCGTGCATCTGCCGCTCTCCTGGGACGATCCGGCCTGTCAGCAGGCTGTAGAGAAATATATGACCACCGTACGCCGGGACGCGCCCTGGTGTCCGGACAATCTGGAGTTTATCCGCCGCATCAACGACCTGCCGGATAAACAGGCGGTCTGGAATACCGTTTTTGATGCCAGCTACCTGGTGATGGGGCTGGGCGATGTCTATCTGGGCGCGCCCGTTGCCACGCCGCTGGACCCCCGTCATCGGCTGGTCACCACCAAATATAATCCGGCCCGCACCTGGACGGCGGAGAACTCGGTGGGCATCGGCGGCGCCTATCTGTGCGTGTATGGCATGGAGGGACCGGGCGGCTATCAGTTTGTCGGGCGCACACTGCAGATGTGGAATCGCTATCATCAGGTCGCTGACTTCAGTGGTCAGCCCTGGCTGCTGCGCTTTTTCGACCAGATCCGCTTTTATCCGGTTTCGGCCAGCGAACTGCTGCAGATCCGCCGCGATTTTCCGCTTGGCCGCTTTCCGCTGCAGATCGAACACTGCACGCTGCGGCTGGCGCAATACCAGGCTTTTCTCGCCCGCGAAGCGGCGAGTATCGACGCCTTCCGCCAGCATCAGCAGAGCGCGTTTAACGCGGAGCGCGACCGCTGGATCGCCAGCGGACAGGCCCATTTCGACAGTCTGGAAGCGATAGCCGAAGAGGGCGGCGAGATGCCGCTGCAGCCGGGCGAGCAGGGGATCGAAAGCCCGATTTCCGGCAATCTGTGGCAGGTGCAGGCTACTGCAGGCAGCCGGGTGCGGGCGGGAGACGTCTTGGTCGTGCTGGAGTCGATGAAGATGGAGATCCCGTTAATCGCGCCCTGTGATGGCATCGTCCAGCAGGTAAGCGTGCAGCCGGGCGGCGCAGTGCGTGCAGGGCAACGGGTGGCGGTGATCGTGGAGGATAATGCGTAACGCAGCGTGACAGTGTCACGCTATCGCTCTGAACCCGCCGGAAACACGCGGCGGGCGCAGGGTATTACGATGACGATTTACCGGCCAGGCCGCCAAGCCAGGCGATCATCGCCGCACTGCCCGGCAGCGCCCGCGTGCGGGGCGGCCAGGCGAGATAATAGGGTTTGCTGAGCGGCAGGCTGAAATCGTCTGCCACCACCAGTTCGCCGCGCGCCAGTTGCGGCGCAATCAGGCGTCGCTGTCCAAGCAGCAGCCCGGCACCCGCGACAGCCGCGTCGATTGCCAGCGAGGTAAGATTAAAGGTGTAGCCCGGCTGCGGCAGCGGCTCGTCCATGCCTCTGGCCTGAAACCAGCTGCGCCAGTCCGGCAGGAAACGCCCCTCATCTCCCCAGTCCAGATGGATCAGCGGCGCACGGCTGAAGATCGCCTTTGCCGCAAAGCGCTGCAGCAGCGCGGGGCTGGCGACCGGCAGCACCTCATCATGAAACAGCCACTGTTTTTCGAGCTGCGGGTAACGATCCTCGCCAAAACAGAGGACAAAATCCGCCGGCATCGCCTGAAAATCGACCTGCGCATGCGTGCCGTGCAGCGCCAGATCGACATCCGGACACTGTTCGCGCCAGCTCGCCAGCCGGGGCATGATCCAGTTTGACGCCAGAGCAGGCAGGGCATAGATCGTCAGTTTTGGCGCACGAACCGCATCACGAATGTTCTGCTGACCGAGATGCAGAATATCAAAGGCTTCGGTGACGTAGCGCAGATACTCTTTGCCGGTTTCGGTCAGCACCACGCCACTCTGCGTACGCAGAAACAGAGCGCTGCCGAGCTGCTCTTCCAGCTGGCGGATCTGCTGGCTGACGGCCGCTGGCGTCAGCGCCAGCTGGGCGGCCGCTTTCGCCAGGCTGCCCAGCTCGGCAGCCACTTTGAAGGCGTGTATCACGCTGATTTTTGGCAACCTGGTGATTCTGGCCGGCATTAACGCTTCCTTATGAGGGCATTAAATTTTTATCGTTACATAGCTTCTCGAACGAAAGATAGAGTAACACCACACCTGCTGATGATGAGAAATGATGCTATGAGTGATGCCCTGGTTCGTCTCGATCTCCATCCGCTGGCCGATCATGGCTGGCGTCAACGCTGTCATGAAGCATTAAACCACACAGGCACGCTGGTTCTGCGTCAGTTTTTACAGCCGCAGGCGCTGGCGGCGATCGTTGAAGAGGGCAACGCGCAGCGCCCTCTGGCTTATCACACCCGCAGCAGACATAACGTGTATCTGATGAAGCCGGATGCGGCGTTCAGCGACACGCATCCGCGTAACCGGGAAGTGGTCAGCACCAAAGGCTGTATCACCGACGATGTGATTGCTGCCGGGTCGCCACTACGCCAGCTCTACAATGATGCCTTATTCCAGCGCTTCCTGTGCGATGTGCTGGGTGAGGCGGCACTCTATCCCTACGCCGATCCGCTCTCCTCAATCAACCTGCACTACGCGTCTGACGGCCAGGAACTGGGCTGGCACTTCGACAACTCCTCGTTTGCTATCACCCTGCTGGTGCAGAAGCCGCGGGCGGGCGGGGTGTTCCAGTATGTCAACGATCTGCGCGACGCCGATGCGGGCGGGATGAACTTCTCAGGTGTCGAGGCGGTGCTGGATGCGCGGCAGCCGGTGAATTCGCTAACGATCGATGCCGGCGATCTGGTGCTGTTTCGGGGCCGTAACGCCCTGCATCGCGTCACGCCGACAGAGGGCGAGGTGACGCGAATGCTGGCCGTGCTGGCTTACAACACGCAGCCCGGTATCGCGCTGTCGGAAACCGCGCGGATGACCTTCTACGGCCGACTCTGAACCCTCCCTGGCCGATGCGCCGTTGACCGCGGTCAGCGCCAACGTGTTACTCCCGTGGCGGTGCGCCGGGGATTGCGCGCCGGAGGAAATCGACAAAGGCCCGTACCCTGGCGGAGAGATGCCGGTTCTGCGGGTAGAGTATTGAGAACGGCCGCGAGCGCCCGCTATAGTTCTGCAGGACTTCGGTCAGGGCGTTTCTGTAGAGGGCAGATTCGGCGATGAAGTGATAAAACTGGAACAGCCCGCCTCCCGCCACCGCCCAGCTGACCGCACCCAGAACATCGTCAGAGACGCTGTAGGGACTTCTGACGTTAATATCGACAGGCTTCCCGTTTTCATCGCGGAATTCCCACGGCATCGGTTTGCCCGAGCTGGGCAGAATAAATCTGATGCAGTCATGCTGGTCCAGATCGTCGAGCGTGACGGGTCGGCCCCGGCGACGCAGATAATCCGGCGAGGCAAAAATCCCCAGCGTCGCGTCCTCCAGTTTGTGCGCAATCAGGCTGGAATCCTTTGGTGTCCCCAGACGGATAGCGAGATCGAACCCTTCGTCCACGAAATCGATGACCCGGTTGGCAATACTGATATCGAGTTCGATCTGCGGATGCTCTGCCTGAAAGCGCGGGAGCAGGGGAAGGAGACGATGATGCGCGTAAGGCGTGCCGACGCTGACCCGCAGTCGCCCGCTGGGGATCTTCTGCGTGCCGGTAATGACCCGTTCGGCTTCTGCAATCTGTTCCAGCGCCTGCTGACACTGCCTGTAGTAGATCTCACCTTCGTTTGTCAGCCTGATGTTTCTTGTCGTTCTGGCAAAAAGCCGCACGCCTAACCGGGCTTCGAGACGGCTGATCGATCGACTGACCGACGCGGGCGTCAGGCCCAGCAGCTCTGCGGCAGCGGTAAAACTGTGCAGCTCGGCCGCTCTGCAGAAGAGCTCGATACTGCCCAGCTGAACGGGATCGAAGCTTCTCATTTGTTCACCTGTGTAACAAGTCAATTGCCTGAAGGGCACTTTATCATCTTTAACCGATTCAATAGAGTGACTCCAACGGTGACCCTCACCGGATCACCCCACATCGCAGACCCGTAATGAAAGGTTAAAATGAAAAAGATTTTCAGAACGCTGGCGCTTATGCTGCTGGTGACCAGTGCAACCGCCTTTGCGGCCAGCAAGGGCGAAGTACTGGTTTTGCTCTCAGGTAAAACAGAATTACCGCTGCAGAATAATAAGACGTTCCCCTCCGGCTATTATCTGAATGAATTTGGCGTGCCTGCCGATGCGCTGATCCGGGCAGGCTATCATTTAACGGTCGTCACCCCGGAGGGCACTCAGCCGCGTGCCGATCAGCGTTCACGCGATGCGCTGTACTTTGGCGGCGATGTAAACGAGATGCACCGGATCGAGGGCGTGGTCAGTGCGCTAACGCAGGCCGATCAGGTGAAATCGCTGAAAACTGTTCTGGCTGCCGGACTGGATAACTATGACGCGCTCTTTATTCCTGGCGGTCATGCACCGCTGATTGACCTGTCGAATAATCCGGAGGTCGGCAGACTGCTTCGTGATTTCCATCGTAAAGGGAAGCCGACCGCAGCCATCTGTCACGGCCCGATCACTCTCCTTGCCGCTCAGGATGATCCGCAGGGCTATGAGCAGGGGGTAGTGGCAGACAGAGACGTCAGCGCAGATCACTGGATCTACCGCGGCTATAAGATGACCATCTTTGCCGACGAGGAAGAGAAAATTTTCGAGGCCTCTTTAAAAGGCGAAAAGCTTCGCTATTACCCGGCCAGAGCGATGAAGCAGGCGGGCGGAAACATGAACTTTGCTGCCGCCTGGCAGCCGCATGTGGTGGTGGATCGTGAACTGATCACCGGGCAGAACCCGTTCTCAGACCATCTGCTCGCCTCGGCATTGCTGAAGGCGCTTGCAGCACAATAAACGGATTTTCCGGTTGTCTCCGCACGGTAACCGGGATGGGCTATAAACAGTATCAGAGACCGCCGGCGGTAACGCGAAGAGGCGTTGCCGCCGGAATGGTCAGCAGGGCGGCTCTGTCCTCTGTCACCGGGAGCCTGGCCGCCTGCTTACCAAAACCTCTCTCTTTCTCGGAACAGAATCAAAGGAAACATAAATGTATAAGACAGACGCGTGGACCTGGCATCGCAATCCATCGCCCCTTCAGCTGAGCAAAGAAGAAAAATCACTAGCACCGGGCGACGATGACGTGTTAGTCGAAAATCGTGCCGTCGGCCTTAATCCCGTCGACTGGAAACTGATGGAAGGGCTGTCTCCTGCCTGGCAGGCGGGCCAGATCCCGGGTGTCGATGGGATGGGGATTATTGTCGCGACCGGTAAGAATGTTGCGCATCTCCGCAAGGGCAGCCGGGTGATGTACCATACCGATCTTCGCTATCACGGCAGTTTTGCACGCCATACCCTGGTTAAGGCGAATGCCGTCATTGCCGTGCCGGATAACATCAGCGATGCCACCGCCGCCTCGCTTCCCTGTCCAGGGCTGACTGCCTGGCAGGCCATTAAAAAACTGCCCGATATTGCCGGGCAGACCGTACTGGTAAACGGTGCAGGGGGCTATGTGGGGAATCTGATTACGCAGCTTCTGATTAACCACGCCGCCCATGTCTATGTCACCGCCAGCGAGCGTCATCATAAAAAACTCTCTGCACGGGGCGTGATTCAGGCTTTTGACTACAAAGCGTCAGGCTGGAAAGAGGATTTTCGTCGCATGCTGGGCGAAAAAGCAGTGCACGCGGTGTTTGATACGGTAAACCAGCAGAGCGCGATCTCCCTCGCCGGATTACTGGGTTACTATGGTCATCTCGTCTGTGTTCAGGACAGAATCGAAACCGCGCCGCTGCCGGCATTCACCACCAGTATTTCGTTACATGAGATCGCACTCGCATCCATTCATGCCTACGGAACAGCGCAGGATTTGAGTCAGCTCCGTCTGGCCGGTGAAACGCTGCTGAAGCAGGTCGGTAATGGTGAGTTACAGCTCGCAGCGCCAGAAACGGTGACCTTTGATGACATTCCGGCGGCGCTGGAGAAACTCAAGCGCAACAACGATGGCACCAAGTATGTGGCGCTGATTGCACCGCAGTAAGGGGCTGACGCGCGTGTAGTTCAGTTAACGTTCCGCGCCCGTCATGGCGGCGGGCGCGGAAAAGCCATAGGTTCATAGCGGAGTGTGTCACTGAGAGCCTGGATTATTAATGCGCACAATCTATCTTATGTTAAATCACCTACTGTGGTAAATAAGTTCATAAGACACTCCCACTAACGGATAAATCAATACGTTAGGATTTCTGATCTCCCTCTCGTTTCTTGCATTAGGTACAGAGTACATTCTCTTCATATCCATGATAATTTTGAGGTAAATATTGTGTATTCACTAAAGCAGTTGGTTATCTCAGGCCGTAAAAGGCGATGGATCCTGATGGACTTGGAAACCTCTCTACCGTTGCTGTATCCCCTTAGGTACCATATTGACCATTTGGCTTTCCGCTCATTGTCCACACAGTCTGACCTGCTCCCCATTGATTAATACACCGCGATGTTAGTAATGTCTTCATAAGTCACATGAGGACATCCCCATGAAGAAGCGTTTTTACGACGAACAGATCATCAGTATTCTCCGCGAGGCTGAAGCCGGCGTTTCTGCCCGGGAACCCTGCCGCAGGCACGCCATTTCCGACGCCACCTTTTACACCTGGCGCAAGAAGTTTGGCGGCATGGAAGTCCCCGATGTGAAGCGGCTCAAGTCACTTGAAGAGGAGAATGCCCGACTCAAGAAGCTGCTCGCTGAAGCCATGCTGGATAAGGAGGCGCTTCAGGTGGCTCTGGGCCGAAAGTTCTGACGACAGACCAGAAGCGGGAAGCCGTAGAAGTCATGTGTGAGACAACGGGCCTGTCGCAACGCCGTGCCTGCAGGCTGCCTGGTCTGTCCCTTTCAACCTGCCGTTATTCGGCTCAGCGTCCGGCTGCTGACGCGCAGCTGTCTCTGCGTATCACAGAGCTGGCACTTGAACGTCGCCGGTTTGGTTACCGGCGCATCTGGCAGTTATTACGTCGGGAGGGCCTTCAAGTCAACCACAAGCGGGTTTACCGCATCTATCGCCTTAACGGTCTGGGTGTAAAACGCAGGCGACGCCGTAAGGGGCTGGCGACTGAGCGGCTTCCGCTTCTACGCCCGGATGCGCCGAACCTGACATGGTCGATGGATTTTGTCATGGATGCACTTGCCAGCGGCCGCCGGATTAAGTACCTGACCTGCGTGGATGATTTCACGAAGGAGTGTCTGACGATCACCGCTGCTTTCGGTATTTCAGGCGTTCAGGTCGCGCGTATTCTGGACAGCATCGCGCGGTTTCGTGGCTATCCGGCAATGATCAGAACCGATCAGGGCCCGGAATTTACCTGCCGTGCGCTCGACCAGCGGGCTTTTGAGTATGGCGTAGAACTGCGACTTATCCAGCCGGGCAAGCCAACACAGAACGGATTTATTGAGAGTTTCAACGGACGCTTTCGGGATGAATGCCTTAATGAGCACTGGTTCAGCGATATTCTCCATGCCCGGAAAATCATTAATGACTGGCGGCAGGACTATAACGAGTCCAGACCTCATTCATCGCTGAATTATCAGACGCCGTCTGAATTTGCAGCATGCTGGCGAAACGGAAAAAATGAAGAAAAACCAACCGACATTACTAACTGAAGGTTGTATCTAATACTGGGGGCAGGTCACCCTGCCTGGCACATGAATAAAGAGCACTGGGTGAGCGTGATCCTGGACGGTCCCATCACGCCAGACTAGATCCACGATCTGCTGTCTGAAAGTCACCGGCTGACCTCTGTATAGGGTGCCAGCGCCGCCTGCGGGCGGCGTCCTCCCTCTTTCTGCGCGGCGGCGCGCAAGTAACGGCAGCGTCAGATAATCATTATTGCCCGAATATCGTTTACGTTTGTTAGCGTTGGTCCGGTTATCACCAGGTCATTAAGCGCGTGAAAATAGCTATAACTGTCGTGAACATCGAGATAATTAGCTGCATCCAGACCTCCCATTTTGCCGCGTATTAACGTGTCCGGGAATACCAGAGCACCTGCTGCATCTTCTGTGCCGTCGATACCATCACTGTCGCCGGCGATAGCCCATATGCCGCTCTCCCCCTGCAATGCACAGGCCAGACTGAGCGAAAATTCAGTATTTCGCCCACCCTTTCCGGGCTGGTCATTGTTTACCGTTACGGTGGTTTCACCACCCGACAGCAGTACTGCCGGACCGGAAACCGGATGACCATACTGCTTCACGGATTTAGCAATCCCGGCCATAACAATGGCCACTTCACGACTTTCACCTTCTATCGCATCGCCCAGAATAAGCGGCGTCAGTCCGTGTCTGCACGCAGCCAGCGCGGCAGCCTTCAAAGCCAGCTGCGGCGTGGCAATGAGTTTAACCTCACTGTTCGCTGTGCTTTCAACCGGGTCTGCCGGCTGGCTTAGCAGTTTATGAACAGGTTCCGGGGTCTGAATACCGTAGCGCTGGAGTACCCGAAGCGCATCAAGCGGCGTGCTGTCATCTGCAACAGTAGGACCTGATGCCACATCTGCCGGGTTATCCCCCGGCACATCGCTGATAATCAGTGACACAATATGGGCCGGTTGCGCCATTCTTGCCAGCTTGCCGCCTTTCACCGCGGAGAGATGACGACGTACCAGATTCATCTCTTTGATATTGGCACCGCTGTGCAGTAGCGCGCGGGTAATTGCTTGCTTATCTTTCAATGTTAATCCTGGTACGGGCAGCGCCATCAACGCCGACCCGCCACCGGAAATTAGCGCCAGCACCAGGTCATCAGAGGTCAACCCGCGCAGCGCTTCCACAATCAGCATTGCGGCAACTTCGCTCATCGAATCCGATACCGGATGAGCAGCCTCAATAATCCGGATGCGGCCAGCAGGCACCGCGTAACCGTAACGCGTCACCACCACGCCAGAAACATCCACATCCGGCCAGGCTGCATCCACAGCCGCCGCCATTGCCGCCGAGGCTTTACCGGCACCGATTACCACGCAGCGGCCGCGCGGTTTTTCCGGCAGGTTAGACAGGATCGCAGGCCCGGCTCGGGCGCTTTCGACAGCATGCTGAAAAATATCCTGCAGGATCTCTGCAGCCTGTTCATTTTTCATGGTTATACGGTCTCGGCAATATTTGCTCTGGCTTCGATAAATTCCACTACAGCGCGGGTGACGTCCGCGGTACTGGCCGTTCCGCCGACGTCTGGCGTCAGAATGCCTTTCTCACAAACATATTCGATGCTTTCCATAATCAGCGCTGCGGCGTCGCGTTCTCCCAGATGTTCAAGCATCTGTACGGCAGTCCAGAAGGTCGCTATCGGGTTAGCGATACCTTTGCCGGTGATGTCGAATGCTGAACCATGGATAGGTTCGAACATGGAGGGAAATCGGCGTTCCGGGTCGATATTGGCAGTCGGCGCTACCCCTAGGCTGCCAGCCAGCGCGCCGGCCAGATCGGAAAGGATATCGGCGTGCAGATTGGTGGCAACGATGGTATCCAGCGTCTGCGGATGCAGCGTCATGCGGTGCGTCATGGCATCGACCAGCATCTTGTCCCACTGGACATCCGGGAACTCCTGCGCCACCTCGGCAGCAATCTCATCCCACATCACCATTCCGTGGCGCTGGGCATTGGATTTGGTCACCACGGTCAGCAGCTTGCGCGGACGAGACTGCGCCAGCCTGAAGGCATAGCGCATAATGCGCGTAACCCCGACGCGGGTGAAGATGGCCACCTCGGTGCCGACTTCTTCCGGTAAGCCACGGTGTGCCCGACCGCCGTTACCGGAGTATTCCCCCTCCGAGTTCTCACGCACAATGACCCATTCAAGATCGCCCGGACCGCGGTTACGCAGCGGTGAGGTGACACCCGGCAAAATTTTGGTTGGACGCACGTTGGCGTACTGGTCGAAGCCCTGGCAAATTGGCAGACGCAGCCCCCAGAGAGTGATGTGGTCAGGCACATCCGGCGCGCCCACTGCGCCAAAGTAAATAGCATCAAACGTTTTCAGCGTATTCAGCCCCTCCTCCGGCATCATCACGCCATGTTTTTTGTAATAGTCCGACCCCCAGTCAAAGGTCTCCACATCAAAGTTCAGCTGCGGATCGTGGCGCGTCAGCGCATGCAGCACTTCAACCCCAGCAGAGATGACTTCCGGACCGATGCCGTCGGCGGGTATGGCAGCAATTTTGTAGGTACGCATAGTTACTTCTCCAGTTGATGAGTATGAGGATGAGGGATCTCTGCCGTTTGCGGCTTGTCAGCCCTGGCAGAAAGAATCAGGACAATGAGGGCCGAAAGCGCCAGCAGTCCGGCGACAAAGTACAGGCCCCAGGTGTAGCTACCAGTTTGCTGGCGGATTACGCCAATCATCATCGGGCCGACAAAGCCGCCGAGGTTGCCGATAGAGTTAATCGTGGCGATACCAGCTGCTGCTGCCGGGCCGCTCAGGAACACTGTAGGCATACTCCACAGTGGCGGTTTCGATGCGCTGATGCCCACCGTGACCAGCGTTAAGGCGACGATCACGGTAAAGAGTGTGCTGACGTTACCGGCGTAAATCAGACCGGCTGCCGCCAGCAGGCAGGCGCCAATCACATGCCAGCTGCGCTCTTTGGTGCGGTCTGAATGCCGTGCCCACAGGATCATGGCGATTACGCCGATGACAGCCGGGAAAGCGTTGAGGAAACCGATCTCCAGCGAGGTAGCACCGAAGCTGCGGATGATTTGCGGAGACCAGATCCCAAGCGTGTACAGGCCGGCAGACGTACCAAAATAGACCAGCGCCAGAGCCAGCACGCGTTTATCCGCCAGCCCTTTCCATGCGCTGCTGTGGCTCTGTTTTGCCGCCCGGGCCAGTTCCTCGGCCTGCATGGTGTTTTCCAGCCACGCACGCTCTTCGTCAGTCAGCCATTTGGCCTTGGCCGGACGATCGGTAAGGAAGAACAGAACCACAACCCCAAGTACCAGTGCCGGCAAGGCTTCCAGCACAAACATCCACTGCCATCCTGCGTAGCCGAGGAAACCGTGCATTTCGAGGAGAGCGGCTGAAATAGGCGATCCCAGCGCGGTGGAAAGCGGTGCAGCGGCCATAAAGATGGCTGTAACCTGCGCGCGTCGGGCTGCCGGGAACCAATAGCTGAGATAAAGGATAATGCCCGGGAAGAAACCGGCTTCCGCCACGCCGAGCAGAAAACGCAAAATGTAGAAGCTTGTTGTACCCTGCACAAAAGCCATGCAGCCAGAGACTAAGCCCCAGGTGATCATCACGCGGGCGATCCAGATGCGGGCTCCCACTTTATGCAGGATTAAGTTTGACGGGACTTCAAACAGAAAGTAGCCGAGGAAGAAAATGCCGGCGCCCATCCCGAAAACGGTGGGCGAAAACCCCAGATCCTCGTTCATGGTCAGGGCGGCAAAACCAATGTTTACCCGATCGAGGAAAGCGATGAAATAAAGCAGCATGATAAAAGGAATAATGCGCAGGGTAACCTTGCGCATAACCTTTTTTTCGAGGTGATTATTCATTTTGGGGATGCTCCATTGTCGTGTAGGGTTGTTATCGTTTTGTAATAAGCCCAGTATGGAGAGGTGTGGGGTTTTATCATCAGCACTGCTTTATACAAATTATTTAGATAATCGGTTTCTGGTGAAAAAATGGATATAAATCAGCTGCGTTGCTTTGTGGTGTTAGGTGATGAGCTTCACTTTGGCCGGGCTGCCCGTAATCTCGAAATGATGCCTGCGTCACTCAGCCGTTTCATCAAACTGCTGGAAGAAGATCTGGGGATAAGGCTACTGAATCGATCAACCCGGAATGTGTCGCTTACGCCTGAAGGCGCAGAGTTTTTAAATGAGGCTAAAGCCGTGATTGCTGATT
This sequence comes from Pantoea deleyi, assembly GCF_022647325.1. Classification (NCBI taxonomy): domain Bacteria; kingdom Pseudomonadati; phylum Pseudomonadota; class Gammaproteobacteria; order Enterobacterales; family Erwiniaceae; genus Pantoea; species Pantoea deleyi. Next base: position 263,924 of record NZ_CP071407.1, read on the forward strand.
TCGATGCGCTACGGCTGCGGTTCCGTAAAAATGTGCTGCCGCAAAAGAGGACGCTGCGGATCGGTGCTATTGACAGCGCGGCCAGAGGATTACTGCCGGAGTTACTTAATCTTTTTGTCAGGCAGTTTCCTGATGCAGATATCCATATCACGGAAGATAAATCTCACAATCTTATTCCGCGGCTCATTTCCGGATGGCTGGACCTGGTCTTTGTGCGTCCGCCTGAACATGCTGATGCTACGCTGACTACCCGTTTTATCGCGAATGAGACCTGTGTGCTTGCCGTACCTGCTGACCACCGGCTGGTCAGTTATGACGAAGTCAGTATCGCTGATTTTCGTAATGAACCCGTTATCGTGCCGGAAAGACGTACCCGGCGTCACAGCCATGATCTGACGATGAATATTTTCAGGGAGGGTGGCAGCATGCCCGTTATTGCGCAATATGCCGAAGAGAAGCAGACCATCCTGAGTTTTGTTGCCGCCGGGCTGGGCGTAGCCCTGGTGCCTGCATCATATAAAAATATGAATGCCGACGGTGTCAGATACCTTGCTCTCTCGCCGATGAAGCATGTTGAAGGGCTACCACTGAGCGCAATGTGGCATCAGGGAAATAATAATATTTATGTCAGATCCCTGCTGGATATGCTTTCCGATAACATCGAAGAGCTGACCCGTAATTTGTGATGTGGGAAACGTATTTTAGCCTAATTATTATTTTTGATTATAAAATCTATAACTTAACCTAAGGAGTACACGTTCTGTCACAAGGACAGTCTGACTACATGACGAAGGATTATAGGCCACTCAAAGATGACGGTCGCCCTACCCAGCTCCGCACTCATATTCCTCGTCACAATATAAATACTTTTCTCGCTAGTTGATTTAAGGGTGGAGAAAAGATACCTAACAAGACCGATGAAAAGTGCGGTCATCCATCACTTTTAAATAAAGCACGTCGCCGGGGAGCCACCTTCTGTCTTGCTGAGCTTCTTCGTCAACCTAGCGTAACGGTATGCCTAGTGCTGGCCGTGTCGTTGATCTCAGCATTCTGGCAGTAACCACGGGGCCCGGACAGGCTCAGGTAATTAATTGTGAATTTCCCCGCGATAAAAAGTGGGTTAACGCTTATTATTTCTGCACTTAGCATATAGGGAATTCAGGATATCTATGTTTGGAAAGCTCCTTAACAGCGTGACCTGGCAGGTCAGAGCTGACCTCCGCCGCAAACTCAAAGCCAACCGGGATCATAAAAATCTCAGCTGGAATCTGGCGGAAAGGCTGCAGGTTTATTGCTCCACGCATTACATTCGGGCCATGCTGATACTCTGGGGAGTGGCAGCCGGCGCGGTGGCGGTGGCTCACTATGCCCGCCCTGTCTTTGATCCGTTTGCCCGTCAACATTTTAAAGGTATTACCGCCTTGCCCGGGTGGATGTCCAGCCTGCTGGGAAGCCAGGTGACCCTCATCGGTATTGTGTTCCCGCTGGTTGTCGGTCTGATCAGTGTTCTTTTTCAGAAAAAATCATCCCGGATTCATATCCAGTCTGCCTATCAGCTGAATTCCGGGTATATGTTTGCAGGATTAAGCGCCCTTTCCCTGGCGGGCTTTATTCTGATGGCGGGGATAGCGTCGTCACTCGGGGATAACTATCTCAATACTGCGATAGCGGTTACCGCCTTTATCTGGATGCTGTTCAATATCTTTCTGTCCATCTGGTTCTTTGTCACTAGTCTCAATGTCCTAGATGATGACAAACGGGACCGTCTGATGAAAAAATACTATCAGTCACAGATGGTGAGCCAGTATATACAGCAATCCATGATAAGATCTTGGTTGCAGTATCCGGGTCATTATATTGGTTACCAGTATCTGAAAACGATAAAAATACTGCCCTACGCAGACGCCATGAACGACGGGATGAACACGCTTACCTGCCCCGTTAAAAAAAATGAAATCGTAAAGGATATTTACCTGAGGCCACTACTTTTCCTTCTGAGACGATTACGGCCCGTTTCGGATCAGGAGGCTGAGATTGTGATTCTACCTTCGTCCGGCAGAGAAAACGGCAACTTAACCCTTTTGTCGGCAAAAGGAGTCATTACCTCCCAGCTGTGGAACTGGCTGTACAGACGTTGTATTCCGACGGGCATACCTCGGCAAAAGAAAGATTATAATGACATCCCCTATGATTTTTTTGGTGAGGCCTATGATGCCCTGAATGATAAAAACATTGGCATTTTTAAAATGGCTGTAAAAAGACTTACGGGAACCTACACGTCTGTCAAAAGGAGCTTTTGTTATGCTGACGGTAATTTTCTGGACGAACAGGACGCCTCAGGCCTGAGCTATTCTTTAAGCCAGTCGTTTCATTTTGAGTTAAGGCAGTTTATAAGGGAAACGGTAAAATCAACTGAGACGACGGGTGCCTACTTCAGTGAAGCGATGTATGTCCCCTTACACGTCTACAGGGAATCTGACAGCACCAGTTTCACGGATTTCAGACAGTTTATACAGTCGCTCTTTAGCGTATGGCACACCCTTACTGAATGGAAAGCAGGAAACGGCGGTACCCTATCCGTCAGCCAGGAGCAGACACACCAGGATCTGATCCGCAGTTTCATCAGTCTGTGGGAAGGCTGGAGTATGGGGGACGTCATCGGTAAACCTGACGCCGGGGATTATGCCAGCCGCCTTTTATTCCATCTGCACTACACCGTAAGACTAATTATTCCTCCGGTAGTGGCCGACAATGTGTCGTCTGCAAGACATGCGCATGATGTGCTGTGTCTATGGAATGAGAAAAGTCGCTTCTCCCGGTACTGGGAGGAAGAATTTCGATGGCACAGCTTCTTCCTCAATCCTGATTATATTAATCTGGAACCTTCGGGCCCGCAGTGGACCACGATGCTCAGGGGCGGTACGTATAATGAAAAGGCAGCATCAGCCATCATTTTCAGTAATGCCTTATGCGATATGCGGCTGTTGATATCAGGGTATATCGTTGCCAACCTGGAGCCCCAGGGGAATATTGATCTCGCTGACTTGGTTAACCGTCTGGGATTGTCGTCATTATTTGAAGAAAGGGATGACAATGACGCCGCCACGCCCGCTTTCAAAACGGCCACGGATATTATCGATATAATCCTGAGAATCGAACATTACCGGTCGCAGAACCATGACAACTGGTATGGTGCCCTGTCAGAGACCATTGAAGCCCTGACCTCGTTTAATGAGAGACCGTTAATATCCGGCAGAGTCTATTCAGGGATAAAGGATGATCTGGATTCTCTTTATGGTGCGTTTGCGCTCCTGGCCATCCGGCTCGCCAGAACGTCAGAGCCTGTAACCGAACGCGTTTCGGAGGCACTGGCCGGGGGCCTGTTTTCTTATTTCCGTAAAGAGCAGATCATTCATACACTCGAAAGACTCAAACGAGACCCGTTTGTCCCTTATCAGGGGTATATGCTGTCGGCCGCCGAATATGCCGGACAGGTTCCCTTTTTCAATGGCATATTGGACCGGTATATTGAGGCGTTTAGCCGCAGCAGGACAGCTGATATCCTGGCAGCAGAAGTGGATACGGAACGACTGAGAAAGACCGATATTCGTCTGACGGCAGAGTTGCCAGGGGCGTTGTCAGAAGACCCTCTCCTTGCACGCTTCAACTTCACTGCGGACCCGGATTTCCGGCATGACTGGCAAATGAGGTGCTATTCGGCAGGAGTGCCCAGAGAATATGTGGCCCGCCATCTGAACACGAATTTCTACGGCGATTTTCCTGCCACGGCAGACCTGAAGGGAAGCATGCTTCACCGGCTGCATTTTATGCTGGGTAAATTACCCTCCACCCTTAATACACCGGTAAGCAACCTGCCGGATCTGCTGCAGGCTGTCCGGCAGCACACAGCAGATCAGCGCGATTCTGTGCTCATTATTTATGGTTCCCGGTTCAGTGACGAATTACGGGAGCTGAGTTACCAGCCGGACAGGCATGCTGCGCTAAATCTACAGATTGATACCCCTGTCCGGGGTGTCCACGGACTGCCCGTCAGGATCAATAACTGTCTCATTTATCAGGTTCGCCATGCCCTGCAGAATTATTCCCTGCTGGTCAACAGGGAAACCTTTGGTGAACTGAAGCTGTTCCGGTATCCGGATGGCACGCTTTTCAATACCTTCTATCGCAGTAGCGCCGATCCGCTTGAGGGGGAGCTTAGAACGGTGTGGGAATTTGACATGCAGGTAAAAGGCCCCTTGGCCGGCCGGTTCGACCACCTTTGATTTCATCCTTCCGGCGACGCAGACAGGGCGTCGCCTTTTTATGCTTATATGCTAATAATGAAAGTATTTACTTTAAATATTTGTAATAATCCCTTATTCACAATAGTTTTGATTCATTAGTGCTTTATCTGTACTAACTTTCTCTCCTCCTCCGCTAAGATCCGAAAAATGCCAGATCCGGAAGTGAAGTAACGCAGCGACTGAAAATATTTCTCTCCTGCGTTCCCGACATCTTTGTGGTGCCTGGACATAATTGGTGGAGCCGCAAATGATGAGGAAAAGACATGAAATACCTGCATACCCGTACTGCCGATGAGGTGCTTAATACAATTAAAGCGTACCGTGATTATTTCCACGAGCATACGTTACGAAAGCCACACTGGCCGCTGCTGGACAGGCTTATTTCCCGTGAAACAGAAATGATGCAGGTATGGGAAAACATTGCGCAGCAGCGGCTTTGCTGGAAGAAGTGCTACACGTTTCTGGAGCAGATTTTTTTGCGAGGGCTTAAGGCACTAGGGATAATAGCAGTCGGTTGAAGGCTGACTAAACTAAATGAGAAAATCGCTGCGCAGGCGGCGGCGTTGTCTGCGCTACTGACATAGCAGGACCAGATACTCAATCGTAACGCCTTTTCGCTGGAGCGCACAACACACAACACACAACACACATTGTCGAGCTTATTGAGGCGGCTTAAGAGCTGAACGGGCACTATCGTTCGTATTTGCGTGATCCTCTCGACGCCTTGCGCACTAAATATGACGGCAAATACCGGCCATCTCTAGAACAGATCCTTAATGTCGCAGCTATGAAAATTTTGGACGGAGTCCTGATGATCGGATTATTCGGCGAGTTAAATTACTAATAATCTGGGTTAGAATGTATTAGGCGGGGGTTTCTACCCGCCTGATTTTACTTACGGACTATGTGTCACCTTGGAAATAATGGCCTTCTTTTACACAAATTCGTATTAATCTATATGAATTACGATCTAATGCCATTTTGTAGACATCTATTCCTTTGTCTATTTGCTTACTGGCGTAATCTTGAAGTTTAACTGAAGCCCTGCAACCTAAAGTAATTTCTTTGATAAGAGACTTATCAAATTGTTTAACACCAGAACCCTCAGTAATTACCCTGTACTCATTTTCATAAGCCCACGGTTTACCCTTATGAAGATATGTGGCGTTTAAATAGTCTTTCGGAGAATCAGTGTAATAGTTATAATGGGGGTATGAATCAACATAGAGAACATCGCCCTCAATCCCACGATCTTCAATACTATGAGAGAAAGCATCATCAAAGCCTATACAGAATCCGGTGTGCGAACTAGCGTAATGTGACCACATCAAATAGTTATCATAGTCACGCGTAAGGCACACAATACCTTTTGTCGTCAAATTATGCTCTCGCATACTATTCTCAACACCCCACCTGGAGTTTTCATCAAATGATTTGTACCATGCCCAAAATTCTTGTTCTGTTCTATCTGGACGGGCCTGATGAAATCGTTTTTTGATCACCTCAAATTCGGCATTGAAGTCAAAAATTAGCTTTAGCTCGGCTGGATCATTAAATCCTAAGGCTCTGCTGGCATATACTGTACCTTTCTCAACAAAAGCATCTAAATACTCGATGACTTTATTGTCGTCAACATTCCCTACATATTTGTACAACATGGTCTGAAATCACTCCACTTAAAATGCACCTTCCAGCGTCTAGTAAGTTCAACCTTTCTTAATCAGCTCGCGCTTGATTTCATCGTAGACTATGCCTGATTCCAACCTTCATCAAGTAAAGAGCTGGAAATGGCGTGACAAGATGTTACCTAACCTCATGAATTGAACTAAATCGCCACGGTTTTAACAGACACCTCAGAGTCATTTAAGATGGCTTAAAGAGAGGTGCCCATGAGCGGTAGCGTTATCCCGAAGAGTTTAAAATTGAAGTAGTCAAGCAGGTTATTGATCGTGGTAATTCTGTTTCCAGCGTTGCAACACGTCTCGATATCACCACCCACAGCCTTTATGCCTGGATAAAGAAGTACGGTCCAGATTCTTCCACTCATAAAGAACAGTCAGATGCTCAGACTGAGGTCCGCCGTCTCCAGAAAGAGCTGAAGCGAGTTACCGACGAACGGGACATATTAAAAAAAGCCGCGGCGTACTTCGCAAAGCTGTCCGACTGAGGTACGCCTTTATCCGTGACAACAGCTGTTGCTGGCCTGTTCGCCTGCTCTGTCGGGGGCTGGATGTTCATCCCAGTGGCTTTTACGCCTGGCTTCAGCAGCCGCATTCGCAACGCCATCAGGCAGACCTAAGACTACAGGGCAGATTAAACAGTTCTGGCTGGAATCGGTATGCGTATATGGAGATCGAAAGATCCATCTGGATCTACGGGACAGTGGGCAAAAGTGCGGAGTGAACAGAGTCTGACGACAGTTCAATCCGGATGAGCGTTGAGTAACAGACATAACCTACATCAGGACCTACGAAGGCTGGCTGTATCTTGCCGTGGTTGTCGATCTGTTCTAACGCAAAATTATCGGCTGGTCAATGCAATCCCGGATGACAAAGGACATTGTCCTGAACGCACTACTGATGGCTGTCTGGCGGCGTAATCCCCAAAAACAGGTGCTGGTTCACTCGGATCAGGGCAGTAAGTACACAAGCCATGAGTGGCAGTCGTTCCTGAAATCATACGGCCTGGAGAGCAGCATGAGCCGTCGCGGTTACTGCCACGATAATGCGGTTGCAGACAGCTTTTTCCAGTTGTTGAAACGCGAGCGGATAAAGAAAAAGTTCTATGGAACGCGGGAAGAAGCCCGTAGCGATATTTTTGATTACATCGAAATGAGTTATAACAGTAAGCGTCGGCATGGTTCGAGTGATCAGATGTCAACGACAGAATATGTAAACCAATATTATAAACGGCTCAGAAGTGTCTAGATTATCCGTGGCGATTTACATCAATGTTCTCGCGGAGGTAAAATACTGGCTTTATTGCTCATGCCGATAATGGCTAGTTACATTACATACATGGAACGTCAGCTATGCAATTACAAGTTTTAAATCCTTTCTGCACTCCATGCCCGGCTAAAATGCCCGATGGTTTTCTACCGGAATGCTACAGAATTGCAGAGGCTCCGCCAGAGGCAGATAGAGTTAACCGCTTGTATCCTGGTTTATATGAGGATGACCAATTTGGATTCATTGATGCCCCCTGCAAAGCAGGAGCGCTTACCGCATTTGCGCATTCTCCTAGGCTAACCAGACATGTTAGCGATTACTTCAGGAGCAATCCCATATTCGAGAACTGGCGACATCTTATGCCTGAGCCAACGCCTGCTGCACTTGAGCGGTATCAGGAAACTTATAATGTGCTGAATCTTAGTAACGTTGACACTCTCATTAAACAATATGGTGCAATCCCTCCTGAAGGACAGGTACTTTTCCACGGCGGGCAATTTGCTGATCTGCCTTGGCAATACACCTCTCAAAGACCGCTAGCTACATCATTCTGTCCGGGAGCTGCAATTGCAAATGGATGGCACTTGGGTAAAGCCTTTGAGGCAGGTTACATTGATCTAGTAATGCTGACCGTTACACAGCCCAAATCTAGGGCTTATTTCTTCTCGCACGAAGATAACGAAGAGGGATTTTCAAGGAAAGGCCATGAACGGGAGGTTTTGTTTGAAACAGGTGCAGAAATCACGATTAGCGAACGTATTCTAATTCGCGAGGATTTCCCTGTGGGCATGGGATGGCAATCAAAAATAGTTCCTAGCTATTTGCTTATCGCAACGATTTCGTGAACTGACTCACTACGGTGAAGCAGATAATTTTCCCATACCCGACCGGTGCGCAATCATGCACGCTGCTGTCAGCGCGGCGAAACACCCCCGCGGCTCTCTCATCGTTCTGACATAGAGGATATTCAAAAGGTTACACTCTATCTCAGAATCACCAGCAAAATTAATGATGGAAAATATGGACGAAGAGCATTGCATTTGTGCCAACTGCGTACATGATAAATATATTCGAAAGCTGATTTCCACTAAAGGGAATACATTGTGTTTTCTGAAATCCCTCCCGTTTCTTGCGTTGGGTTCAGAGTACACTTACTGAATAACTGAATAGAACATTAGGTTATTTACACTGACATTCTGAGTTATTGCTTTTTTTGCCAGTTTGCTAACGCAAACACCCGCACTCCAGCGTAGTATGTTCGTGGGGAAGGATATGCGGGGATTACCAACTCGAAGAAAATCAACCCTCTATATAGTTATAATTACACCATGCTGTGAATGGCGTAACATTCTGGTTGCATTACTATATATCTGGTATCAACTTGCAGTCAAGAGCATTGCTTATTTCTCGAAGTAACGATCCTGAGACTGAAAAAAGGCTATGTGCATTGACCGATATAGAATCTACGCTCCTTGACATAAGAACTCCATCCAATTGAAAATAAAGACATGAATTCGATTCATAACCATTCGCCCGGTCAACATTGATAATGGGTAAACCAATTTCCATCTCCAGACTAGAGATTACTCCTCTGTTTTCATAACAATGCTTCAATCCCTCTTTCAGAGTATCAAAATCAATCTCAGCGAAAGTTCGTATAATGCCAGCTTTTAATAAATGATATTCATTTTGATGTATAGTATAAAACGCATAAGCATAGTCACCATCTTTAAGCCTCTGTGTCTCATACTTAACTAATGGATATCTATTGTGTTTCAAGTAGTTGTTAAGTTCCAAATAAATATTATACTTATGACCGGAACCTGTTCTATTGCAGTAAAGGAAATGTGTAAGGCGGTAATATTCCAGAACAGCTTCGTTGGGAAGAATGTCAATCTTCCCATTTTCTTTCGTCAATTCTGAGAATGCAGGATCTTCAGTCTTAAGCACTCTCCATTTAACTAGTTCTTGTTTAAAAACACCACCCCACATAAAATAAAACTCATTCCATATGTCGTTTTCAGGCTCAAACTTCTCCTCAAGAATTGGTTTTAAATGTTGTAGATATTTACTCCATGACTCTTTCTTTGCAATTAACTCGTTAGTGATTTTCTTGTATTGAACACTATTAATAACATCTAAAGGGGCATTCATCTTAATCGCAATAGCGATATAATAATAATCTATCAATGACGCATATGCATTTAACAATGAATCTGCATTCACTTGAGCTTTAAAAAAAACATCATTATCGACTGGATTAACGTTATTGTTGCCAGACTTAAAAAAAGATTAATAGCATCTATAAGTGAAGCATTGAAATCATTAGCAAGATATGTTATTTTGTGAGCTTGATACTTGATATTTCCAATTGCTTCCTGATACATATATTCGTTATCCATGAGTTATCCCTTTTGAAAATTAAGCCTACCTATCAGAATTATTTTTAACCCTATCAGAGCAAAATAGTAAGGGCTATAACACCTTGTAAGACTTATAAACTGCACCAACATACCATTAGTGCTCGCTTCACGCCGCTCATCCAACATAGATCTTAATAGCCCTCTTACCAGACTATAAACCAAGCCAGCCTTGACAACGCTACCGCCCTCAGAGATATCAGTTATGATTAAATATTGATGCATCTATATATTACCGAAATTCATGGATTGCTCAAGAATGCAATCAGATAAACCCTAAAAAATTATGAACCTGGTTATGCGATTACGGAAGGAAATAGTTCATGAACTAGAGTAAAATAAGCTGACAGGAAATGCCCATAAGAAGCGGACTCTCTGTTAGTTCATGAAGTTACCTGGAAGTTAGTTGGTATCTAAATTAGAAATATTCATTTAAAACAACTAAATGTGCCGCATTTGCCTTATGAACTGAATTCTTACACAACATAAGTTAAATTGAATGTGTCGGGCTTATCATACTGCCGCTCCGTTCCCTTCTGTTCTTCAGCCTGAACTGACGCTAGCGTCAAGCCGCCAGGCACCCTAACCCCTGTTCAGCCTGAAAAAATGCTTCAACCTCACCGCAATGATACAGCCCGGCGGAAAAAACCGACCAGACCTGCCCTAAACCGCAGCCAGAAAAAAGCGCCTCGCCTGAGCCGCTCACGGCTCCGCGAAAGGCGCTCCGGGGATAAATCAGTTAAGCATTGAGCTGATGGATAACGGTCGAAAACTCATTGACGCCGCTGTTAATCTCCTGGAAGCTCCGGCCCAGCTCGGTAATTTTGTCATTTTCGCGGGTGATGATGCTCTTTATCTCATCGAGCTGATGGTACATGTCGCTGATAAGCCGGTTATTCTCTTCGATTACCGCAGTGATTTTCTGGGTGGATGACGACGTGGACGCGGCCAGCCGCCTGACTTCGCCAGCCACGACTGCAAATCCTCTGCCCGCTTCGCCTGCCCGTGCTGCCTCAATCGCCGCATTCAGCGCCAGGATATTGGTCTGTGACGTTATGCTGCTGATTGTCGAGATTATCTCGCTGATGTTCGCCGCCGATTCGTAGAGCTTTTTACTCACCGTAACTGCCGCTTCTACCTTGTCCGAAACCAGCATCGAGTTTTTAACGGTTTCCGTTAACACGTCTTTGGCGTTGTGTGAAATCTGCGAGGTCTCTTCAGAGGTCGTCACCGCAATATCAGCGATTCTGCGCGCATTTTCGACTCTGACCGTAATGTCAGAGGCGATTTTAATCACCTTATCAATCGTGCCATACGCGTTAAGCACCGGCGTATAATTCGCTTCCAGCCAGACACGTTCTCCTGCGGCGTTTTTCCTTTCGAATCGCCCGCTGAAAGAGTGACCGCTGCGGATTTTCGCCCAGAAATCGGGGTTCTTCGTATAGAAATCATTAAAACAGAACATCCGGTGATGCTTGCCGACGATATCACTGCGCTGATAACCCATTAACTTCAGAAAGTTATCATTGGCATCTAACACTTCACCGTCGGTCGTAAACTCAATTAACGCCATTGAGGCGTTAATGGCGCTGATAATCGCCTCTTTGCTTTTCAGTGCTTTGTGTTCTTCCGTAATGTCGCTGGCGATTTTTATCACCCGCACCACTTCGTTATGTTTATTTTTTACCGGGAAATAGGAACCGCCAATATAAAAAACGGATTTATCTTTCCGGCAGCGTTCAAAAACGCCGTTTATTGCGTTGCCCTGAGACAATGACTGCCAGAAGCTGGCGTATTCTGCCGTCTGCGTATAGGCGCTCTGACAGAGTGCGCGATGATGCAACCCCGTCACTTCACTCAGCGTATAGCCTGTCATCGCGAGGAAAATATCATTCGCCTTAATGATCTTCCCCTGAGGAGAAAATTCAACCCATCCCATTGCGCCTTTAATAGCGCTGACATCATCAACCATTCCGGTGGCGTCTGATTTTATCGCTCTCTGGATGACTTCATTCACATTGAACATACAAACCTCAGAGGATGACTGTAATGTATCTTCATTTTTCGTTGACGTATTGCCGCATCAGATCAATGCCGGTTACATGCAAGAAAATCCTTTGTACGCCTTAAGCGTCACCGATATCGCCACGCAGACCGGAAAAACACCCAGGCCTGGGCCTGCACATGGAAGCACACCTTCTAAGCATTATCGGAAGTGACCGGCAAGACTTTAACGGATATTAACTGTTAAGGGCGCCTGCTGATTTGGGGTGACAGAAAGGGTGTTACGGATCTTCATCTCGCAGTTAATGGAAACCGGAGCAGGATCCGGCAGGGATTGCGTTGCCGGTCAGGGAGGGCAGCAAGCGGAAACGGCCCTGGCGAGGACCAGGGCGTCAGGGCTGAGCAAAGAGATTGTATTTACTGTGAGTTAAAAATCAGACTACTTTGTAAAATTCCAGCGTCACGCCGGACGCGGTTCTTTCTGCGGCGCAGATAAACACCGATGTCGTGAGCCATGACAACTCAGGCACATCGGTTTCAAATACCGGGACGCTTCTGAAATAAATCTGTGAAGGCGGCAGTTCATCAAAAAAGCGCATGTCATCCCCGAACAGCTTCTCTTTAAATGCGTCAGGTACGCGACGAATGCCATTATTCTCGACATAAACTGTGCCCTGGCCGACATGTAAGGCATAACGGGCCGAGAGGCGGCAAATCCCATCCGGATCAATGAACTGGCTGTCGATACCCCCCGGCATGACCTGCCCGTTGAGCGCGCCGGAGACGGTGCCGGAGCGTATCGGGATAAGCTGGCGCTTCCCCTTTAAAGGGCTGCTGGAGATCACAACGGGTTTATCGACGTGAATATCAATTCTGAAGCTGTATTCGAGTGCGGGTAACATAGTTCCTCCTGTTATCCCGCCAGTATAGAGAGACCCGCAGCGCGCGGTATAGCCAATGATGCGCCTCACGCGTTAATTCACTCTTTAGCCAGAATGAAAAATCCCGGTGCCGGAGGACCGGGATGGGTGCGTGGTTTACTCTTTTGCTATCGGCGTTTCACTTTCCTCAATCTTTGTCTCGCCCTGAATGGTGCTGATACGTTTTTCCACCTCACTGACCTGCTCGCGGCTGTGCAGCAGGGTATACGTCAGATCAAACTGCGTGCTGGCACCCGGCTGCAGTTGCTTCACGCGTTTCTGCTCGCGTTCCACGGTCACCGGATAAGCATAACTGGTGCCCGGCTCGATGCCGGTCACATATCCCTGCTTCAGGGTGTCGGTGTTTTTCCACAGCGTCAGCACGGGCAGCTGGCGGGTATCAAACTGAATCGAAGCGCCACTGTTTCCCGCCTTGTTAACAACCGCAGCCACACTCTGATGATTGCTGTCAGAGAGAGGCTTGATGTTGAACACCATCTCATCGAAATCTCTGGTCGGCCCATTATAGGTCTGCCACGCTTTCAGCCCGGCCTTCGCGTAGTCATTGAACGGGCTGATGCCGGACATCGGCGCGATAAAGCGGGCGCCCTCTTCCAGGATAGGCTGACCAAAGTTGCTGTGATAGATGATCTGATAATCGTGCGGATAGTCGGCATGATTCGTTAACACGTCATGCAGGCTGAAACTGTCGCTGCCCGGTACGTAACGCAGTTCGGTCATGGTCTGCAGATCGGTTTTCTTGAAGGTGCTCTCTTTGATCAGGCCACGAATGCGAATCTCGTGCGGGGCTGCATCGGCGACCTCCACTTCCAGCTGAGAAACCGGCGTGTTGCCCGCTTTACCGTGCAGGGTGTAAATACGCCCTTCATCAGTAACCGGATGGCCGGTCCACTCATAGCCGCAGCGCACCATCATTTCGTTAAAGCCGTCCAGCCAGCCCAGACCGTTACGGCTCTCAAGATTGATATAGGCGGGATTGACCACCTCTTTCACCGGCGAATCCCAGCCCATGCGGGAACCAAAGCCTTCAACACGTAACAGGTTCATGCCGCGCGTCGGACTCAGTGTAATGGTCAGCCCATCCTGACTGTGGATGGTCAGAATTTTACTGCCCTCCTGCTTGCCGCCGTGCAGCACCTTTTGCTCAATGCTGAACGGCTTACCCTGCGCTTTCAGCTCGCTGCTGGTGATCTTCCAGTTTCCCTGCTCGGTGCCCTGTTCAGCACTAGTCAGCACCCAGGTTTTTGCAGCCGCTGAGCCGGAAACCAGAACCGCCAGCATCGTTAACGTCAGTTTTATCTTCATCCTTTGCTCCATTAGCTGAATCGTTTTTTCATTGTGTAAGCGAAACTTACTGGCTGACGCCTTTCAGAAACGTGACCATGCTCACCTGATACTAAATTTGTATTTTTAAGCGGCATTAATGCGGACTGAATCACATAAATTCCGCATAAACAGGAATAACAACGGCGCATTATGAGACGCGGAAGGTCAGTAGCTTTAATCGATTCAGCGTTGATAACCCGACGAAAGATTAACCGGACGCTCACCTCCTGATAAAAATCCGTGAAAAATTTTAAAACCAGCGCAACTTTTTCCATTTCTAAGCGAACCTGTTAACAGAGGCAGCAGACAACTCCGTCTGTTCGTCAATCGAGAGAGTAATGCCAATGAAAAAGACCCTGAAAACCCTGGCCGTCGCGACGCTGCTGGCACTGAGTGTTCCGGCCACCTCCGCTTTTGCGGCATTAGAAGCCGGTCAGAAAGCGCCTGACTTTAAACTCGATGCCGCGCTGGCCGGTAAATCAACCACCTTCTCTCTGCAGCAGGCCCTGCAGAAAGGTCCGGTGGTGCTCTACTTCTTCCCCGCAGCCTTCAGCGCAGGCTGTACGCTCGAAGCACACGATTTTGCTGAAGCGACGGACGAATTCAAAAAGCTGGGCGCGACAGTGATTGGAGTGACCGCAGGCAATACCGATCAGATTGCGAAGTTCTCGCAGCTGGAGTGCCGTGACAAATTCACCGTGGCCGCCGATCCGGGTGCGAAAGTCGCGACCGAATATAAAAGCACGATGGAGATGAAGGGTCAGAAAGTCTCAGACCGCACCTCTTACGTGATTGCCCCGGACGGCAAAATCCTGATGAGCTTCACCGATAAGAATCCGGATACGCACATCCAGAAAGCGATGGATGCCGTTAAACAGTACCGTCAGGCCAATCCGGCTTAACTTCATCATCTGAGCAGGTAAATCATGCTGACTGCGATTGCAGCCGCCTTCCTCGGCGGCATTATTCTGAACCTTATGCCCTGCGTGTTTCCGGTGATCTCGCTGAAAGCACTGAGCCTGATCCGCCATCATGACGCGCCCGGTCATGCCCGCGCAGAGGGCGTGGCGTTTCTGCTGGGTGTGGTGGTGACGATGGTCGCCCTGACCGCCGTGCTGCTGCTCGCCAGGGCGGGAGGCGCATCGGTCGGCTGGGGATTTCAGCTGCAATCGCCGCTGGTTATCGCCGCGCTGATTCTGGTGATGCTGGGGTCGGCGCTGAACCTGCTCGGACTGTTTGAAGTGGGGCTGTCGATACAGCGCGTGGGCGGCATGGGCGGCGACAGGGGCGGGCTGGTCGGCTCCGCCCTGACCGGTGCGCTGGCGATAATTGTTGCCACGCCCTGCAGCGCTCCTTTTATGGCCAGCGCGGTCGGCTATGCGCTGACCCAGCCTCCGCTGGTCAGTCTGGTGATCTTTATCGCGCTGGCGCTGGGTTTTGCTGCGCCCTTCACCCTGATTTCGTTCTTCCCGCTGCTGGCTCGCATCCTGCCTAAGCCCGGTGCGTGGATGATCACGCTGAAGCAGGGGCTGGCGTTTCCGATGCTGGGCGCGGTGGGCTGGCTGATCTGGGTGCTGGAGCGTCAGGCGGGATCGGCGGCGCTGGCCGCGATCCTGATCGGCTGTTTACTGCTGAGTTTCGCCGCCTGGCTGTATGGCATGGCGCAGAAACGCCGTATGATGGGTCAGCGTCATGTGATGCTGCATGTTGCAACCGCATTCTTTGTGGCGCTGGTGATCGTGCCGCTGATGAACCTGAACCGTTTTGCCAGTGCACCGGCTGAAACGGAGGCCGCTTCTGAGGCCGCCGCCGCCGTTGCCTGGTCGCCGCAGAATGTCGATGCAATCAAAGGTCAGGGCAAGCCCATTCTGGTGAACTTTACCGCGTCCTGGTGTATTACCTGCCAGGTTAACGATCGGACATCGCTGTCGACCCAGGCGGTGAAAGCCGCGATGGCGCGCACCAGTACGATTTACATGGTTGCCGATTCCACTAAATATAATCCCGATGTCGAGCAGGCGCTCAGCGACTTTGGCCGTGGCGGGTTACCGCTCTATGTGGTCTATCCGGCTGATGGCGGTAAACCGGTGGTGCTGCCGCAGGTGCTGACGCCGGGCATTGTGATTTCCGCCCTGGATCAGGCGACAGAAAAAGGAAAGAAAACCTGAAACTGATGACGACAGGACTGGCTGACGCGTTGCCGGGGCAGCGCGACAGGAGAGTGACCTGCGGGTGACCGATGTCAGAGCGTGACCAACGCGCGCAGTGGCCAGCCCTGATGGCCCGCGCGCAGGCGGGCGACCGGGCTGCCTACAACCAGGTACTGAAAGCGATGGTTCCGGCCATCCGGGCACTGGTGCGCAAAAAAATCCATGATGAGGCGCTGACAGAGGATGTCATTCAGGAGACCCTGCTGGCCATTCATCGTGTGCGCCACACTTACGATCCTGAACGCCCGATCCTTCCCTGGGTTGCCGCCATCGCCTCGGCCCGGACGATCGATATGCTGCGCCAGCAGGGCCGTCGTCAGGAAATTCAGGATGAGGAGGCGCTGCAGGCTGAGCCCGCCCAGCCTGCGGACGCCGCCGACGACACGGATCGCCTCTCCGGCTATCTGGAGACCCTGCCGCAGCGTCAGCGGACCATTGTCGAATCGGTTCATCTGCGTGAGCAGAGTCTGGCGCAGGCCGCCGCCGAAACCGATCAGTCGCTCTCTGCGGTTAAATCCCTGTTGCATCGCGCAATGGTTAATCTTCGTAAATTCGGACGGACGCATCATGAGAAATCATGACCAGTTAATTAATCAGCTCAGTGCTTCCGCACAGCCGGTCCGCCGCGTCTGGCCGACCGCCTGGCGCGTCGCGGGCTGGATCGCGCTCGCCCTGCCCTGTGGCGCGCTGACCAGCTGGGCATTTCATACCCGGCTCACTGACTGGTCTCAGCCTGGCGCCCTCGTCGCGCTGGCGGCCCTGCTGCTGTCGCTCGTTATCGCGGGCAGCACGCTGGCCGCCGCCTTCACGCTGAGTATTGCCGGCAGAAAACCGGTCAGCCTCCGCTGGCCGCTGCTGATGATCGGCATCTGGCTGGCGCTGAACCTGTTCAACCTGACTTCAGAAACCCCGCCTGCGGGTGCGGCCCGGTTGGGTGAAGGGATCCACTGCTATCTGTTTATGCTGTCGGCCAGCCTGCCCATGATGCTGATGTCGGTGGTTACCCTGCAGCGTACCCGCTCACTCTATCCTGCGCGCAGCCTGGCGCTGAGCGGCTGCGGCAGCGCGTTTACCGCATCGATGCTGCTGTCGCTCTGCCATGATACGCACCTGCATCTTATCGATTTCTCCATGCATCTGGCGGCAGGCATAACGATTGTGGCGCTGACGGTGATCGCGGGTCGCCGCTGGGTGCAGCTCGGCGACTGAGCAGAGACAGTTTCTGTCCGCCTGAAACAGGCGGAGCCGATTTACACGGCAACCGCAGGCGGCAGGCTGCAAATCCGGCTTTTCAGCCCGCTGTTTTAGCGTGTGACACGAAAAGCCGTTATCAGGGGGGCCAGAACCCCGCCGCTGACACAGGCTGAACAGAGGCCGTTTTCACATTACAGGAGAGGATGATGGATAATGAGATGACAGGACAATGCCACTGTGGCGCGGTGACATACCGGGTGACGCTGAAGGATGGATTTAATACGGTGCGCCGCTGCAACTGCTCATTTTGCCGGATGCGTGGCGCGGTGGTGGTATTTGCGACTAATGTGGCGCTGATTCGGGGCGAAGCGCAGCTTACCGAGTACCGTTTCAATAGCAAGGCGGTAGGCCACTACTTCTGCGCTGTCTGCGGCATCTACACCTTTCATCAGAGCCGCTCGCAGCCCGAACAGTTCGGGGTCAACGTCGCCTGTCTGGAAGGCGTTTCGCCCTTCGATTTCACCGATGTGCCGGTCTCCGATGGCATCCACCATCCTAAGGATGGCGGCGCGGGCGGTGTTGCCGGTCATCTGGTCTACACCCCACGCCCTCCTGACGCTTGACCGACTGCGCTATTCCCGGCTGCTTTTGCCGCTGAAGCGGGTGATCGGCTTCTGCTCCTCGCGGTCAATCTGCTGCGAAAATACCTCCAGCGCCGCGAATATCGGGCGCAGGCCGCGCCAGAGATCCTCGTCATTAAGCAGCCGAATCATGCCGCGAATGCCGGGTGCGGCTTTCTCCTGCCGGGCCTCATCGCGGGCCGGTTTAACGGCCATCGCCGCATCGCGAACGGCGAGCAGCAGATGCGTAAACCGTTCCGGCGGAACAGTGCCCAGCGTCATCATCAGCAGCGAGAGGTTTTGCACGGCGTTCTGGGTGCCGGGCTGATTAAGCCCTGAAACCAGAATCTTTCCCACTTCGCTGTTGGATTTCACCAGATCGTTCGCCAGCCGCAGAAAACCGTGCTGGTGGAGATTTTCGATCAGCTCGTCCAGCGCCTCGCGCGCCGTGGGCTCGGTGCGCGCAGGCGTAACCTGGTATTTCATCCGTTCTGCCATCAGAATTTCTCCGGTTTTTCGACGTGTTCAGGCGGTTCACGGTAGCCAGCCTGCTGCCATTTCTGCTCAATCGGCAGATGGGGTAAAGGGGTGCGGCTGCCATTGCGGAAATTATGCAGCGGCAGGGGATTAGGCTGTAGGCGGTGGTCGATGCGCCTCATGTTAACGGCCGTTTCTTTATAGGCGGGTGTATTGACGTCGGGATCGTGATGGTCACCGGTCAGCGGGTTGACGCCGTCCTGACCATGATGGATCGGCATAAACAGCACGTTCCCCGCCACGCGATCGGTAATCACCACCGGCACATCCACCGAACCGCGCCGCGAGCTGATGCGGACCCACTCACCCTCACTCAACGCCCGCGAGGCGGCCAGTTCCGGTGAGATCTCCACAAAAGCATTCGGCGACAGCGACAGGATGCGGCCGCCCTGCCCGGTCTGGTTCATCGACTGGAAATGTTCCAGCATCCGGCCATTGTTCAGCAGCAGATTGTACTCTGCATCCGCCTGTTCTGCGGGCGCCTGCCAGTGGAGCGGATAGAGTCGCGCTTTACCATCGGGAAAGTTAAAACGTTCCGTATAGAGTCGCGGCGTGCTCTCGCCTGCGGCGCTGACCGGCCAGATCTGAGACTGCCAGCCGGCCAGACGCTCGTAGCTGACTCCGGCAAAGATGTCGGCAATCCCCGCCACCTCCGCCATGATCGCGCCCGGATTAGGGTAGTTCCAGGGATGCCCGAGACGGGCCGCGAGTTCGGTAAAGATCTGCCAGTCGGGACGGCAGTCGCCCAGCGGCTTCATCGCCGGGGTGAAATGCTGGATCCGCCGCTCCGTGTTCACAAAGGTGCCCTCTTTTTCCACCCCTGGCGCGCCGGGCAGTACCACATCGGCGAATTCGGCCGTGCGCGACATGAAGATATCCTGCACGACCATGAAATCCAGCCGGCTGAAGGCGGCATGGACAGACGCCGAGTCGGCATCCGCAAAAGCGGTCTCTTCGCCGGTGATATACATCGCGCGAATTTTCCCCTCGCCCGCCTGCTTCACCATTCTGAAGTTATCCGCACCCGCCTGGTCGGAGAGCGCCTCCGGAGAGACACCCCAGGCGCGGGCCCACTTCTCCCGGACCGCTGCATCGGTGACTTTCTCATAACCGGGATAGAGATTGCTCAGGCAGCCGAAGTCGCTGGCACCCTGCACGTTGTTGTGGCCGCGCATCGGATAGCCGCCGGTGCCGGGACGTCCATAGTTACCGGTGACCAGCAGCAGATTCGACAGCGCCGTACTGGTATCGGCGCCGTGGCTGTGCTGGGTAATGCCCATCGCCCACAGTATGCAGACGCTGCCCGCCTGGCCGATCAGTCCGGCCGCCTCGGTCAGCGCTGACTCGCTGAGTCCGCATATTTCGCTGGCATAAGCCAGCGTAAAAGGATCGAGTGAGGCACGATACGCCGCCACGTTATTGACCCGTTGCGTCAGGAAAGCCTCATCCGCGTAGCCGTGGTCGAACATATATTTCGCCATCGCCGAGGCCCAGACCAGGTCGGTCCCCGGACGGATGCGCAGATAGCAGTCAGCGCGCTCTGCCATCTCATGCCGCCGCGGATCGACGACCAGCAGTTTCTGACCCCGATGTTTGTGACTCTGTTTGATGTGTGACGCGATCACCGGATGGTTTTCGGCCAGATTGCTGCCGACCAGCACAATCAGCCCTGCCTGCTGCAGATCCGCAATCGTGCCGGCATCGCCCCCATAGCCGACGGTGCGAAACAGCCCTTCCGTGGCCGGGTTCTGACAATAGCGCGAGGAGTTATCGACGTTGTTGGTGCCAAAGATCAGCCGGGCAATTTTCTGCGTGAGATAGGCCTCTTCGTTGCTGGCCTTGCTGGATCCGATAAAGCCAATCGCATCCCCCCCATGCTGCAGCGCGATGCCGCGCAACCCGTCAGCCACCCGCTGCAACGCCTCATCCCAGCTGGCGGGCCGGAAACGGCCATTCTCGCGAATTAAGGGCGTTGTCAGGCGTTCCGGGCTGTTAACAAAGTCCCAGCCGAACTTTCCTTTCACACAGGTAGAGATGCCATTGGCTGGCGCTTCAGCCACCGGCTGGATTTTGAGGATGTGACGATCGCGGGTCCAGATTTCAAAGCTGCAGCCGGTGCCGCAGTAAGTGCAGACCGTTTTGGTACGTTTGATTTCAGACTGGCGCAGCGCCACATCGATATTTGACACGCCGGTGATCGGCGCCATGCCGATGCTGTTTTCCAGCGACTTCACAAAGTCGATGAGTGGCCGCTTCAGCCCCTCATCCATCGCGGTAAACGGACCGGCGTCGGGCTGCATGGTTTTTTCCAGCAACGCATTGCAGGGGCAGACCGTCACGCAGTGGCCGCAGCTGACGCAGCTCGAACCGGCGATCTCCGTTCCGCCATCCCAGAGGACGCGCGGATGTGCCTGGGTGTAGTCAATCGACAGGGTTTCGTTGACCTCGACGTTCTGACACGCCTCAACACAGCGCCCGCACAGGATGCACTGGTCAGGATCGTAGGTGTAGAACGGATTGGAGTGATCTTTCGCATAGGGTTTGGGCTGATGTGGATAGTACTGAATCGGGATGTGCATATCCGCCACCGCATTATGCAGCGTACAGTCGCCGGTGTTGTGCTCACAGACCGTGCAGTAAAGCTCATGACGGTTAAGCAGCCGGTCCATGCCCTCCTGCTGGGCGGCCCTGAGTGCCGCGCCTTCGCTCTGAACCGTCAGACCCTCTTCGGTACGCAGCGTGCAGCCCCGGACGCGCTCACCATCCGCATCCACCCAGCAGACATCGCAGCTTTGCAGCGGCGGCAACGCCGGGTGATAGCAGACATGAAGGAGTTTTTTTCCGTGGGCATCCAGAAAATCGATCAGCGGCTGATCCGCCAGCCCTTTCAGCCGTTCACCATTAAAAGTAATGGTGCAGTAGTTTTCACTCATATACGCCTCATGACGATATCGCCTGTCGCTTGCGGCTGGAAAAGGTCCCTTTATTTAAGGGGTTACTTCACAAGCTTAGTGAGGATTAACGACTCCGTCATGAATACCGCTACGCTTAACGCGGTTACCTGCTGATTATTCGGACGTTTTTTAAATGTAATGACTTCTTACCGGCCCGCCCACCGGGCGCAACTGTCTCCGGAAAGAGAGGACCTCTTTTCTGCAAGGCGCTAACGGGTGCAGAGGATCAGGTTATGGGGGTTATTCACATTAAGGATGTTGTAACTATATGACGTTTGACCAGGCGTTTTTTATGACCCGCTGTAATGAAGCATTATTCTGACCCCTCCGGCCCGAAACAGAAGCTTTGCAGAATGGCGATCGTGAATTCATCAGGCGCACCCGACGGAAATAATGAGATGGCACCCGATACGCACATCTCTGTCAATGAGGGCAAATATGGCGTGGACTTAACCGCAGAGGTTGTACGCAAACCCCTCGCCTGGCGGATGTCGCGACAGCCTCCTGCCCCCACGACAAAACCGATGCTGACACGCCCCTGTCATGGTGAATTACAAATAGCGGATTACTATTGATGATGCACAGGCCTTTTTCGTCGGTATGAAACCTCACGAACTGGCGCTTATCGGGGCACGTTGCACGGCACTTCAGCGGCCCGATAGTCCGGTCCCGGAACAGAGGTCAGCATCCGGCCCGCGCGTGCCAGAGACCCGCCTCAGCCTGACGGTAAGTGGCAGGTAAACTGGGTGAACCTTTACCCCGGATTCGTCATCGGGTGCTGCCTGACTGAGACAGCGCCACATCCAACCATTACGTCATACAGAGGGCAAGATTATGAGTACCTTTAAAACGACAGACGGCACACAGATCTACTTCAAAGACTGGGGAACCGGTAAGCCGGTCCTGTTCAGCCACGGCTGGCCACTGGATGCCGATATGTGGGACAGCCAGATGAACTTCCTGGCCGGAAATGGCTATCGGGTGATTGCGTTTGACCGCCGCGGTTTTGGTCGTTCCGACCAGCCCTGGAACGGCAACAACTACGATACGTTCGCCTCTGACATCAATGATTTGATCACTCATCTTGATCTGCAGGATGTCACCCTGGTCGGCTTCTCCATGGGCGGCGGCGATGTCACACGCTACATCGGCAACTATGGCAGCGATCGCGTCGCGGCGCTGGTGCTGCTGGGTGCCGTCACGCCTGTCTTTGGTAAAACGGCTGACTACCCGCAGGGAGTGGATATGTCGGTGTTTGAGGGGATCCGCGATGGCCTGCTGAAAGATCGCGCGCAGTTCATCAAAGAGTTCGCAACCCCCTTCTATGGCACCAACGCCGGACAGACCGTCTCCGAGGGGGTGATGACGCAGACACTGAACATCGCGCTGCTGGCCTCGCTGAAGAGCACCGTCGACTGCGTGACCGCCTTTGCAGAGACCGATTTCCGTGCCGACGTCGCCAAAGTAAATGTGCCGACGCTGGTGATCCACGGCAGCAACGATCAGGTCGTGCCGTTTGAATCGACGGGCAAGGTCGCCGCAGAGATGATTGAAGGGGCTGAACTCAGGGTCTATGACAATGCACCGCACGGATTCGCGGTCACGCATCAGGATCAGCTGAATCAGGATCTGCTGGCATTCCTGAACGCACAGTAATGCAGAACACTGCGCGGTGAAGGCCGCGCAGTGCTTCGCGTAGCCTGAACAGCGGTCTGACGAAGGATGCCAGCAGAAGCCCCCGCCTTTTACCCTCCTGCCGGCCGTTCCCCTCTGCGCTTTTGCATCCGATAACGGGCATATGCCAGGCCCCCGCCGTGGCGTGAAGAGAGGCTACAGAGGCGATGTTCAGCTACTGGCCCGCACCACCAGCTCACCCTGCATGATCACGTACTGCGGCGGCACGTCCGGCAGGGCAATCTTCTGCAGCAGCAGCTCGCAGGCCCGGCGCCCAATCGCCTGAGAAGGCTGAGCCAGCGTCGTCAGGGGCGGTGACATCATCTCAGCAAGGTCGCTGCCGTCGAAGCCGACCACAGCAATATCCTGGGGTATCCGCAGTCCCGCCTGCTGAATCGCCGCCATGGCTCCGGCTGCCAGAGTATCGGAGACGGCAAATACGGCATCCGGGCGTACTGTATCAGCCAGCAGCTGCTGCATGGCCACCCTGCCGGCGCTGAAACTCAGTTCGCTGGCATAGACGATGGCCTGCCAGGCAAGTTGCTGCTCGGTAAGCTGAGTGGTGTAACCCTGCTGACGCAGGCGGGCGTAGCGGTAGCGAAGATCGTGATTAATCAGGGCGATGCGCTCCCTTCCCTGCCCGGCTAAGTAGTGCACCACCGACTGTGCAGCGGCGTCATCATCAATGCCGACGCAGGCGATCTGTCCGTTGTCATCATGCTCAGCACACTGAACCCAGGGCGCCGAACCAATCAGCTCGCTCAGTTCAGGCAGCCTGCTGAGGGCATTCATGGTGATGATACCCTCCACCACCTTACCGGAAAGCAGTTGCAGACTGGAACGTGAACGCGCGATATCTGCACCCGAATTACACAACAGGATGCGATAGCCGTTTTTCTCCGCCTGCGCCTCGATCCCTTTGACCACCTCCGCGCAGAACGGGTTGGAAATGTCCGACACCAGCACCAGAATCATCGAGCTACGGGCGGTTCGCAGCTGGCGCGCCAGCAGGTTAGGCTGATAGTGGCTCTCTTCTATGGCGGCGAGCACTTTCTGGCGATTCGCCGGTTTTACGCTGTCGCTGTTATTCAGTACCCGGGAAACCGTGGCGACCGAGACACCCGCCATTTGCGCAATCTTCTGTACAGACATAGCGATCCTTCTGGTAATCCGTGCAATACCGGCCTATACGTAGTCGCCTGGCCACCGCCCTAGGCGTCGCGATCCAGACCTAACTGCTGCCGGACCGATGAGGCGTTTCCGGCTGCGGCAAAATCATCAAATGCCCGGTCAGACACCGGAATGATATGGTTACGGATAAACTCTGCCCCCTCGCGTGCGCCGGTTTTCCCCGCCTTCAGGCAGCACTCCCACTCCAGCACGGCCCAGCCGCTGAAGGCGTACTGCGCCAGCCTGCTGAAGATACCGCCGAAATCGATCTGGCCATCCCCTAGCGAACGGAAGCGTCCGGCGCGTAAGAGCCACGGCTGATAGCCCCCATACACGCCGCTGCGCCCGTTACGCTGAAACTCGGCGTCCTTAACGTGAAAGGCTCTGATGTGCGGATGATAGAGATCGATAAATTGCAGATAGTCGATATGTTGCAGAAAGAGATGGCTGGGGTCATACAGGATATGGCAGCGTGGATGCTGATTCACCGCCTGGAGAAAGCGTTCAAACGTGACGCCATCATGCAGGTCTTCGCCGGGATGCAGCTCGTAACAGAGATCGACGCCGTGCTGGTCAAAGGTCTCCAGCACCGGTAACCAGCGCCGCGCCAGCTCCGCAAACGCCTCATCAAACAGGGCCTCGTGATGCGGCGGCCAGGGGTAGAACCAGGGCCACGCCAGTGAGCCGGAAAAGGTGGCATGGGCACGCAGGCCGAGTTTTTCAGAGGCCGCCGCCGCACGTTTCAGCGTGGCGACGGCCCAGTCGGTGCGCCGGGCAGGGTCGCCACGCAGCGCCTGTGGCGCGAAGTTATCAAACGCCAGGTCATAGGCGGGATTCACCGCCATCAGTTGCCCCTCAAGGTGCGTCGAAAGCTCGCTGATCTCCAGCCCGAACCCGGCCAGCACGCCGCGTATCTCGTCGCAGTAAGTCTGGCTCACCGCCGCCCGTTCGAGGTCAAAGATGCCAGGCTGATGACAGGGGATCTGCAGCGCCCGGTAGCCCAGCCCGGCGGCCCACGCCGCCAGCCCCGCCAGCGTATTGAACGGCGGCCGCTCGCCGATAAACTGGGACAGGAAGATGCCCGGCCCTTTAATGGTTTTCATCGGCGGCTCCTCTGCTCTTCCATCGCCGGGTCGCGGTAGGTAAAGGAAAAGAAGAAAATGAGGGCGATCAGCGCGGCGGCAACAGCGGGGATCCACCAGAATGTGGCCCAGCTCTGCGCGCTGGCATGACCGGCAACCAGATGGTTGTAAAGCGCCCCCGAAATCTGCGACCCCAGCAGCATGCCTGCGCCATAGGTAAACATCACCACCATGCTCTGCGCCTGCCCTTTGACTTTTTCGCCGGCGATCCTGTCGGTGTAGATGAATCCCACCACAAAGAAGAAGTCATAGCAGATGCCATGCAGCAGAATCCCGAGGTAAATCAGCGTGCGCGTCTCATCGCTCATTCCCAGCGCAAACAGGGCGTAACGGACGAACCATGCGGCCATACCGATCAGCAGCATGGTTTTCACCCCCAGGCGGCGAAACAGCAGCGGGATGATCAGCATGAACACAATCTCAGACATCTGACCCAGCGACATCAGCGTACTGACTTCCCGGATCCCGGCATCCGACAGCCACGAAGCCGTGAACGCATAATAGGTGCCGAGCGGGATGGAGATCAGCGTGGCGCAGATCGCAAAGACCATAAAATGACGCAGACGCAGCAGCGCAAAGGCATCGGCACAGAAGAGATCGCGGACTTTCAGCGGCAACCCTCTGGCGGGGGCCGGGGTATGGGGCAGCGTCAGGCTGTAGATCGCCAGCAGCACGGAACAGAGCGCTGCCAGCTGGAAGACCGCCACGCTGTCAGCCACGCCGGTGACGCCGATGAAGATCCCCGCCACGATCCAGCCAATGGTGCCGAAGACCCTGACGATGGGGAAACTTTTCTCGCTGCTGGCGAGGCTGTGAAAGGCGATGTTATTTGAGAGCGCCAGCGTCGGCATAAAACAGAGTGTGTAGCCAAACAGCAGTGCGATCAGCAGCGCACCGTTTTCTGCAATCAGCGCCTGCGGCACAAACCAGAGGATTGCCGCGCCCGCCAGATTCATCATCGCCATCACCTTCTGCGAGGGGAAAAAGCGGTCGACCAGCATACCCAGCACAAACGGCGAGAGAATCGAGGCGATGGGCCCTGCCGAGAACGCATCGCCGATCAGCAGCGGCATATTGTGGCGGGTCATGACCAGCCCCAGCGTTACCGACCAGCTTCCCCAGATAAAGAACTGCATGAACATCATCAGAGAGAGGCGCGGCACCAGCAGCTTATGCTGCACCCGCTGGCCTGCATTCTGCTGTACCGTCGCAATCATAGGAACCTCACCAATAAGTAATCGATTACTTTTTACTGTCTGCGTGTAAAGTAATCGATTACTGCCGGTGTTTCCTCTGCCGCGATCACAAATTATTAACCGTGCGTAATTAACCATTCACGGCGCGGTAGTCTGATGCTGATTTTAGGTCGAAACGTTAACGACCTGCGCTTTGCGAAACCGGTAACGCTCATACAGCACCGAATAGAGCCCGCCAATGACCACCAGCGCCGCCCCGATGAGGGTCGTTGAGGTGGGCAGATTCCCCAGCAGCAGATACCCCACTGCGACCGACCAGAGGAGCGTGGTGTAATCGAACGGAGCGAGTAATGAGGCTTCCGCGTAGCGCAGGCTCAGGGTCATCAGGATCTGCGTGATCCCCCCCAGCAGCCCGCACCCTATCAGCAGCGCCAGCTGATTGCCGTGTGGCACCTTCCAGCCGCCGGGCAGCGTGACCAGCGACGTCAGTGCCGTGGTCACCGCGAACCAGAACGCGATAGCGCCCGGCTTCTCTTTTCCGTTCAGGAAACGGATCTGAACCAGCGCACAGGCGGTGCAGAGCGCAGCCATCAGCGCCAGCAGGATGCCCAACGACGACGACAGCGAGAAGCTCGCCTGACTCGTCAGCGTGAGGTGTCCGGAGAACATCACCAAAATGCCACTGAAACCGGTAAACACGGCGACCCAGCGATGATGACGCACTTTTTCCCGCAGCAGCAGCGCCGCCAGCAGCACGGTAAACAGCGGCGCGGCATAATTGATGGCGGTGGCGTCGGTCAGGGAGATATAGAGCAGCGACAGGTAGCTGAAGTAAAGACCGCCGGTTCCGGCCAGGCCGCGCACGAAGTGACCGCGAATATTGCGGGTACGGATCCCCTCCAGCACGCCCCCCTGGAAACGCAGCCAGATCAACAGCGGCACCAGCGCCAGCACCGAGCGGAAAAATATCACCTCGCCCACCGGTATCGCGCCATCCAGTCCTTTTACACAGGCCAGCATCAGCGTGGAACTCAGCGCAGCGGTAATCTTCATGGCTATGCCAGCAGAAGCGTTCATCGGGTTTGTTATCTCATGATTGGGGAAAATACGCAGCGGAATCAGCATCCTTACTCTCCATACTGGCATAATGCTGTGCGGCAATCTGCCGCGATTGCGCTGCAGACGGCATTTTATCTTTTTTTGCCATGGCGTCACGGCATGAAGATGCACACGGTGTGCTGGCCCGGCTGGTACACTCTGCCTTCTGCCCTGATTCGGGGCGTTGCCACTCAATGGGGAGCAGGTCAGGCTGTACCAGATGGGAAAATAGAAAAACCAGATAGGGCTACGGTTACAGATCAACCGGGTGGATTCGGGGCTGAATGATCGGGTAGCTGATTTGGATTACTACTGGCTACAGAAAGGTGGAAGCATGTGCCAGCCAGCGTATGTAGTGCTTGATCGCACTCAATGAGCACGGTGCTAAAAGGTCGCGAAAGCGGCCTTTTTTAATGGCAATCAAATGATATCTCAGTACTTTTTTTTATGTATTTGTGGCAGGAATGTGAGGTTGATAGCTCAACCTCTGTACAAAACCATAATATTCATGTGAGAATCAGAGTCTAAAAAAGCACCAACAGAACAGGACGTTATGACTAAAAAGATTTATTTTTTTGCGCCTGGTACAAACGATTACATCAGCCCGGCTTTACTTTTCTCAGTTGCCCGGATGACGGTAAATGATGACGGGATTCAGTGGTTAGAGACTCAGTGGGTTGGCGGTGGCAATGTTCAGGGGATGGCTCTTTACACTTCGATTCTTGATGCGGCAATTGCTGCTGAAGTACTGAATCAGGCAGAAACCCCGCCGGAATGGAAGGTTTACCCATTCTCTGATCTGAACATCACAGAGATGATGATCAACACCAAAGCCCATAAATCACATTACGACATGATGCTTGTGTTTGGGTTCTCAATCGACGATTTCAGAAACCTTATACTGCAATCTGATCTATACCGTACTCTGCAATTTTCTGAATCGTTCCCTATCGGTGACGGTTTAAATCCCATCACAAACAAGGTAACCCTGAAATTTGATGAATCCCTGTTCGAAGGGATGAATGATTACTGGCATGAAGAGTTCCCCAGCTTCTGTGAATCAATGGAGATCCTGAACTCTCAACCTCTCGACTTCATAAAAGAACATGCCCGGAATGCTGTATCAACAGCACTTGTCACCGCAACACCGATCGTTCGCCCGGCAACGCAATACTGTGTATCCACCTATTCCATCGAAAAGAAAATGTGGATTGTATCTTCTCTGGCAGCGAAGGGTTCTGAACCTGCTAACAAACTTCATTAAGGATGATTCTATGGCTACGGGTCATTTTCTGAGGATTGGCGACAAAACAACGTGCGGGGGTAGTATTCTTTCAGGTTCCCCAAATCACAGCTTTGGAGAGATTGCGACCGCGAGAAATGGCGATTCTGTCTCTTGTGGTAAAGATGGCAAGGTATACCATATCGCAGGTGGTATCCCCACTTACTCGATTCATGGCGTTGCCGCAGCAGGTACTTTGCACAGCCGCAGTACATGCCCCTGTAACGCAGGTTTCATTTCGTCATTCCCAAATGCTTCCTATTGGGTCGAGGAAAAGAAAGCCGTTAAGGCTGCCCCTGTAGTTACTGCTGCCCCTTTGGCTGTTCCTGGACCAACAAAAGCGGAAGAACCCCTACAGCACGGCCAGACAGCTAAAAAACCACATAAGGAAGAAGCCAAACGTGAACCAGTAGATGCTGGCTTCTGTGTACTTCCTTACGGTGCTGAAACTGGTGCTTATGAGCGATACTTATTTGAAAGTGAACCGCCAGCAGGAACACGCGAACTTTACCGTTCACTGAATGGCGAAGGTAAGGAATATAAAGCGGGTTCTATCCTGCTTGTTGTTGATCCAGAAAAACAGGACAGTGTTCAGATCGCACATATGCAGGCCGCTAAACAGCGTATTGATACAGCATTAGACCCGCTTACGCATAAAGAGGCTAACTTCTTACACAATCACTATGCAACAATAGCTAACTTTAGCAACATTGCCGACAAAGGAATCGGGCTTGCTGCTGAACCTGTTGGAAAGTATTTTGAAAATATTGAGAAAATCCTGAAAGAAATTCAGGAAACGTACAAGAATACATACATCACAAGAGGAGTTTTAATTGGTGAGCAGTTCTATGTAAGACGTGCTCAACTATTCAAGGAACTTGATCGTGTACTTAAAGTCGGCTTCCTTAATAAAGTTATGAAACTTGGTGAGTACAATAACTTAAAAAGTGCTCTTGGTTTATCAACTAAATCGATAACTCATAAATGGAATCAAACGGGAATAAGTGATATTGATGGCTACGCTACATATATAGAACGAGCATCAAAATATGTAGCAGCTATGCGATATGTTGGTTATGTCGGGATCGGCTTTAGTGCCCTGCATTCAATCAATGAGATAAATGAGGCTTGTTCTGTTGATCGTGAAGACGAATGTACTAAAAAGAAATACACGGAAATAGGTAGCTTTGCAGGGGGGCTTGCTGGTAGTTATGCTGGCGGTGCTGCTGGTGTTGGCCTCTGTTCTGTCATTTTGGGGGCTTTAACAATAGAAGCTGCCGGAGCAGGTGCATTAGCTTGTGGTGTAATTCTTGGTACTGGTGGGGGGTATTTAGGCGGAGAGTATCTTTCAGATAAAGGTGAAGAATATGGTGAAATAATTTATAACGCATTAGGAAAATGATGAAAATTGTATCTGTTATCATATTCATATTATTTATCATATCGACAATTGTAGCGTATGCATATTCGGTGACGAAGAATAAACAACACCTTTTATTGTGCGATATTTTTAAAGAACGATTTGGACACGTACCCGCAGGTATAATCATTGCACAAGCTGGAGGGATATTTTTAGCTTTTCAGAAGGATATGTACTTCATCTTCCCATTTGCTTTTAAAAAGGGAAGTTTTCCTGTGAGAAATATGAATCCCGAACATTATGATTTCATCAAAAATTTACCTAAAGAGGAAATATCGTGGCTAAAAGTTAAGTTCACTTTATTCTTAATAATGATTTTTCTGTTTTGTACAACCATTATAACATCTTACTTATTTCTCTAAGCCTATTTTACAAAGCCGCTAAAGCGGCTTTTCTTGTTCGTGAATACGAAAGCGATAAGGTTACTGGTCTTTAGATCATAAATAACCATATCCCAGGTATCCCGATTTTGACAAAAAAGTTAAAGGGATCGTTTACTGAGATAAAAGTACAGTCAGTATCTTTCTGCACGATTTACAATCTCGTTCGTATGATCAGGGTCAAGCCCGCCGACCAAATACCCTGTACTCAGATCTCAGTAATGAACTTTTCACTAACCCGATATCGACTAAAAAACGAACGCTCAAAAATCTCTTTTTGGTACAGGCAACTGCTGTTTCACCTTCATGGCCGGCAAGCCGGACTACGATAAAAGCGTTTCAACCCACATTATTCTGCAGGCACTTCAGGCGACCGGACTTGTGGCTGAGGCGTCGGGGCGAAACGATCTGGTGGTCAACACTACGGAGGGATGGCGCAAAATCTCCGGTTCAGCCTACCGCGAAACACCCGATCGCGGTTTTCATCACGGCACCATTCTGATTAACGCCGACCTGTCGCGGCTGGCAGATTACCTGAATCCTGACGCGAAAAAATTGCAGGCTAAAGGGATCACTTCCGTACGCGCCCGTGTCAACAATCTTGCCGACCTGATGCCAGATATCCGCTATGAGGCTGTCTGTCAGGCCATCACAGAGGCGTTTTTTGACCACTTTGGTGCCCGCTGTGAACCGGAATTTATCTCGCCGGACGCCCTGCCCGACCTGCCAGGTTTTACCGCGCAGTTTGCGCACCAGCGTAGCTGGGCATGGAATTTCGGCCAGGCACCAGACTTTTCCCATCTGCTGGACCAGCGCTTTGTCTGGGGTGGCGTGGAGATTCACTTCGATGTCGAACGCGGGGTGATCAGCCGCTGTCAGATCTTCAGCGACAGCCTGAATCCTGCGCCGCTGGAAGCCCTGGCGCAGCATCTGCAGGGTGTGACCTACAAGCCGGATGCGCTCGAACCGGTATTACATCAGCTGATACGCGATTTTCCTCTGCAGGCGACTGAGCTGACTGAATTACAGCAGTGGCTGATTAACAGCCTGCGCTAATCCCGCCGGCCAGACAGACCCCCTCGCGCTGCCCTCTGGCCGCCTTTACCTAGGCCAGAATGCAAAAAACCCGCACAGGGCGGGTTTTTGTCATTATCCGTTTCAGGCTTCACTGCTCAGGGTGTTCCCGTCATCGCTATCGTAAGCCCGATCGGTCATGTCTTACATCGGGACAACGTTTGCCGCTGAAGGCCCTTTAGCACCGTTTTCAATGGTGAATTCAACCTGCTGACCTTCGTCCAGCGTTTTATAATCGTTGGTCTGAATGGCAGAGAAATGAACAAAGACATCTTTGCTGCCATCCTGAGGAGAGATAAAACCGAAGCCTTTACCCGCATCAAACCATTTTACTAAACCAGTCATTTTATTCGACATCGATACTTCCTTAATTAATGAGCCACGACGTGGCAGAGATGGCCTGTCTTCCAGAGGGTTACTTACCAGGATTTTAGGAGGAGACTCACAAAGAAGGGGTATCTTGAGATATCGCTTGCACTGAGGACTGCTTGACTAAAACTGCGTTGATAAGGTCTGTGTTCCAAACCGATGACGCTATCAGAACATACATAAATCCCATTAGCGAACATTATTTTAATTTATTTTTAACATCCAGACGTCCGGAACGCCCTGCTGTCATCGCTGCCCTTTTCCCTTTCCGGGCTGAAAAATCGATAAGAGAGGCTGAACGATCAGGCGGTAAGTCTGAACGCGCAGCGACAGAGACTGCCGCTGCGCGTTCCTGCCATCAGGCCAGCTGAGTCTGCTGACGGGCGGCATGTCGCGCCGTCAGCACAAACACCAGCAGACCGCCGACGCCCAGCGCCACGCCCACCCAGGCGGTGGAGAGCCAGCAATACCCCAGCGACACGGTGAGGCCACCCAGATACGCGCCCATCGCATTGGCGATGTTCAGCGCCGAGTGGTTCATCGCGGCCGCCAGGGTCTGGGAGTCGTTGGCGACATCCATCAGACGGATCTGCAGCGACGGCAGCAGCACCGAACAGGTACCAATCAGGAAGGTTGCCAGCAGTCCGGTCGCCACATGCTGAACCAGCACCGGGAAGGCCAGCATCACCAGCACGTTCCAGAGCAGCGTCCAGCCAATGATGTTCAGCACTGACCCATCGGCCAGACGACCACCAACCAGATTTCCGATGATCATTCCCAGTCCGAATGCCACCATCGCCCACGGGATCAGCGAAGGTGACAGCCCGGCGATGTTAATCAGCGTAGGCGCGATATAACTGAAGATAGCAAACATCCCGCCGAATCCGACCGCGCCCACCAGCAGCGTCAGCAGGACCTGCGCGTTTTTCAGCGCACCCAGTTCACGCAGCGGATGCGCATCCGCATCGCCGGGCGTGTAAGGCACATAGCGGCCAATCAGCAGGCAGGTCAGCAGACCGATCGCGCCGACAAAGGTAAAGACCACATGCCAGCTGAAGAGCTGTCCGATCCACGAGCCCAGCGGCACACCGATCAGCGTCGCCACCGTCAGCCCCAGCATCAGTGATGCCAGTGCGCGGCCCCGTCGTTCAACCGGCACCAGCGATGCCGCCACCAGCGACGCCACGCCAAAATAAGCGCCGTGCGGCAGACCGGTCAGAAAACGCGCCACGAGCAGGCCGTGGTAGCTGTCGGCCATTGCGCTGGCGACATTACCGATGCTGAAGAGCGCCATCAGAATCAGCAGCAGGGTTTTCCGTGCCATGCGCGCCGCCATCACCGCAATGACCGGCGCACCCACGACCACGCCCAGCGCATAACCGGCGATGGCGTTGCCTGCCTGCGGCTCGGTGATTGCCAGAGAGCGCGACACGTCCGGCAGCAGGCCCATCATGATGAACTCGCCCGTACCGATGCCAAAGCCGCCCAGCGCAAGGGCCAGCAATGCCCAGCCGACAAAACCGGCAGCGTCGGTTTTATGATTTTTTCTTAACAAAATGGATTCCCAATGGCCTGAAGGTAAAAGCAGAAGTGAGCCGGAAAGAAGAGTAAAACGCATTCTCATCCGGCAACAGCGCTCAGACTATAAAAACTCAGGCTGCGCTTAGCAATCCATTTATGTGATCTGGCGCACACATTGCTCCGGCTCAGCGGGATCAGTACGTCCCGGTGTTCACCCGGCGGCCGATGTCTTTCAGCTGCGAATATTTCTCCAGCAGTCGCGGGCCATCGTCCAGGCTCATGGCAAACATCCACATATAGGTCATTACCGAGTAGATGTGTCCCGCATCGATGCCGCCTCGACGGGACATCGCCGCGATGGTAATCGCAAACAGCAGCGCCGCTACGCTGCCGATCGCCAGATATCCCAGGGCTTCGCGATCGGAAAGCCGGATGCGCAGGCTGGCCAGGACGCGGTAATGACGGCCCAGTGAAGTGGCGCTGGCGCTGCTGACGAAGCGCACTTCTTTCTCCAGCCGGTTATTGAGCCGGCCAAACAGGCGATCGTTTTTCCGGGTAAAGCCTGGCAGAAAACAGGCAAAGAACAGCAGAATCGCCAGACAGCCCGCGCCGGTCCAGAACTCGATCGCCAGCAGCATCACCGCCGCGCCGGTCATGGAGGCCAGCGAGGTAATCAGCACCGGCAGATGTTGCTCGAAAAAGTCAACAAACTCGCGTGACAGCGCCACCCGCGCGGCAATGGTGGAGGCGCTCTGGTTTTCGCTGCGCTGCGTCACGATCACCGGCACCGCCAGGGCAGCATAGATCCGCGCGAAGGTGCGGGTGTCCACGCTGCGCCGCGCCGCACCGATCGCCCACATGGTGAATACCATGACCGCATAGAGCACCGCGTGCCAGCTCTTGCCGGCGACAATGGCGTTGATCGCGAATCCCGCCAGCAGGGGATAAAGCAGGTACATGACATTCTCCGCCACCACCAGCAGCAGCGTCAGGATGAGCTTACGGCTGTGAAGACGGCCCAGCGATTTTAATGTCAGAATGGCGCTGCGGGGAGCCGCAACGGGCAGGACAGGTTTCAGGGAGTGCATCTTTTCGGTTTCTGTTATGATTAATTTTGAGCGGTTGCTCAAGTTCAAAAAGCAGTCTATTTGAGCGGTTGCTCAAAGTCAACGTGAGAGTCATGATGAAAGAGTCAGCAGAAGTACTAAGAACAAAAATCCTGGATGCGGCCATCGGGTTATTTATTGAAAAAGGGATCGAAAAAGTGACCACCCGCGAACTGACAGAGACGGTCGGCATATCGCGCAGCCACATCTACCACTACTTCAGCAACTGGCAGGCGCTCTGTCTGGCGGCGCTGGATCGCTTTATGCGGGTGGATTTTGAAGCCTTTGCGGACTCCCTGAAGCCCCTCACCCCGCGTCAGCGGCTGGATGTGCTGTTTGAAAGCCATCTGCCCAGCGCGCCGGACACCACCTGGCAACTCTATTCCTCGTTCTGGCAGATGGCGGCTCACAATGAACCCTATGCATTACTGGCCGAAGAGATGACACAATTGTGGCAGACACTGATGGAGACGATCATCCGTGACGGCGTCACAGAGGGAAGTCTGCGCTGTGACGATATCCCGCGCACCGCCCGACAAATCAGCGCCATGTTAAACGGCTACGCCGATTTGCTGACGATCAACGCCGCCGACAGCCGGGTGCGCGAGGCGCTGGCCGACCTGAACCATTTTGTGGATCACTGCCTGTCATAAGTCAGATTAATCCGGCGGATCCCGTTCATGTTCCGCCCGGATTTTAATTAAATGTTAATAGAAGGTTTATTATTTTAATTAATCTGCGGTTTTTAACGCCAGAGGATGCGACTTTATCAGCGCAGGCGGCATATATTTTTTCTCTCTGAAACGGCCGCTTTTTAATAGCCTTTTCTCCGGAAACAGCTGTTTACACAGATTATTATCTTTGATCTGACGCGGCCTGAGCCGGGTAAGCTGGTGTTTTTACGCCACTTATTGGAAACATGCCTTTAAAGCCTATGCAATACATCCGGTCAGAAACTCAACAACTGATTGATTCCTATAACAAAGAATCTCTTTTTCACCGATAAAATTAAAGATTGAGTCGGACCTTAAAAAACCCTATATTGGCCGCGCTTTAAACACAGACCCTTTTTACCATTCATTTATTCAACTGGGACGCTTTGACCGTTTCGGTTGTAGGAGAGATATGATGACGGATAAAGTCCGTATTGATAGTTTGAATGCACAAAACGCAAACGCAACCAATGA